>PLBW01000031.1 GCA_003135475.1 Acidobacteriaceae bacterium
TCCGCAGATCGCGCAGCAAGGCCCGGTACACCAGCCGAATCGACAGCCGCTCACCCAGGTACTTGTTCTCCAGATATGCCCGGGCCGCGAGATGGGCTTTGAGAAATCGCGATTTTCCCTTATCCGAGCGTACTCGGTCGACCAGACCCGCATAGCCGAGCTTGCGGTACTGTGCATACCAGTTCCAGAGAGTTCGGACGCTGAGGTGGTGTTGATCCGCGAGGTAGCCGGCCAGCGAGTTCATGCTTCGCACCGCAACTCCACCAGCGGTACGAAACGTCGGACGGGAGCGCTGGCTGCGGCTCGAGAATTCCACCAGCGGCGCAATCACTTCCAGGCGCTTCAGGGCCTGCGCGTTCTGCCTTGCGGAAAAGTTGAGGCGTTCGGGCTCGCTGACTTCCGGCAGAGAAGCAAACAAGCTGGATTGGTTCAGATCCGCGCGAAGCGCCAGAGCCGTGCAGGCTGGGCCTGACAGCAGCGGCTGCTTGAGGAATTTCAGCTGCGCTTCAACCGGCAAGGAAGAAAGTGCGTATTCGCGCTGGGCTCGTCCATTGCTCCTCACTGGTTTCGAGGGCCGGTACCGCAACTGACCCGCTCTGGCCAACCGGCGCACATGCTGAGGATGCCAGCCGGTCAGGTCAGTCACATCTTGAATACATAGCCAACTGTTGGGCATGAGAGCCACCTGGTTTCAAAGAGATCTCCGTCATGAATCAAGAAACTAACGCCACGAGGCACGTAGGGACGAAACTGCGCGTGTTACCTTGATGGAGTTGCAGTCTCAGGACATATGTCCATGGGCTATATGTCCAAAGGCTATATTCCCATAGGCGTGTTGCAAAGTCAAGGCTGATGGTGAGGTGGGTTAGTGGTCAGACCAGAATGGGCGCAAAGAGTGGTCAGCCTTCGCAAAGAGCTAGGGCTCTCGCAGGTGCAGTTCGCCGAAGCCTTAGCCGTGACGCAGGGAGTCGTATCCCGCTGGGAATCGGGAGTGAAACAACCATCGGCTGAACGTTTCTTGCAGATGGGAAATCTAGCCGACGAAAATGAGTGTCTTTGGTTCTGGCGTCGGGCCGGGGTGGATGTGAAGCGGATAGCGTTAGTCGCACCGCGGACATCGCCCGCTAAGACCCCGCACAGGGTCTAGGTCCGTATTGACAGCAGGTTCGCGGGAGGTTCGCGGGATCGCTCCAAGTTCATGCACTGATTCATCACGTAAGTTATTTGGGTTGAATAGGTTACATGATTCTGCCCTGCGTCCGAGCCGTGGGGTTCGCGAGAAGTGTGCGAAAAGCCTTTATCGTTCACGAAGAATCAAGCAGTTACAGAGGTCAAATCCCGCAGCACTGCAAATCAATTCCGCACAAACAAGGTCGAGTTTCGTCGAATTCGGACGCTATAAGAACCGCTAAAAACCGCCATTCGCCGCGAAAAACCGCCACTGCAAAATATCCCCCTTCCCCACAGGAGCTGGAATTGTCGGAATTCAATTGCAGTAATGTTTGAATTGCGTTGCAGCAAGTTTGAATTATTTTGCAGTGAATCGACGGGTATGCCGCCTGCGCCGCGGCGCCCCACCGAACATGAAAATTGGATCGAGCGGTAGGCCGCAGGTTAGGCGCCCAGGCTTTGCTTCAGAATTGCGCCCAGGGCGATCTTCAGTGCCTCCATGCTGAGAGAGAGCCTGTTTTTTCGATCGCGGTCGCTTTTGCCTTGTTCCAGAATGTGTCGTTGCGGGCAGCGTCCAGAAATTCGTGCCCTTCGTAAGTGAGCCGCTTCGGGCGCCAACAAACACCGTGCTGAGTGGAGAGCTTCACAGCCTCGACCAAGCCAGCATCACGCAAGAGCATTACGTGGTACGAAATTTCCTCTTCGGAGTGGCCAGGCAGCTGAACGTCACACCAGCCCTCGGGCGGGACTTGCTGTTCCACATTCAGCAAGATAGCTCGTATTAGGTCCATGTCGCGCTTCATGATGCCTCCGACCCTGAGAACCGTTCTTGCGAACCGCTGTCGCTCTCGCCTCTGGGTCCAGAATACCCCTTTGCGCCAGCCAAGCCTCAGAAGAGGGAATTAGCCGCCGAATCCCCAACACAAGGCTGCCGCGAAGTTGTTGATTTCAAAGCACGACAGGATTGCGACGAGGCACAACTATGAGCGGGAAGCGGGCATGAGCCTTCGGTCGGGGAAACTCCCCTTCCTTGGAAGCGAAGATGAGTTTATTGACCACACGGGTGCGAACCGGCTGAGTGCCCATGGTTTTCACGGTCGAGGCAATAGCAGCACTGAACTTGCGTCCCGATCGAAGACAAGAAATCGCTGCGGTTCCTCGCTGCATTCCCAAGGCTCGTGCAACTGCAGTGTGACCCAAAGCGCATTGGGATTTCGAGTCACGTTGTGGTGCAGCACTTGACGTCGGTCATGGCCGATGACGAAGAAGCAGTACAGAACGCCGAAGGTCAGGGTCGGCACAGTGAAAAAGTCCATCGCCGCAATGGCCTCGCGATGGTTCCTCAGGAACGTCATCCAGCGCCTCGTGAGATCTGGAGGTCTCGGAGCGCGCCGCACCCATCGCGAGACCATTGGTTCCGACAGATCGAAGCCAGCTTGAGCAACTCGCCATGAATGCGTGGCGCTCCCCAAGTTGGATTCTCGGCAACCATTTGAAAGATCAAGGCGCGAACTTCTTTGCTCACAGGCTTTCGACCTCCCATCGACTTGGCTCTGGAGAGCCATTTCCAGTACAGCCGGAATCCAGCCCGATGCCAGCCGATAACCGTTCTGGGCGTTACCAGGATAAGAGGCTCTTTCCAACGAGACCACAGCCTTTGCAACGCAACCCAGAACAGCTTCTGCGACGCCGTGAGTCGTCGGCGAGGTCGTTTCGCATGGAGAGCGAGCAGTTGCTGACGCAGGGCGAGGTTTTCCAGGATGAGATCCTCGCGGGCACAAAAGGCACTGCGAAGCCAGCCGAGGAAGTGCCGGAGTCGAAAGATCATGGCACGGATCTTAACCCAACGTGCCGAATCGAGCTGTCGCTAAGTTATTGAGATTGCGCATGTACGATGTTTTGACAAGGGACAGCCCTTAAAGCCCCCTGGCAAACTCCCATCCAATCCCCAACTCCAATCGCATTCCTCTACTCACGGGCGGATTACGGCTGGAGTGGTAAAATACTGCGGCGGTGTGTTCCACGACTTCCAATATACGGTGCTGCAATCAAGGAGTTGGAGATGAGAAGATGTTTTTTTCTGTTATTGCCTGTTGGCATGGTCCTTATTCTTACCGTTGGCCTGAGTGCGAGGAATCTCGAAACTAAGGGCAAAGCATGGCTTGATGCCCATAGCGAGGCTGCTGCGATCAATGTCGACGGCGTCTGGCATGCAAAGGAATGGGGCAAGATTGTCCTGAATCAAGCTCAGGGCAGCAGAGACCTGACCGGACATGGTGACGGCTGGGATATCTCCGGCGTCGTCAGCGGCAAGCAAGTTTTCTTGATCTTCTCCCATCATGGCGGAGTCGAGTATTCCGCCGAGTTGACGTCGGAAGGCGAAAACAACCTCAACGGGTCTTACTCCCGGGGATTCATGGGCGACAAGACGAAGGGTAAGTCCATGCGCCTGACAAAACAGTAGCAAAGAGGCGGCCAAGCCGGACCTCAGTTGGATTGGCGGAATCCGTGTGCCTCCCGGTCTCAATTCGCCAAGGTGGGTATCTGCTTCACTCAGGTAGCCCCAACAGGTTGTGGTTTCGTTCTCGCCTTGGTTCCGGGGTGAAGAATCCGATGCAGGGGGACGGGCTCAACCGCTACGGCTTGCTGCACGAGGCGGAAGAAGAGCTTGCCGCGGCTATTTGATCATCATACGCGGTTTAGGCCAACTTCAAAAAGGAAATGTGGGGTTAGAAGAAGGAGATCTCTTGTGAAGCGATTGGTGGTCACGGCAGTATTGCTGTTGTTCTGCATTTCGTTCCCGACTTCCCTGGAGGCGCGCCACGGTGTAAAGCGCTACCTGACGAAGGAATCGACCGTTGACATGAAGAACATGGACTACATCTTTTTTGGGTGGGTCGATTTGGATCCTGACGAGTGGGCGCTCTACGGGTATGGCACCAAAGCGGAGTGGAGCGACGTAATCAATTCTTTGAATGCCTCGTTTTCACGGTGCCTGGCTGGTCGAACAATTACCGCGGCCAAGGACAAGGGAGACGAGAACGCGGCGGGGAACGAACTCTACATCAAGTTTTCGGATGTCCGAATCGACTACAACAACTATCACTTGATTCTTTCCATACACTTCATTGACCCAAAGACCAACTCCGAAATTGCATTGATTCCGGCGAGACCCTAGGGCGACAGAAAATTACTGTTTCCTCCGAATCCACAAACTTAAGAAATGCCCGCCCGTCTATTTGACCGTCCAGGTGCTCGGGTAAGTTATCGCCAGCAAGGATTTACCCTCAGTTTCACTCATAGGAGAAAGCTGGGCGGCGAGCGCCCGCCGGGAAAAGTAATCTTCCTGCTCGATGTAATAGGTTTTGCCTGCTTCGACCGTCAAGGCAAGCACACCCCGATTCTCGCGCATCCCCTTGGAGCAGAAATTGTGCAGGCCGGGTTCCAGCGTAAAAAAGAAGTAGCTCCCGTGGCGATTGACTCCCTTCCACTCACCGTCTACGGCTAGTGGAAACGGGAAATTCCTGAGCCACTTGTAGTTTTGCCGGATAACATATATCAACGCTTTGTCTGCGGTTTGCACGCCGATGGGATGACTCTTCTTGTCCGTGTCGGCGACGTACTGCACTTCCTTGTCCTTCGGCCCACAGGCCTTCAACTCGCGTGCCTGCGCCGAATCCGGCTCAAGTCCTTGTTCCTTCTGGCAGACCGCCGGTATGGCCAGGGCGCATGCAAGCAGCAGTATCGCTGTCAGATATCGCATAGATATTACGCTCCACCGGGGCATTTGGGTTGGCATCCCGGTCCTCTTCCATGATTTTTCAGAGTACCACTTGCCTGAACGATTACCGGACCGATAACTTGGGATCGCTTGAACACCAGAAGCGATGCTACTTCTTCTTTTGAGGGCCGCCAGCCATTTCCACTAGAAGGTCCGCATTCACTTCGTCCATCACTGAGTTGGTTAGCCGTTTGCGCCAGGGAAAAGGCAGACGCTGCCTTAGCAGGCTCCATCGGGTGTCGCGGTAAGGGTCGTCCTTGCTGCCGTAGACGGGATGGTAAGCGTCGGCCCTTTGGCGGCCCGGGACCTCAATGCCAAAATCGTTCAGTTGCAGGAACTGCCGCATCTGAAGCTTGTACCGGCCTTCGATGCCAAACAGAAGTTCGAGCACCCTTTCGTTCAGCCACACGATATGGCGGAAGCCAAACTCCCAAACGTAGGTATATCCCTTGAAAAACTTCCAGTCAGCTTTGGTGGCGCGCCACATGCCCACGATCTCGCGGCGGATTTTCCAGCGCACAAAATTGAGTTCCTCTGCGGTCAATTGCCGGGTGCGCACATTGCTGAAGTAGCCGTCATACCAGCGAAAATCGGAGACATTGGCGACGCGGTCGTCCGCTAACATTTCCTCGCGCAAGGGAGTCTTGGGATACGGCGTCATGATCTGGTCCATGACGCTGGAAATCCCCATTTTCTTGATGAACTGGTAGTTTTCGCGAATACTCTCCGGGTCGTCGTCCGCAAGCCCGTTAATAATGCCGGCGATGACGATAATGTCTTCCTTCTGGAGGGCGGCCACGCCGCGCTCGATGGTGTCGAGGGTGTTGGGCTTATGCATCGTCTTCAGGTTCTTGACCGACACATTCTCGATGCCCAGAAAGATGGACACGAACCCCGCCTGGGCCATTTTCCTGGCAACATCCGGCCGGTGGGCGAAACCAATCGGGCTCGCCTGGGTGGTGAAGATGAGGTTCTTCAGCTTCAAGCCAATGACGCCGTCGCACAACTGCGCGAAGCGTTCCATGTCGAGGGTGATGTTGTCGTCGGTGCAGAAAATGTGGCGGGCGCCGCGACTGTAAGCGTCTTCGATGTCGGCCAGGACGCGGGCCAAGGGGAAGAGGCGAAACGAGCGGCCGTACATTTCGCGGATGCTGCAGAAGTTGCACAGATGCAGGCAGCCGCGCGAAGTCTCGATGACGTCGGCGCGGCGGAAATACATGTGAAACCCCTTGGCAAGACGCTTCTCGCGGGCGGGTATCCGGATCTTGTCCAGATCTTCGAGCGGCCGCGCCGGGTTGTGGCGGAAGTGGTCTTCCTCTTTGTAAGAAAGTCCGAGGATGTTTTTCATCCCCTTGCCATCGGCCTCGACACTATTCAGCAGTTCTCCAAAGGCAAAGTCCCCTTCCCCTCGCACCAGGAAGTCCCACAAGTTCGCGTCCGGGCCGGCGGCGATGCTTTCGGCAAACAACGTGGCATGATATCCGCCGAGCACGGTTCGAATCCGGCTGTCGAACTGCTTGGTCAAATAGGCAAAGCCGACCGTGGTGTCATATTGAAAAGTCATGGACGTGAAGCCCACGACGTCCGGCTTAAATTCCTGCAAGACCTGCAAGAAGCGTGGAACCGCCTGCTTGCGCCAAACCACCATGTCTGCCACCCTGACGTCGTGGTTATCGATCTGGCCGGCAATCGTGGCCAGAGCGACACTGGGCGGCTCCCATTGCCTGCGCGGGACCCATGGCGACGTTGCGGGGCTTTGAACCAGCAATGCTCTCATTTGGACTCAACCTGATTCTGTTCACTAGCCAGATGGAACTTTAACATCAGTGGCAGGACCGAAGACCAGTACTTCCAAGTGTGCCCGCCAGGTCCAGTCGACCACACGTGCGGGATGCCTAGTTCTGTTAGCTTCTGGTGCAAGTCACGCATTGTGGCGAAGAGACGATCGTTTGATCCACAGGCGAGGAAAAGTCTGGGAACAGGGCCAGGTACCGCGATTGTATGCTTGCCTCGGCCCTGGGAATCGAGTGGCCCGGGCGGCGGCAGTTGCGATGGCCAGAAGCTCCACTGTTCATCGGCCAGCCCACTAACCACGCTCACGCTGGCGAACCGGCCGGCATAGCGCCGTCCCACATCCAGAGATAGATAACCTCCGAAGGAGAAGCCGCCGATCGCCCAACGCTGCCGTTCGAAAGGGATGGCGTAGTGGCGTGAGACCGTTCCTGCCACCTCTTCCGCCACCAAGGTCAGATAATTGGGGTAGGGAAAGCGGTTCGAGTACTGCCGGTAAAAACTGTTGAAGCGAACATCGGGCAGGATCACGATCGCGGGCCGCACCTCACCCCGGCCCAGCATTTCATCGTACACCTGGTCCACTTTGAGATATCGCAATAGGCGCTCCGGTCGGTCCGACCAGCCGTGATTCAAGATGAATACCTCGGAAGGCGCTCCCTGCGTCTTGGGTACCAGGGCCAGGAAGAAGCGGGGCCCATTCATCTCCTTGGACCAGAAACGAATGCGCTCCACAACCAGGTTGGGGCGCTCCGAGAGGCGCACCACCTCGATCTGGCCGGGGGCCAGCGGGGCCTTTTCAAACGGTTCCTTGTGCATTCGCCCGCAGGCGGCCAGGAGCAACGTTGCCATCAGTGTCAGTCCCCATAGTCTCCAACGGTTCAACACCGCGACACCTCACCGAATTTGCTGTCCGTCACCGGCGGCCACGCCAGCGTCCCGGTCGGCCAGTTTCTTCCGGATCAGTTCTTCGATCCGCTCCACGGTATCCAGGCTATGCACGTCGATTTCTCTCGGCATGAATTCGACTGCAAAGCGGCTTTCCAGAAAAGCGACGAAGCCGATCATGCCGATCGAGTCGATGAGCCCGCCGGTGATGAGGGGCGTGGCGTCCTCGATAGTGGTCTGATGCACACCGAGCAGAACATTTTCAGCGATGAACTGCCGGACTTCAGCCTTGATCTCCATGGTTTAGTCCTTCTGCGATTCTGCCTAAAGCCACGTAATCGATCTTGCCCCGGCTTCCCTTGGGTATGGTATCCAGAAATACGATGCGGTCGGGCAACATATACAGAGGCAGTGTTCGCGCACAGTGGGCTTTGGCTTCGACGAAGGTAACAGCGCCAGCGGAGCGGGCGCGGACGAAAGCGGTTATGGCGGTTCCCATCTTCCCGTCCTCGGCAGCGACCGCCGCCGCCTCAAGTATACCTTCTTGGCGGACGAGGGCGGCCTCTACTTCCCCTAGTTCAATGCGGAAACCGCGGCGTTTTACCTGGCGGTCGAGCCGTCCCAGGAAAAGGTAGTGACCGTCAGGCGCAAGCGACACGCGGTCCCCGGTGCGGTAATACGGTTTGCCCTCCAAACTGACGAAGGCGCGTTGCGTCTCTTCAGGGCGGTTCCAGTATCCACTCATCAGGGAGTCGCCGCCGACGAGCAGTTGGCCGCTCGACGCCTCCACCGTCACCGTGGCGTAGGGGCAGGGATGACCGATAGGCAGCGGTCGCGAACCGTCGAAATCGCGCGGCACGCGACACCACGTGACCACATTGGTCTCGGTGGGGCCGTAGAGGTTAGCGCAAACAGCCTGCGGGACCGCAGCCTGCAATTGCGCCACGTTGGGGCCGGGAAAGACCTCACCGGCGAAGAGGATGACGCGCAGGCCAGGATATTCATGCTCCGCCAACCGTCCCTCCTGTAACATGCCGGCCAGGATAGACGGCACTGAATACCAACAGGTGATGCGGGCCTCGCGCACGAACCGCACCAAAAAACGTGGCATCCACATGACATGGCCGGGAACTAGAACGCAGGTGGCACCGCACAATGCCATATTGAAAATGTCAAAGGTGGAAAGATCGAAACTCAGAGGCGACGGGCATGCGATGCGGTCACTTGAACAGACCTGAAACTCGCGCGCGGACCATTTTACGAAAGCGCTTACTGCGCGGTGGGAAAGGACTACTCCCTTCGGCTGGCCCGTAGATCCGGAGGTAAACAGAATGAAAGCCGGGTCGCCGGCGTCTGCCCTGGGCAGCGAGTCTACGCCGGCAAGAGCAGCCGGCACCGGTTGCCAAGGGATGCTCGTGCCGGTCTGGCGATCAGTGATTCGCGGCGGGAAATTTTCGCCCTCGATCACCAGCCGTGCCCCGCTGTCCGCCAATGTTGTTTCGATTCGTTCCTTCGGCCACTGGGGATGGATGGGAACATAGATAGCTCCGGCGAGAAGGGATGCAAAAACAGAGACGACCGCTTCGGTGGTCTTCGGCAGCACCAACGCTATGCGGTCCTGCTTTCGAATGCCGTGTTCGACGAACCGTACGGCCAGCCATGCAGCTTGCTCGAACAACTCGCAGAAAGAGGTGACCCGATTCTCTTCGACTATGGCCGGAGCATCGGGTGCGGCCGCTGCCGTGTGCCGAAGCCAGTCGCAGAGCAGCTCGCTTTCAGGCCCGGGCAAGCGTCACCCCCCAGGTGAAACCGATCCCGGCGGAAGCGAATAGCAACAATTGCCCAGGACTAATTAGGCCCTGGCGCCGCATATTCACATAATTGATGACCAGATCGCTGGCAAAGGTGTGGCCATACTCTGCCATGGGAGTTGGCGGCAGGCCCCCCTCGGGCAGTCCCACCATCCTGCGGAAACCCTCGCGGTCCCGATGGCTGATGTTGGAGTAGATGAAATGGTCAACATCGTTCAACTTCAGGGAAGACGCTGCCAGGACTTTTTGCATTATCCGGAACAGGTTGAGATAGTAGATCGGCATCACCTCGTGTTCAATGCATACAGCATCGACCTTAATCTCGAGGTGGCCGTTCGCCTTGACCAGGGCAATGGCATGGTGCAGATGACCGAGTGTCATGGCTTCGACGCCCAGCAGCAAAGGGCCTTCTGTGCCTTGGCGGCGCAGAATAACGGCACTCCCGGCGTCGCCTTGCACGGTAACTGGAAGCAGTGAGCGGTTGCCGTGAGGCGCAGTGTCGCCCGTCACCAGCAGGGCAGTCTGAATGCTATTATCGGTACTCATCCAACCCAGTGCGGTCTTTATTGCGAGGTGAAGCGCTCCACAGCCGCCGGTTTTGAAACTCAAGTTCAGCGAAGTTTCAGCCCCTAGTTCGGCGCTGAGTTTGTGGGCAAAGGAGAGGTCCTGCGAGTTCTCTCCGGGGAAGGTGCTGTAATCCACAATGAGATTGATGTCCCGCGCCGTAATCCCGGCTTCCGCTATCGCCGTTGAAGCGGCTTCGAGAACCAAGGCATACGGTTGCGTGCTGGCGCAGACACGGACGCGGCTTAGTCCGAGACCTTCTACGGCCTTTCGTCTCGCCAGTGCGCTCAGCGGAGCGAGCGTTGTCTCCACTCGATCTCGTTCCCGCTCCAAGACCGCTTCCACGGCCTCATCGTCGGGCGGAACGGCGTACGCCGCGGATGCAATTCGCACATTCATGTTCAAGGCAACTCCAGCAGTAGCGCCGCAAAACCACTTTCGCCGGATGTTCCTAACAAGAGAGCCTGCCCGCTGCTTGGCCGGCTGCTCAAGGCCAGGATTAAATGGAGAAGAGCGCTGGTATCGGCCAGACCCGCGGCGACGGCCTGAGGGGGAACGATGGCCGCACCGTGTCCGGTAAGCTCGCGGGCCAAGGCGGTTGTAGAACTGGTGGCGCAAGGCGCGCCATTACCGGCACAAATCGTGAGACTCGGGACGGAACCGCCGAGCATCTGGCGGATGGTCTCCACCGGCTGTCCGCCGGCCGCCCAACGGCCCGAACTGAGATGGGCATAGGAGCGCACTTCCAGGCGGCCCGCCGGTTCCAGCACCAATGCGGCTACACCTTCGCTCGGCACGAAACCACCGCCTTCCGGCAGAGGCTCGGAGTTGTAGCAGGCCGGCGACAACAGATCTGCCACCTCGTACCATTCGTAGACGGCGCGCGTGAGCGTACCACCCGCCAGGACAATGGCCAAGTCAGCCTGCCCGTGGCGTAGCAAGGAAGCGGCTTGGATCAGCGCGCTCTCGCCTGCAAAGCCCTTGCTGCCCACCGTGATATTAGGCCCTCGCAGGTCGTGAAACAAAGCCACGTGACTGGCCGGAGCGTTGGCGAGAGTCTCCGGGAAGGTACTGGGATCGGTCCCCGACCAACCATTTGCGGCAGCGCTTTGGTAGAAGGCTTCGGTGAGTTCAACACAGCCGAAGCCGATGGCAAAGACCACGGCAACCCGTGACCGGTCCATCTGGCTTAGTTCAGTCCCAGCATCCTTAAGGGCTAGGAACGAAGCCACCAAGGCCCAAGCCGACAGGCGATCCAGACGCCTGGTCTTCAGGCCCGGCACTACACTGGCGGGGCGAAACGGTTTCACCAGAAACGCTCGCCGCAGCCCGGCGGTTGTCCATGCGGTGATGGCACTGGGTTCCAAGGGACACTGCGGGATTAGTCCGGCGAGCGGACCATAGGGACTCACTGAACCGATGCCAGTTATGGTTGGCAGATTCGGAGTCATGCGCGGCCGCTCCCGAATATGAGCGCCGTGTTGCTGCCACCAAACCCCGCGGAAACCGACATTGCCAGCGGCAGCGCCTGGCGTCGAACTTCTCCCCGTAGCCAGTCAACACCCGGGCTCTCGATGGGGTTCGACAGTCGCAGCGTCGGGAACAGTGCGCCGCTACGAACGGCCGTGATCGTGAGGGCCGCCTCCAAGGCGCCGGCTGCTCCCAGACAGTGTCCGAAATAGGACTTTGTCGAGGATACGGGAATGGGACGGTTGCGTCCGCGGAAGGCGGTCTCGTATGCGTTGGCCTCGGCAATGTCGTTCAGGGGCGTGCCCGTGCCGTGAGCATTCACATAGCCGATCTCACCACAACTGACTTCCGCCATTTCCATGGAAAGGCGCATGCAAGCCGCCAAGCCGTTTCCCCGTTCCTGTGGCGCGGTGGGATGAAATGCATCATTAGTCATGGCCCATCCACGCAGTACCGCCAAAACGTTGGCATTACGCGCCGCAGCCCCAGCGAGCGTTTCGAGCACGAGAACTGCGGATCCTTCGCCCAGGTTCAGCCCCTTGCGATTCTGGTCAAAGGGCCGGCAGGGGCTTGGATCCAATGCCTGCAAGGAGTTGAACCCGCTCAGCGTGAACGGGCACAGTGCATCACTGCCCCCTGCCAAGATCATGGGAGCGGCTCCGTCGAGCAGCATGTTGGCGGCGAGCGCGATCGCCATCGCTCCAGAAGCGCAAGCCACAGAAACGGCACAGCGTGGTCCGCGAATGCCTAAATGCTCAGCCACAGCGTCGGCAACGTGCGCCACCGGATAGGAGGCGGCCCGCAAGAGACCGCCGCGTCGATACCAAGCGGCCGGATCCTGAGAGATTCCAGGATCTATCTCGGTCAAGCCCGCGACCGTGCTGGCCATCACGACGCCGCTCTCCCGGAAGGCAACGCTCTCGCAATCGAAATCCGCTACTGCGTCTTGAGCCGCTATCACCGCGAGTCGATCAGTGCGGGAGTCTCGAGAGTTGGAGCCTTCCGCCGGAAGCGGCAATCCGCAGACCTGGGCAGTCGTTCCTTCGAAGCCGGGATACAGATCCTTCGTGGGCGCCAGACAGCACTTGCCCGATAATATGCCTGCCTGCAGGCAGTCCAGGCCGATGCCATAGGTGCTGACAACGCCGACACTAGTAACGACGATGGTTTTCCGGATATCAGTCACGGGAGGTCACTGGCCAAAAGTCAAAAAAATTCAACCACTGATCGTAATGGGTCGTCAACGTTTTTTCCAGGAACCGAACGGCTTGGCACAAACCGCCTTGCGGGCCGGCGTCGCGGTCACCGGATGGGATCGGCGGGATCGGATCGCCCATTAGAACGCGGTAGCGCAGCCAACCCTGGCGAATCACGAAACCGGGCAGCACCGGGGCGCCCGAGACCTGCGAAAGCAGGAAGGGGCCAAGCGGAAAGGGAGCGGGTTGTGAAAAAAACGGGACATCGACACCATGACGACGATAGACACGGTCCCCCTGGATCGCCACTATCTCATTGCGATGCAAGGCCTGTAAGAGTTCTATGGTGGCCCGCACGCCGCCGCTGAGATCCACAATTTTGAGCCGTTCGTTAGCCATCAAATTCCGCAGCATTATCTCCGCCGGTTGATCCTCGACCACGCGCGCCACGTTGACGGGCCGGCCGTGCATTTCAAGGAGGCGCGAGGCGAATTCCGAATTTCCCAGATGTGCTGTCCACACGATGAGCCCATTGCCCGCAGCTAGGCATTGGTCGATCTTGGCGACGCCGCGCTGCTGGTCCACCAGCATGGAGAGCAGTTGCGAATGGGTGGCCCGGGGGACATAGCAATAGGAAACCATGAAGTCGCAGAACGAATAGAAGACGCGATAAACCTTCCATTGCAGTGCCAACCCACGCTTGCCCGAGACCCGGCGCAGATTGCCGGCTACCGCCCGGCGCTCCCGCTTCAAAAGGAGGAAGAAGATCAGCGCCGTCACCGCCGCGATGGGGGGATGGAGGAAGCGTGGCAGCCACGGTATGGTCCAAAACACAATCCGGTGAGACGTGATGTTGTGAAAACGGTGCTGGTACCAGCGCGTCAATTCCCGCCCGCCGTCATGAGGTCGCCCACATCGTGAATCACTTTCCTCTTCAACACCGAGTACATGTGAACGATCTCCATATCGCTATACCCGATGGAGCGGAGCGTGCGAACCGCGCCATCAACGGCGGCGGGATTGCTCAGTCCAAAGCGGCGGTGGTACTCGAGCTGAATGCCGTACATGTCGTGCTTAGACAACGTGGGAGTGCCTAACGGCATATCGTTGTAAGAGAACCTGCTGGTGAGTCCCATGCGCTCGGGGTCCCAACCGGCATCCAGCGCCTGCTGGTTGATCGCGCAGCCTGGGAAGAACCGCAAGCAAAAGTGGTAGGGCAATAACGACGGCTTCGGCAGTTCACCCAACCAGTCCAGGGTGCGTTGCGCCAGTTCACGGGTTTCCGTGGGGAAGCCGTACATGGTGGAGACGTTTACGACCGCGTTCTGGTGCTGAGTGTAAGCGATGATGCGCCTGGTCTTTTCCAGATCGAGGCGTTTCTTTACCAGGCGTTGAATTTCGTCTGCGCCCGATTCGACGGCGTAGGTGAACCAGACGGCGCCGGCTGCCAGAGCACGGTCCACGAACTTCTCGCTAGTGATGTCGGCACGCAAGCCGTTGACGAAGTAGAGCCGCAGTTCGAGCCCCGCCGCCAGGATCAGGTCGAACAGTTCCAGAGAGCGCTTCAAGTCGATGTTGAAGATATCGTCGACGACATAGAAGTCCTGGATGCCGTGCTTGTCATGCAGTTCCTTGATTTCTTCGAAGACGTTGGCGGCGCTCCGCAGCCGGATGCCCTTCCAATGGCTGAAACAAAAGGTGCAAGGGTACACGCAGCCGCGGCTGGTGAGCAGCACTCCCTGCCGCCGGTGATTGTATGCGTAACTGAGTTGACCCTGGTACTGATCCACGTCGATCAAGTCGTAGGCGGGGAAAGGCAGGCTGTCGATGTCCGCCACTTCCAATTGGTCTTCGTTTTCCACCACCCGGTCGTCCGTCCGGTACAAAAGTCCTGCGATCGAGGAAAGTGGCGCTCCCGAAAGGAGGTCGACGAAAACCTTCTCGCCTTCCCCTTTTACGGCGATCTCCAGTTCAGGCACCTCATGGAAGAGCAGGTGCTTGTACGCCTGTACGATCGGTCCGCCGGCAACCAGGGTGGCGTCGCTGTGGGCGCGCACCAAACTGGCGATGCGCTGGAGTTCCTCCAGAAAGAAGGCGATGGAGCGGATACCTACGACATCCGGCTGAAAGTCGTTCAAGATGCGGATGAAGCCCTCATTGTCCGGACAAGCAAGCGAGGACTCGACGATGCGGAACTCTACGCCCGGCAGAGCCCTCCGGGCATAGGATGCGAGGTACATGAGGCCCAAGGGCGGGATATGTACCTCGTAAGGCATAGTGGTCCCCACCCACTTACCCATGTTGTTAGCCTCTACCAGCAGGACCCGGGCCGCTGGCTTCGCGCTATAGCAGGCCGACATGGGGGACTTACTCATGGAATGTAGGTGTTAGGTTTTTGCTGCCGCCATTTTGGATTCGATGGTAGCTGCCAAAGCGTCAATACTTCCCCACGCTTTCTCGTCGAACTTGGCGTCCACCAGCTTGATACCGAAGTGCCTCTCAATCTCAAGAATGAGTTGCAGGATATCGATGGAATCGATTTCCAGGTCGCCAGCGAGCAACGGCTGATCGTCGCGCAGATCCTCCAAGGTCAAGTCGGTGATCCGCAAGCTCTTCAGAATAATCGGCTTGAGTTGTTCCTTAACGCTTGCCATGATGTTAATTTGCCGCAGTATAGCATAGCTTCAAGCTCACCGTATCAGGCGACAAGCCGAGGTTAAACTCAGAAAACCCCGAGAAGCATAGCCGATTGGATCCAGAGGTACCGTTCTGTCCGCGAACAGGTCGCTAACCGGCTGGCCCCGGAAATAGCCAATCTGTCGGTAGTGGGCGATGAAATACAGCACCCGTAAAAAAACTTTCCAGCGCAGGGGGGCAAAGTACGCCGGGGTTATGAGGGGTACGGCCCGGCCCTCTTTTACTTCAGCCGCGAAATCCCGAAAGGTCCCAGCCTGCGATACGCAGAGCACGGAGCTGGCGAGCAGCAGATGGCTGTCCCCGCCGCCTATTATGGGCTTGCCCACGTGCCTGGCCAACTCGAGGACACGGTCATTCTCCTCTTGGCACCGCATTCCGTTGTACTCGAGCGCATGAATCGCCCAGCCGTACCGCCGCAGAAACTCTTCCACCGGGATCTTGCGGTGCCGGTCCTTGCCCCAAGGAACTAGAGGGTGGTTCAACACCACCAGACATCCGCTGGCACGCAGTATTTCGAACAGATCGTCCAACTGCTCGGTGGACGCTGCCGCCTGAAGACTGGCATGGGTTTCCGCTATGTTGGACTCGGGTAAACCCGTGATTCCCAGGTGGAAGAGATAGTTCTGAAAGCGGAAGGACAGCTCCTCGCCGAGAGGATTGCGGTGCGCATTCGCGGGATGCTTCCGCAGCAGTTCAACACTGCCGGCAACTTCGTCATGGTCGGTAATCCCCAGATGGACACCGTCGAAGCCGAGAGGGGCGACGCCTGAGGATTCCGTGAGAAACACGTCCTCAACCGTCAGTGGCGCCCGGTAGTAGACCTCGGCATAGTCCAAGTCGGGAACCGACGCCAGTCCAAATGTCCACTGGAGGACATGCCGGAAAGGCCATATGAACCACAGGTTCACCACCTCGTTCAGAGAGGCCAGGTTCTCAATGGAGTGGTAGGAGTGATTGTGGGGTGAAACTGCAAAGTCAAATTCTCGCGCCGGCTGGGGACAAAAACGGTAAACATAGTCCTCGATCACCCAGCAACCTGCGCCCATCATCTGCTGTCCCTCTCGGTTGACGCAGAACTATAGCAATCCGCCATCGACCGCGATCACCTGGCCGGTGATATAGCTTGCTTCCGGAGACGCCAGAAATGCTACCAGCGGAGCCACCTCTTCGGGCCTGCCAAAACGCCCCAGAGGAATTTCGGAGAGCAGTCGTTTCTCCTCTTTCTCGATGTACTTGGCGGACATGGGGCTGGGAATCACACCCGGGCAGACGGCGTTGACTCGGATATTGAATCGCCCCACCTCGCGGGAAAGCGCCTTGCTGAAGGCGATAACGCCTCCCTTGGAAGCCGAGTAGTTGCACTGGCCGGCTTGGCCGCGTACTCCGCTGGGCGACACGATATTGCTGATGGCTCCGCGGCTCTGGCGCATCATGCCCGGCAAGGCCAACCGCGAACACAAATAGGTGCCGCGGAGATTGGTGTCGATCACTTCGTCCCACTGCTCCTCGGACATAAAGGCCAAGAGGGAATCGCGGTTGATTCCCGCGTTATTCACCAGGTAGTCGACCGCACCGAAGTGCTGTTCAAGGTGCTCGAACATCGGCGCAACGCTCGTATAGAGGGATAGATCGGCTTCCACGGCCGACGCCTGTCCGCCGGCGGCGATGATGCGCTCCACCACCTCGGTCGCGGACTCTTTCGCGTGATGATAGTGCACCGCTACGCGGAACCCCGCGCTTCCCAATGCTTGCGCGATGGCGGCGCCGATGGTCCCCGAGGCACCCGTCACTAATGCGGTCTTCATTTCAGCCATGTGTTCGATTATTTCAACGGTTTGTAGATCATAAGATAAGCCCCCCAGGGCGAGTTATACCGCGTTAGGTTCCCGTCGAGAGCATAGGAAACAGTGCCTTGCACCAGGGTGCCTTTGGGGCCGGGGGTATTGAAATTGAACTCCAGGCCGTCAAACTTGCGGAAATGGCTGGACTCCTGCAGGTTGCGCGCCTGCGCATAGCTGTACATCCCATCGATCCTTATGAAGTCCATCACGTTGAAGCCGTAGTGCACGTTCCCCATGGCGATGGCGTCGAAAGAGTCCGTGCCGCTGGGGATGCCGTGGAGGCGGGGCTCCGAAAAAAACGAGGGAAAGTAACGGGAGAAGCGATCCAGCTGGTCCCCACCCCAGTAGGAGAAATCAAACCCGCCCTTCGTGAATTTTCCGATGTAGTAATCCTTGTTAAAATCGGCGTTGTACAGCGTGTATCCGTTCTGCGGAGGCTGGACCAATAAGGTGTTTTGCGGCGGCGGGTTCGACGACGTAGAGCCACATCCGGCGGGTTGCAGGGCGATCGTAGCGCATCCGAACGGTCTCCAGTCGATGCGCTGGCCCCGTGTCCCTTGCGCGCTGAACACATAACCCTTGCGGGTGTACTTCAGTTCGACGCCCGGAAGCACCGTTACTCCGTTGCGCGGCAGTTCGTATAGCTTGTCCGCGTCGCTGGTCCTGCGGAAATAGTCGAACTCCAAGTAAGTCGACGCCGTGAGGCTGAGATGGGTGGTGGCCTGCCATGAGGCTCGCAGTCCGGTGGTTTCCGCCCATGTCCATACCTGCCCTTGCACTAATTCCGTGTTGCCGCTGTAGATGCGGTTCTCGCCGGGTAGCCCGGAGAGCGCCAAATCCACTGCCAAGCGGAACTTGGGGCCGTACTGCTTCGAAAGGTCGGTCACCAGAATGGGTCCGGCAAAAAAAGTGGAGAGCTGCGCGCCGCTGTTCCGGAAATCGAAATCGGCGATGCTGATGCCGAGAAACGGAATGGGGAAGTTGAACGTGCCTTCGTACATGGCCCCGCCAATGAGAGACCTGATGCGCGTCTCTTTTTTCCCGGCCAGGACGCGCTCGTTACCTTGTATTTCCAACGACCGCAGTCCCTCGTCGGTTTCGCGGTACATTGGATCTTTGGAACTGTGCTCGGCCGCGAGGGCGCCAGTGAATTCTGGCGTATTGATGAGGTAGTCGGAAAACTGCACGGTCCTCTGCAGCACAAAATCGCGTCCCGCCGCATTCAACGATTGCTGCGCGGAGACAGATCGCAGTAAGTTGAACTGATTGCCCTTGCCGTCGGAGACTAACTCGAAATTCTGGGTTTCGACGTTGACCACAACGTTGCTCTTCGAACCCCGCTGGGTCAAATACTGCTTTACCTGCCGAAAAGTGGCGCCGTCGATCCATACTTTTCCGCTGTAAAGGTTCTCGTCCGCCACCAAGGGCTCGACTCCCACCACATAACAGAGCACGCCGTTGACTTGCTCCGTCCCCTGGAGCTTGTACTTATAGCGCTCGTTGAGTTTTAATTCGAGCGGCTGGGTCAACACCTTTTCCGGCTCGATTTGGGGCAGCGGGAACTCGTGGTTCTTCCCGAACTTCACGCCGTTGACGTAAAGCTCCTTCTGGGCGAATTCCATCTGTCCGGCGCGGTTGAGGAATTGCTTGAGTTGCATCGAGATGTCGAACCCCGGACCCAAATTAGTGCTCTCAAAGTGCAGATTCATGAAAGCGGAGGCCACATAGTTTTCCAGCTTCTGTTTCTGGGCTTCGCGATATTGTTGCCAGCGGGCAATGATTTCCTCGACGTTGAGTTCGACTCCGCTTCTAACTTCCACCGTGTTATACAGCGTCTTGTCGGTGTCGCTCGGTTTGTGGACAGAAATCAGTGCATACTCGCTGGTGCAAGCGCATGTCTGCACCAAGCCCTGGTCGGTCTTGGCCGGCGCACCTGCCGGCAGCCGCGCTCCAGTCGCGGGGTCGTACCACTGGATATCGAATTGTCCTGAGGTCCCCCCCTGGAGCCTGACCGTCTTGGGATGGTCGGGGCTCCCATCCACGCGCACTACCATCACGAGATCCGGCGACTGCCCGCCCCCAAACCACCGGTGCTCACCGTTGCCCACGCCGTCCACCGCTACACTGAACGGCGAGGCTGCGGAATCCGCCGGGAACATGTTGCCGGTAATGTAATGAGCCATGAAGCTGTTCACTGCGCACACCCCGCCTGCGGCCTTGGCGTCTGGGGGCTCTGCCCAGACGATTTCGACGGAGGTACCACTGGCCGCGAGCACCGCGTCCAGATATGTTGCTGTCGCTGCGGACGTTTCGGCATCCAACTTGAGTATGAGGGGCTTATTCAGCGCCTGTTCGACAATCCATGAAGCATCGTCGCGCCAGCCTTGAGAATAGGTCGTACCTAGCAGATCGGAATAGATGGCAAGCCGTTTTACGAGATCGCCGTGCCGTTCGACAAACCCAGGCTGGAAAACAAACCCAAGCCGCAAGTCAGCCTTGCTAGCCTTAGCAGTTACCGCCAAACGCAGCAGCCCGAACGCCAACAGATCCGGGGCCGTCAGCGGTTCCTGGATTTCCACGATCAATCCGCGTACCGCGGGTGCCGAGAGAGGCAACTGTTTCAGGAACGCGTTAACCCGCTCGGCGATCTGTTTCTCGGATTCCTGACCGGTAAGGGGGCCAGCACCCACGACCACGTGCAGCCAGACCTCGGATCCCTCGGGCATACTCAGGACGGCTCGTGCTTGCTCTTCGAACAGGCTGGTGTGGTTTTCGTCGCCGGCGAACCGGAAAGGCAACGGTGGCAACACGATCAATTTGCCTTGGAATTCGCACTGTTCGGCGGTCTTTAAGCCTGCCGCAAGTTCCTGGTCCGCGGGAATCGAGATGGCAGCCCTAGGCAAACCCGCTTGCGCGGTTAGCGGCAAAAGCAAAAAACCAGAAAGCAGCAGAAGGGCGACACTTCGCCTCAAACCTGCCACTCTGAAGAAGGACAGCGTTGCCGAGCCAAACGACGATTTCATTATATTTAAGCCCGATAATCTTGAGTTAGCTAAAACTAGTTGTCCCGGGACGGCGGGTCGTTCTGGAGTCGAATCAATTCCTCGGCGCTGCGGAGCCTGGCGCCTGCGTTGTAACCGCAGAAAGGAATCAGCTGTCCATCGGTAGCGACATACTGGATGATGCAACGCTTGAGGCGGCGCAGATTGTAACTGCGAGCGTCCATAAAGTGCATGCCCGCCACGAATATGCCGTTGAAACCTCTGCGAAACCAGTCCGCAGACCTTCCCCGAGACTTGTCCTCAAACCCTTCCAGGCTGCGCAGCAGACGCTGGAACGTGAGCCCATCCGGGGCCTTCCGCCTATCGAAGCATTGCGACAGCCGCCCGAACTGGCGGATGCGAGAAATTTGCCGCTCGATAATGCCCTGATTGCCATCTGGAGTTACCTCAGCCATGCTTCGAAAGAAGCGGTCGAGATCGAAAAAACTGCTAAGACAGAAGGGTTTGTTGTCGTCGTCAACGTAGAAAAACGTGCCCAGCGAACAATGGGCATCGCTGACCGCGGGAATCGTAGCTTCGCGGCGGACGCGGTCGAGGGCACGGCTGATCAACGATATCGAGTTCAGTGGGAACCAATCGTCGGGGAAGCGGGTCAATCCAGTCTGCCGACCAAACTCGCGGGCCATGGTGGCAAGGTTGAAGGGCTCGGAGGTCTTGTCCGCAACTTCGACCCTGCCCACATGCGCAGCCGGCTGTATGCTGATGCCGGTGACGTGTTTGCTGTGTTGGAGAGCGAACTGGAAGATGGGCCCCAGTTGGTCGACGTTGACGGAGTTTACTATGGTCGGCACCAGGACAAGCCGCATGTTCGTCTTCGCGACGTTGTTAACGACCGCAATCTTTTTGTCCAACAGCCGCTGGCCGCGCAATCGGAGGTAGACCTCGTCGTTGACGCCATCAAACTGCAGATAAAGCGTGTGCAGGCCCGAATCCTCACAGAGTTTTGCGTAGTCGGGGTTGACGAAACGGCTTCCGTTCGTGGCTACCTGGATATGCGTGAAACCCAGATCGCGGGCGGTACGAAGGATGCTCGGAAACTCGGGGTGCAGAGTGGGCTCTCCGCCGGAGAACTGGATGTGGCGGCACGGCACTGGCCGATCCAGCAGCGACTGGAGCATTTTGCCCACCAGTTTCGTATCGAGGAAGTAGTGGTTCCCGTCGCCCGTGGCCTCCGCGAAACACACGGGACACTTGAAATTGCAGCGGTTCGTAATGTCGATTACGGCCAAGCATGGCTCGTTATGGCTGGCGGTGGCACAGTCGCAAGCTTCCCCATCGGCTGGCGCTGTCTGCTGGGCATCCGGAAAGACCAGTCTGTTCCACTCGTCCAGCCTCCGGTACAAATCCGCATCGGAGAAGATCAGGGAGCCGGTGGATTCGTGGCCTGAACACTGCGGACGCTGATAGACCTTACCTCCTTGATCGACAATCACGGAAGTAATCGGTTTGCCGCACTCCGGGCAGCTCGACGGGATCGTGTCAATGACGGTGTCGTGCTCATTCGGCTTCATCATCAATTTCTTGTCAATTAACGCCTGGCGGCTTCGAGTATATACGAAAATATGCGGGCGACCCATACTAGAGTTGGTTTCATAAAACGGTTTAGTGGGTAGGGCACGGCTTCAGCCGTGCCGGCAGGCAGCAACTTATCCAGTTGGGCGGCCCATCTCTCTTCTCTCTTTCCCTAAGAGAATGACAGCGGGAACCAGCCAGAGGCCGCCGACCAGTGCCAGAGCGACGCCCAACGAAGTTACGAGACCCATCTCGGCGAGCGGCGCGAAACTGGAAGCCATGAGCGCCCCGAACCCGATGATCGTAGTCAGGTTCGACTGAATCAGCGCCGCGCCCGAAGCCTTCGCGACCACGAGAATCCCGTGGCGCTCGTTCTCCAGGTAACGGCGGACTAAATGGACACCATTATCGATTCCAATGCCGATAATAAGTGGGATCGCCGTAATGCACATGAAACTGAAGCGGTGTCCCACCAGCAGCAATAGCCCGAAAGTTACGATGATGGCAAATACGATCGGCATCAGTACGACGAGTGACACCCGGAGGCTGCGGAAACAAAGATAGACGATCAGGACGATGGCAGCCCCCGTCCACAGCAGTGCCCTGCGGCTGTCGTGCAGGACTCGGCTCTGCATGTCGCGGTTGATCTTGTCGAAAGAGAACTCCACGAACGGACCAAATTGATTCCGCCAAGACTCGAGGACAGTCTCCGGAATCACCTGGGTAGCATTGGGATCCGCGGCATAAAAGGCGATTGCCGCGACGTAACTACCGTCGCTTGTCTTGCGAATGCTGTTGTCGAGCAGCCCTGGCGGCAGGAACTCGGCGGCCTTTTCCAGGGTAATAGGTTCCATGGGTTGTCCCATGTTGCGCAGTCGCTCGATAAAGCGCAGGTGCGGTTCTGTTCGAAAGCCATTCTCGCGGAGCGAGTCCTCCAAGGCGCGGGCGGAGGCCGCCAGATTGAGGTTCGCCAGCGAACCGGCCCGTTGCCTCTGGGTGCGGGCTGAGGGAAGCAGGTTCGTGGGAGAAAAGATGGACTTGAGGACGCCGCGCTGCCGATAGGCTTCCAGACCGGACGTCAGGGCTTCGGCCCGCTGTAGAACTTCCTCCTGGCCGCCGGCAATCAAGAGTACGTTGGGGCTGCCCTCAATGCCAAACTTTGCGGAAAGGCGGTTCTGTGCCGCGATGGCTGGGTTGTCGGCGCCACCATTGATCTCGAAGCGACCTCCGATCCTGACGGCAGGCAGGGCCAGTAATGACAGCAGGAACATCGCCAACGAAAAGGCAACGACGGGGCGGGCGTGCCGCCCCACAAAATCGACGGATTTCCTCGCCATCCAGGGAAGGAAGCGGAAGGTAATGGTCTCCGGCACCAGCGGCTTGGAGAACCGCCACCATAGCTCCATCAGCGCGGGAACGGTCAAGAGAGTGTGGAACAACATCATGAACATTCCGACGGTGAGAATGAACCCGAACTCTGCCAGTGCTTTGAAGCTGGAGGTGGCCAGTGAGGCGGTAGCGGTTGCCGCCGTGAGGATGCAGAAGACGACGCTAAGCCCAGTGGTTTCGAAGGTGCGAAGCACGGCCGCGTTCAGCGTCCCGCCCTTCGCCCATTCCTGCGGCACTCGGTTAAAGAAATGTACCACTTGGTCGTCTCCCAGTCCCGCCAGGATAGCGATAAAGGACAGGCTGATGAGATTTACTTCTCCCGGATAAAAACTGGCTACGCCGGTAGTCCAAAGAATGCCCAGGCCGGTGGGCAGCAGCGACAAAAGCAGCAGCGGAATTCTGGGATAAATCAGCAAGCACAACACCAGATTGCCGACGATCGAAATCAGAGAAACTCGACGAATATTCCTTTCGATGAACTCGTGGTCCTGCTCCGCGTAGACGTAAGACCCCGCCGGGATGGCCTGCACGCCGGAATCCCGGAAGGCGGGCTCTACGCTAATCGACTGGATATGCTCCCGTGTCCATTGCACGACTTCCTCGGCGAACTTGTAGTCCACCGCCGACTGGCGAGGCTCGGCAATGATGAGCAGTGCCTTGTGGTCCTTGCTGAAGAATCGGTTCCCATCTCCCCAGGTCAGGTCGAAACTGGCGAACTGCGAGAACCCCTGGCTGTTATGCGCCGCCACTTCCATGAGGCCCAGCGGATCGGCGACGAAGTAATTCGTTCCCAGAGAGGAGAACGGCGTGACCAGTTCGGCGGCGGCGTGGCGCACGGTTTGATGAATCTGTTGCGGATCCAGCCGCCGTTTGAGATCTTCCGTTTGCTCGGGCAGGACGAATGACGGAAAGTTCCAGGTGAAGAACCGCACCATGTTGAGCAGTTCTGCTTCCTGCAAGCCACAGCGCGCCTGTTTGAACAGCCCGCTGCTTAGCATATCGGCGGTGAGACGATCGGCCATTTCCTCCATGTCGCCGGTGGTGTCCGTCCCCCCCTCCGGGGCCTCGATCAGCACGAACAGCTGATTGCCGTAACCCAGTTCTTTGCCGATTTGGCTCGCGGCCCGCCATTGCGGGTCGCGATTACCAAACAGGTCTGTCAGGTCGGTACCGGTGCGCAGATTGTGGATGTTGGCATACAAGAACAAGGTCAGGACCAGCGTAAAGGCTGTCACCAACCCCGGATGACCTACGACCAACCGGCCTACCAAGCGCATGAAACGGACCATCATGGCGCGGCCTCGGCCAATGGTTTCTTCGCAATGAATAGGATATGAGCCAGGGGCAGACGGTTTCGGAACCGGCGCTCTTCAACCTGCATACCGGCGTTCTCCAGCACACTACGGTACTCGGCGGCCGGCAGCATCAAGGGCCGGACGCCGGCACGCCCGCAGGCGAATATTAGCCGGTCGAAAGCCATGGTGATGATGGACCACAGGCCGCGTTCGCGATCGTGGACCCGGAAAATCAGTCTTCCCTGGGGGGCGAGCGTCGAGCAGCACCGTTTCAGCAAGGCCAGTTGCTCCTCGGCAGGCAAATACTGCAAGACATCCAGAACAAAAATCAAACCGGCTGGCGGAAGCTCGAAATAACGTACATCCGCAACGCTCAGGTCTGCGTTCAGGGTGCTGAGGGCCTCGCGGGCGACTGCGATCCGATGCGCATCCAAGTCGCAACCAACCAAGCGCCGGCTGCCGTCTCCGAAAGCCGCAAAACCGAGAGCCATGCCGTAGCCGCAGCCCAGATCCACGACCGTCCCCGATCCTTGATTTTCGGCGGCAAGCAAGCCGAAGACCCGATCCAGCCGCAGTTTCCACCGGACGAACCCGCGGTCGGCCCGTGCGCATCGAACAAACATCTGATTCACACAGCGGACGCGGTCCCGCAGTCCCGGATTGGCGGTCGCCTTAAGATGAAGATGGATCACCACTGCGGTAATCGCCGCCCCAACGCCGCCGGCGAGTATCCCCAGCGCCACGCTGCCAGTCACCCAGGCTAAAAGCTCTTCTTTCATGTGCGCGCCAGCCAGGGCGGACAGGGTAAATGGCCGGAATGAGCCGCTGCGGAGAAACCAGCCGAGTTCCACCGAGGACACCACAATCAGGGGCTGGAGCAGCGGATTGTTGATGAAAGTGCTGGCCAGGGTTAACGGCTTGTTAAGCCTGAAGAGCAAAGCCAGACCCACTGCCACAAGGGTCTGAAACCCGTAGATGGGCACGATGCCGATGAAGATCCCTAAAAACACGGCGGCGGCGGCTCGGCCAGGATCGAGCCTCTCCTTCAGCAAGGTGGTTGCGAATTGCCGCGCGCGAGTCTGAAATCTTCGGATCACCTGGTGGCCTATTCCATCGTCCGCGCGGCCATCAGGCCGACCACCACCGACAACTCGCCGCTCGCTACCATCTCCCCGCCCACCCACACCGTGCCGCCGATGTAAGCCATCTGCCCGGCGTCGGTCAGCTTCCTGGTTTCAATGCGTAGTTCCCGGCCCGGACTTACTGGTTTGAAAAATTTGAAGCGGTTTACGGCCGCCAGCAGGGCCAGTTCTCCAGCCCCCTGCGGGGCGGCCGATGCCAGCATCACTCCCGCAGTCTGGGCCACTGCTTCGATCAGAAGAACGCCCGGCAGAATGGGCTTAGCGGGAAAGTGTCCGGCAAAAATCGGGTCTGCCGGATCGACGAACTTCGCGGCAACACAGCGGACTCCCGGCTCCAGCTCTTCGACCCGGTCGATCCACAAGAACGGAGGGCGATGAGGAATCATTGTCTCGATTTCACTTCGCTCGATCACTTTGGTTTGTATACCTCAAACGTTTCTGCCGGAATCTTCGGGTTCACCGAGCTGACGTCGATGGCAAATACACTGTTTACACCGCTCTTGCCGTCCACTTCCAGCGACTGGAGCAGGAAGTCCCGTTTGTTCAGCTTCACTACGACGTAATTCAGCCTGCGATGAAAAGCGTCCGATCGGGGAACGAGCCTCATTTCGAAATCCCGGCTGTCCTCCTCCACGGTGATGGTGAAATTCTTCTTCAGGTTCCCGACAGAATTCTCCCGGCTGAAATAAGACTGGGCGCGGTGAACGCTCCTTCCGACTTCCAGGACCTCCGTCTTGCCACCGGTCGTAACGTTGAGGTAGTTCTCGTTGTAACGAATGCACAACGGCGCCGGTTCGAAGTACTCCAGCATGAATCGGGTGGTACCCTCGGCGCAAAACCTGCCGCGGAGCACCATGGGTTTCACCAGCAGGCTGGAGGTGCGGGTTTCGGTGATGGTGCCGCAGCCACTCGTGTATTTCTTCTGCGCTTGCTGAACGCCGTCCCAAATGCGCGTCAGCAAATCGTCGGACTGGGCAGCCAGCATTCCCGGAGAAATCAAGAACGCAAGCAGCCGGCAGAGTCTGGACCGCAAAATCATGTCACGCTCCCAGAAAGCGAAATGCCAGCGACCAGAGGCAGATACGCACGGTGTCACGTACTGGCTTCATCTTGGAGCGCGCCTGGCCATCGTCGTAGACCATACGGACGGGAGCGTGGGCGATGGTGCAGCCTGACCGGGCCATCTTGATCAGGATTTCCATCTCTAATTCGTAGCACCGGCTTCGCAGTTCGGTTCCACAAAGTTTGTCCAAGCGGAATAGCCGGAATCCGCTCTGGCTGTCCCGGATTTTGCAGCCGACGAGCGACGAGGCCAACCGGCTGCCGACCGTGTTGGAGTAGTAGCGCGCGCGCGGCATAAGGGCGCGATCGAAGAAGCGCGTACCAATGACCAGGTCCGCCCCGGTCTCTTCGGCGACGCGAAGCATCCCAGGGATATCTTCCGGCAGATGCTGGCCGTCGCCATCGAGAGTGATCACATGAGTGAAGTTTTGGGCGTGCGCGAAGGCGATGCCGGTACGCAGGGCCGAGGCCTTGCCGCAATTGGTTGGCGATTGCAAACAAGTAGCTCCGGCAGCTCGGGCAACTTCCGCCGTCCCGTCGCCGGAACCATCGTCAATCACGACGACCTTTTCAACATGCTGTCTGGCCCCCTCAACCACTTTGGCGATGTAAGGGGCCTCGTTGAATGCCGGAATCAGCGCGCAGATTCGCATGGCGCAGGCTCAAGTGGTCTTCCGCCGACATGCTCCCGGGAGCCGGCCAGGACGAATTGGAATCCCCGTTCCCGCAGCCCATCGATTACCCGAGGCAGAGCTTCGAGCATGACATCTGTTCCTGCCGGCAAATGATCGTGCAGCAGGATGATATCCCCGCTGGCCACTTTGTTCAAGATGCGCTGGGCAAGAACGCTGGAATTCGCCGTGAGTGTATCACGCGTCCGAACACTCCAAGAAACATACTCGAGTCCCGCCTCCTTGAGATAGGGCCCCAACAGGGGATGGCGCAGGCCAACCGGCGAGCGGAAAAAGCGCGACCGGAAACCACAGCTACGGGAAATACTCTCCGTGCCACGCTCGATCTCGGCCCGCAGGTGCCCGGGCATGAGAAAACAAAACAAAGCGTGGTGCGACCAAGTGTGGTTTGCCACTAGGTGACCTTCGGCCCAAGTGCGGCGCACGATTTCCGGATACTGGTCCGCGCGCTTTCCAACCACAAAGAACGTTGCCTTCACACCTTTATCCCGGAGCATGTCCAGTAACTTGGGCGTGTCTACGGGGTCGGGACCGTCGTCGAAAGTCAGGGCCACGCAACCCGCGCCATCCACCCGCGAGCGGTTGGCGACCAGCCATTGGTTGCGCGGATGAAACAGCAGGTAGAGCATGACCACCGTGCCAATGCCGTAAATTGAGGCCACGAGAAGGAACCGCGAGAGGGTAAAAGGATACAGCAGAGCCAATGAGGCGTTGGTCACAAGAAACAACAAGAAAAAAATCGCAGACCTCGCCATATCGATCATCCCAGGCTCTAGAGATGCTACGGGAATCCGAATACCATTTTAGCATCGGCTCCCTGCGCCGCGGAAACATTGGCAACTCCCCGTAGCGCCGAAGCCTTTTTCTTTGAGAAATTAAGGGTTAGTGGGCTACTTTGAAGTAGCTCACTATCAAGAAAAGGCTTCACAAGGCTTCAGAGCACAACTAACAACTAAATTGGAATCGGTGTGTCCGTTCTCAAACAAAATTGGGTTGTCCCTAATTTCGCAGAGCGCCCTTAATGACACATCAATGACCCATCGTTCTTTGGCCATGCTTCTACTTATGATAATGTTAGGTCTGTTTGCCGGCTTCAAAGGCTGCTGATTAAGTCGACGGTACCTCACAAGGCACGAGCCTTTCCAGAAGGGGTTGATTCCGACTTGAAGGTCCTACTCGTCAAACCGCGCTCCTCGGCAGCTCATTTCGGACTCGCCCCCTTTTTTCGGACTGAGCCGCTGGGGCTTGAGTACATCGCGGCGGCGCTCGGCGCGCGTGGGCATCAGGTTCGCATCGTGGATTTGTGTTTCGAGCGCCGAACCATGGCGTTTCTCATAAAGTCTTTCCGGCCGGACATCGTGGGCATCTCATGCCTGCACATCTTGGACGCGGCCGCCACTCTGCAACTTGCCGGCGAAATCAAACAGATCGATCCGAAAATCTTCGTCGCCGCAGGCGGTCATGCCGCGGCTTCGTACCCAAAAGCGTTGGAGCAGGGCCGTTCGCTGGACGCGATTTGCGTCGGCGAAGGCGAGAGCACCATGCCCGCCTTGTGCGACGCCCTGGCGCAGCACAAGCCGCTCCACGACGTGCCATCTTTGCTGTTGCCTACCGGCGACGGGGGGTTTGCCGCTACCGGTGAGGCGCGTGAATGGCTGGACTTGAACCACGTCCTTCGCCCGGACCGTACCGCGGTGGAAACGTATCGCAAGCACTACGTCTGTCTGAATTACATGCCGGTCTGGACGCTGGAGACCACGCGCGGATGCCGGCATCGGTGCAACTTTTGCTCGGTCTGGCAGTTCTACAAGGGATCTTGCCGCTTCCATGCCGCGCGCAACGTGCGCGCGGATTTCGAGCGCACCGGCAAGAACGTTTTCGTCATCGACGATTATTTCTGGGGCGACCCGGCGCGCAGCGAGGAACTGGGGCGTGAATTGCTCGCTTCGGGCGAGCGCAAGAACTGGATGTTGGCGCAGGCGCGCGTGGACCTGGTCAGCGAGAGTTTCGAACTGCTGCGGCTCTGGCGGCCATTGACGAAAAATTTCGACATCTTCTTCGGCTTCGAATCGCCGACGCGGAAAGGGCTCGACTCCCTCAACAAGGGAACGGACATATCGAAGACGCTGGATGCTATCCGGGTAGCCCGGGAGTGCGGGTTTGGAGTGACCGGCAATTTCATTGTGGATCCGGATTTCTCCGAGGAAGACTTCGCTGAGCTGTGGAACTTCATCGAAACTCACCAACTCTACCGGGTTGGCTTTACCATCCTCACGCCGCTGCCGGGGACCTATTACTTCGAGCAGAGCAAGGCGCAACTCAAAGTTCTGGACTGGAAGCAGTATGATCTGCACCACCTGCTGTGGAAACCTCGCCTGCCGGTCCAGCGCTTCTTTGAACTCTACTGCGAGACTTGGAGGCGCACTGTGCTCAACGCCGCCGGGCGAAAGAAGTGGTGGGAGTGGGCGCGGGAAGTCGATCTGCGGCACATCGGCCACATGGCGAGAATCCTCACCCGCGCTCAGAAGTTGATGGACCCGCAGGCTTATCTGGCGGAGTTCAGTGTGCCCACTGATTTGCCATAGGGGCATCGCCATGCCTTCGCTGCTGACGGACTGGGGCGAAGGCGCAACGGGCTATTTTGCTGGGGCGTTTGCTCCGGTCTGAGCCACATTCTCGAGAGGGAGCACATTCACACCCTTATCCTTACGCGCACGTAGCGCGAGATAGTCGGCAAGCACATTGCCCAGGAACGTGGGGAGGTTCTTGTCATTAAATGACCATGCGGCAGCGAAGGCGTTATTCTCGGTGGAAACCTCCCGTTGAAACAGTAGAGCGCCGCTCTTGCCGTCGTAGACTTGCGCCCGGTATGTAATGTAGGAAGTGCCCGCAAACGCCCCCGCGAAGAAGCGGGTCTTTTTCGTCACCATTCGATAATTCAACAGCGTACATTTGACGACAAGATATGGATCCTCCGGCAACGGGTCCTGCTTTTTTGCAATTGTAGTGAAAGCGTGTGTACTGGAAAGGCGGCTGATTGCCTGATCTTCTGTCGCGGTCACCAGCTTTCTAGCTTGCGCCTCCCATTCAGCAGGGACAGTGAAATCCTCGAATAGTATCGCACGATAGGCCAAGTCTGCCGCGTCGACGGCCGGGGCCTTCTCATAGTTTTCGGCCGTGACATACGGATCCTGAGAACCCTTTTGGGGCTTGTCTTTCGACGCCACGGGAACGCACATCAGGGCGAGTATCAGCAGCAACAGTACAGCTATTAGTATTGCCGATTGAGTGGCCGGTACCTGCCGGCCGCCTGCAATATGGACCTGCTTTAATGTTTTTTTCATTTTCATTTCCTCCAAATCAAAATGTATGACTGCTTCGGTCCCCGTTCAGAAGTCCTCACCGGATGGGCCGATACTTGGAAGCAATTGCCGCCAAAGCGAACGGCGCGGAACGCACCGGGAGAGAACGCCAGCGGTTCCCTGGCAAGCGTTTTTCGAGAACTAATCCGCCGCGACCGCGCGCTCTCGCAGCCCCTGCTCGTACTCTGCCAGCTGCCGTTGGATATCCAATTCTTTTTCCTTTTGGCGGAACCGGTCCTCCCGGTAACGCTTCAAGAAGTAATCGATGGTTTCGATGCGAAGCTTAATGGTATTAGCCGGCCGGTTCTCGTCCAGGTCTTTGAAGGAGAAATAAGGCGTACCCGAGCGCTCCACGATCTGCTCGATCACGCTGTAAATGGGCGCGTCGTGGCCACACTTGAAGCTGGAAATCTCCACCGCCACCAGGTTGGGGTGGCGGGCCGTGAACTTGGCGGCCCAGATCTTGTGGTTGGAACTGGCCGAGTTGGCGGTTTTCCACACATCGGAGATGTCAAGCGGGTGGCTGATTACCCCGGCGCGTACTTCCTCGCCGAACAGGCGCTCCAGCAGGTCCTCATCTAGCGGCAAGGTACTTTGCGAGAAGACCGAGTAACCCAGCTTCTGGAACTGCTCCATGATCTCGTGGTTGATGCCGGGATCGTGGTGGTACGGGCGTCCCAGCATGACGATGCCTAACTTCTGTTCCGACTCCAGTTGGTCGAGAACTTGGCGAGCCCGGCGGCGAATGCTGGATTCAAACCTTCCCAACTCCCGGTAGCCGATCTTGATGGCGCGTTCATTTTCCGCCTCCGAGAGGCCGAGAATGGGCGCCCACGCCTGGAACATCTGCCGCGCAAAAAGCTTGCGGTCCGAAAGGTTCACCAGGGGATGCACGTAGCGAATGCCGCGTTCGGCAAACAGGTCGGTTTCCTTGGTGTAAGCCGCTTCCACGGTCTCTGGTGTCACCGAAGTCGTGGGACAAGCGTTGTGCCCCTTGGCGTTCACCAGCGGGGACATCAACACGTCGAACATCGGAAAAAAAATCGCCTGTAACGGCTGGTGCGCGTGCTTGTTGAAGACCAGGTTGTGGATGTGCGCGATGGCGATCTTTGATGGGAAGCAGGGATCGATCGCACCCCGGCTCGATCCCGCGCGGTACATGTCCCCGGTGGTGAAGTCCGAGTACACGACGCGTTCCGCCCTCACGCCCAAGCTTTCCAGATAGGAACTGAACAGCGGCGCGTAGGTATACATGTTGAGGACGCGAGGAATGCCGATGCGCAACTGCTGGCGCCGTTTCATGAGAGCGACGCGGTGGCGGACAGCGTTGCTCCAGGCGCGGGTGGGAATTGGATCGGCGACGCTTTCCGGGTGGCGCGAGCGCCAGACTTCGCGCGCCGCCATCTCCACCAAGTTTGGATTGGCCGCCTTGGTGGCATCGAGCTGGGCCTTGATCTCGCGCATGGTGGCAAGGTCTTCCACCGCGCCTTTTTCGCAGGTGGCGACGATCATGCGCTGCTCACCGGGTTGGAGCGCCACCTTGGTGGGAAAAGACGGTGGCGCCCAGCCTTCGGCAAATCCGGTCGGCCCATCTTCGGCCCGCACATCAAGGAAAGTTCGCAGGCAGGCATTCTTGCAGAAGTTGCAGCGCGTCTCTTCGCTGCGGGTAGTGCGATAGCTGATCTTGCGGACGGCATCCAGACCAATGAAGGTGGTGGAGTGCCCATTACGCCATCCGCGAATGGCTTCGATGGCGGCGCCGATCGCTCCCGATTCGCCGCAGTGCTGGTGGACAACAATCTCCGGCTCGATCCCCAGGGGGCGGAAGTTGGCGCGCAGGAAGTCCACCTCCGCCTTGACCGCGGCGAGATTGTTCTGGGTGCCGCCTTGCAGAACGAAGCGTGTACCCAGCGCCGCCAGGCTCGGCACCTTGGCGACATACAAGAAAACATTCCTCGGCAGCACCGTCGCCAAGCCGGCCAGGATTTCTTCCGCCCGCCAGCCCTGGCGCTGGAAGTTGACGATGTCGGACTGCAAGAACACCGCGCAGCCGTAGCCGAACACCGGCATGGTGGCGGCGGTGAAAGCAACATCCGCATAGTTCTCGACCGGAATGCCAAATCCTTCCGCCGTGGATTGCAGAAAATAGCCGTTGCCCGCCGAGCACTGGGTGTTGAGCTTGAAGTCTTTGACCCGGCCATTTTTGAGGACGATCATTTTGATGTCCTGCCCACCGACGTCGACGATGACGTGCGGATCGCTGTAGAAGCGCACCGCCGACTCGGTGTGGGCCACGGTTTCGACCAAGGCGACGTCGGCGCGCAACACGCGTTGCATGATGTCCTTGGCGTAGCCGGTCGTGCCCACGCCCAGGACTTCCAGAATCGCGCCTTGGGTTTCCACCTGCTGGCGCAGGTTCTCGAACAGGTCGATCGTGTCCTGTATAGGGTTGCCCTTGGAGAGTTGGTAGGCTTTCGAGAGGACCTCGCCCTGCTCCGACAACAGCACGGCTTTGGTGGAAGTCGAACCGCCATCGAGGCCGATAAAAGCCTGCACCCGCTCCCCGCGCCGGAAGGCTGCTGGAACGAATCTCGGCCGCCCGTACTTGGCTTTGAACTCTTCCAACTCTCGCTTCGAAGCGATCAACCCGCGGTTGCCCGAAGCCGCTTTGTCCTGGCGGCGTCCTTCCGAGATGTAGCGCTCAAGATTCTGTGTCCCTAGATACTGCCCGATCTCCGCTTCTTCGCCTTGGCCGAATTCCACCGCGCCCAGGGCCGCGAAATACAGCGCATTCTCCGGAGTCTTGATCGCGTCTTGGGGAGCAACCTCCGGGGGCAGCTTGATCCCCCGTTCTTCCCAGAGCAGAGGGATGTTGTGCTGCCATGCCTCGCGCATGCCGCGAATAAAAGTGTTCGGCCCGCCCAGCAGCAGCACGTGTGGGCGCAGGGTGTGGCCGCGAGTGATGACGGTGAGGTTCTGCAGCACAATGGCGTCGAACAGCGAGGCCATCAGTTCATCTGCCGCGATGCCCTGCTTCTGCAGGCCATTGATGTCGGTCTCGGCGAAAACGCCGCACTTGCCCGCGACCGGGTGGATCTTGATCCCCTTGTAGCCCTGGTTGCACAGCTCGTCGGGCGGGATCTTCAGCTTGGCGTTGATTTTGTCGATGACCGCGCCGGTGCCGCCCGCGCACTTGTCGTTCATCGAAAGGATTTTCTTCCTGCGGCCGGTTCCGCCATGCTCTTTGAAAATGATGACTTTGGCGTCCTGACCGCCCAACTCGATGACCGAGTTCACTTCGGGATGGAGCTTCTCTACCGTGAGCGCGACCGCGTTCACTTCCTGTACGAACTTCGCGCCGATCAGAGCGCTGAGCGCATTGCCACCGGAGCCGGTGATGAACATGCGGCAATTGCCGGAACCAATGCCGATTTCGGCTTCCATGCGATGGAGAAATTCCAGGAGTTTCTCAGGTTGGCGGGTGTCATGGCGTTGGTAGTCGCGCCACAGAATGCAACCGGTCCCCACTTCGACGACGACCGCCTTGACCGTGGTGGATCCGACGTCCAGGCCCACGCGATAGCGGATGCCAAGTCCGGCCTGCGGCGACTGGGGCGGCCGTTCCGACTGCTGACCGGCGGCGCGCGCGCGTTGTGGGTTTATGTCCACGGAATCTCCCGCTCCTCAGATCTCGCCTGGCAGCTTGGCGAGGCCCGCTTTGCCATTCATCAGGGCGCTCACATGCAAAATAAAGTTGGCCGCAACCCCAGCTATGCCTCGGCACCGCGGAACCGGATAAAGGGGGCTGCGCAGTTGCGGATGCTCGGCGACGTATGCCTTGATCTCATCGAGCTTCTTGCCCGTCCGAGTCAGCGCCTGCTCGAATTCCGCCTTGGCCTTGATCTTGGCTTCGCCCAGGGCCATCTGCATGCGGCTGTGCGCGTTGATTTCTCCCTCGCCCGAAGTTTCGATGGGCAGGAAGATCATTTCCGGAAAACGGTTCACCACGGCGGACTGCACCCCATCGGATTGTGAAGACGGCATGCAGCCGAAGGGCTTCAAAGCCAGCACCATGTGACAGAGGCGGTGCGTGGTGTAGTAGACGTTCTTACCCACTTCGAGATGCCCTTCGCCGCCACGGGCGAGGGAATGGTAAAAAGGATGCGCCCTGCGGGCCAGCTCGCTCTGGGAAGCGAGACGGGGCGTGAGTCTGCCCAGGTGGCGGGCGGTGCGCGCATGCTGGCGGTTCCAGATACCTTCGCTCAACCGCAACAGCAACCACTTTTTGCGGAATTTCCATTCGTTCGCCAGTTGCTTCTTCAATTCCCACCAGCGGGCCCCGGGATGCGGAACCTCCAGGCCTTTTCTCTCTTCCGTGTTCGCCCGGGCCTGATACAGGAGATAGGTGATCCAACCGCCGATTGGTTCCACAAACACCTGGGCGCCTTCCTGCTCCAGAAAGGTAAACATGTTGAAGTTGCCGTCACTTTCGGTAAGTTGCGCCCAAAACTCACCCGTGATCTTGACGATGGGCCTCACGCGCGTGCGGTCCACCTCGACTTGGTTCAAGCGCTCACGCGCCACGTGCATCGCTTTGCGGAAGTCCTTGCTGTAGAGGTGATCGAAAACCTTGCCCAGCGTGTTGCAGATATCTTTGCGCTTCTTGTTCTGGGCCAGGCGGCGCGAAATCCATCGCGGCGTGCGCTCCAGGACTTCGTAACGCTTCCGGTGCTCCAGAAAATCGCTGAGTCCATCCACCACTTCTTTGATCGCTTGGTCGGTTGCGCCCGGAACAACCTCGTAGGGACGGATCTGGTAAACCATGTCGTTGATCACATCGCCCAGGTTGACCGCGTTGAGCTCGCCCATGCCGAAGTCAACCGAGAATTGCAGACCGGACATGGCACTGATGCCATGGTCATACTGGAAAAGCAGGACACGAAAGCCCCCGAAGCCCGCATTCTCCAGTGCCATTCGGTACTCCGACTCGTACGTGCCGAAGCGGCAAGGCCCGCAGGAACCGGCGGTGAAAAAGACGTAATGGTCGAGGATTTCCTGGCGTGAGAGATCGCCAGCTTGCAGCGACCGCAGGAACTCGATGAGGTTGCCGACGGTGAAGTAAGTAGGATTACACTGGCCGTTGTTGCCATACTCCTTGCCGGTCTGGAAGGCGGCCACGTTGGGGTTCGGCAACATCTGGCAGCGATAGCCGCAGCCGCGAAATACGGCTTCGATGAAGCGCTCGTGTTTCCAGGTAAAGCCTCCGAAAAGAATGGTCACCCGGTCGCGTTCTTCGGCGGTGAAGGGCCGCTCCAGAGGGCGGTGAAAGTGCTCGATGGGTTTCTCGACCAGCCCCGCGGCCTGCTCCAGCCGCAACCTCTCCGCAGCCACGCGGCGAGCGATCTCCACTTCAAGCAGCGGAGGAAGCGTAGAGTCGGCAGAGTTCATGGCACAGCTCATTCGTTCAGAGTCTCTCCCTTGACCAAGGCCCGCGGAAAACCTTTTGGAGGTCGGGAGGGTGAGAGGAGCAATGTTTTCAGCGCTCCTCCCCACGCGGACCACTTCCGGCCTTCCGGCATTCAACTCGGATAACGCGCTTCGCTCGGTGCGCTTCGTCACCGCAGTGGGCTCCGCTCGAAAACGGTGTTACCCGAACTTCTATAATGCCATTGTAAATCGATTACAGTGAGCTAGTCTTGAATAGCAACGGTTGTGGTCCGCAAAAACCTCTGCGAGTCGAAATCTGCATGACTCCTGGTGCAGATTCCGGCCTTTTCCTGCGATTGTTCCAACGAACTCTGTTCGGCGTCCTGGCTTTGTGCGAAGCTGATCTCCCATGTTGTTACTTCGAAGCGTTTGGCTGCGTAACTTCCGCCCCAGCCTTACTGTCCTCTGGGAACTGCTGCGGGATGGATTGCAGTT
>PLBW01000096.1 GCA_003135475.1 Acidobacteriaceae bacterium
CGCGTTCATCCTGGGCGGATAAGTACCGTCAGGCCGCCATGACTGGTAACAAAAAGGGCAGGACCGAGGTCCTGCCCTTCGCTTCACTGACCGCCGACCCCTTACAGCTTTACGCCTGTGCCGGCCTCTCCGGGGCCACGTTGGGTTGCTGGCCGGGTGCCGGCTTCAGCACCTGCTGCACGTCTTCCTTGGGTGGTTGAGTGTTCGGATCGACGCGCTCCGGAAGTTCTTTGCCTTCGATGATCATCTGGATCTCGCCGGCGTCGATCACCTCGCGCACCAGCAGCGTTGCGGCAATCTTTTCCAGGATCGGCCCATTGTTCTTCAGGATGTTGGTCGCCGATTGGTAACCTTCGTCCACGAAGCGACGCACTTCCTGGTCGATCTTCCGTGCCGTCTCCTCGCTGAAGTCGCGGTGCTGGCTGATCTCGCGGCCCAGGAATATCTGCTCTTCCTTTTTGCCAAAGGTCATCGGCCCCAGCGTGGACATGCCGAACTCGCAGACCATCTTGCGCGCCAGGTCCGACGCCTGCTCGATGTCGTTGCCCGCGCCGGTGGTCATGGTATGCAGGAACAGCTCCTCGGCCACGCGCCCGCCCATCATGATGGCCAATCGCGTTTCCAGATAGTCGCGGGTGTAGGTGTGCTTGTCGTCCACTGGTAGCTGCATGGTGACGCCCAGCGCCATGCCGCGCGGGATGATGGTCACCTTGTGCAGCGGGTCGGAGTGCTCGCGCAGNNACCGTCTTGCGGTTCTGGCGGGCGGCCACCAAGGCAGCCTCATTCACCATATTGGCCAGGTCAGCGCCGGAGAATCCCGGCGTGCCGCGCGCCAGCACAGGAAGATTCACGTCGTCATTGAGAGGAATCTTGCGGGTGTGTACACGCAGGATCTCTTCGCGGCCACGCACATCGGGACGCGAGACCACCACGCGGCGGTCGAAGCGGCCCGGACGCAGCAGTGCGGGATCGAGCACGTCAGGACGGTTGGTAGCCGCGATCAGGATGACGCCGTCGTTGGACTCGAAGCCGTCCATCTCGACCAGCAACTGGTTCAGGGTCTGCTCGCGCTCGTCGTGTCCGCCACCCAGACCTGCGCCACGATGGCGGCCCACGGCGTCAATCTCGTCGATGAAGATGATGCAGGGCGCATTCTTCTTGCCCTGCTCGAAGAGGTCGCGGACGCGGCTTGCGCCGACGCCGACGAACATCTCCACGAAATCCGAGCCCGAGATGCTGAAGAAGGGCACGTTGGCTTCGCCGGCCACGGCGCGCGCCAGCAAAGTCTTGCCGGTTCCCGGCGGCCCAACCAGCAGTACGCCCTTGGGAATGCGTCCGCCGAGCTTCTGGAACTTCTGCGCCTCGCGCAGGAACTCGATAATTTCTTTCAGCTCTTCCTTGGCTTCATCCACGCCGGCGACGTCTTTGAAGGTCACCTTCTTCTGTTGCATGGAGAGCAATCGCGCCTTGCTCTTGCCAAAGGACAGCGCCTTGTTGCCGCCACTCTGCATCTGGCGGATCATGATGAACCACAGCGCGCCCAACAAGACGAACGGCGCCAGGTTGAGCAGCCAGGAGGGCCAGCCTCCCGATGCCGGGTCCTTCACCGTGATGTTTACCTTCTTGTCTTGAAGGATCTTGTACATGTCCGGATAGTTGGACGGGACCGTGACATGGAACCCAGCCTTGTCGTTCTTGAACTTGCCACTAACCTCCTGGCCGGTCATCGTCACTTCGGTGACGTTGCTCTGGTCCACTTGGGAAAGGAACTCGGAGAGGTTAATTTCGCGTTGCTTGGGGCTCGAGCTGCCGGCTTTGACGACCTGCCACAGCAGGACGCCCGACAACACGATTACCAGCCAGAACACGACTGTTTTGACCGTCGAATTCACTGAAAACTCCTGTGTAATGGGGCAGACACAAAGTTGTGCCTACCAACTTAGATGCTACGCCTGGACGCCGGATGTACAAATTCGGCGTTCTCTAGATTGTAACTCGTGCCTAAACGGGACGGCACGAAAGAGTTAAAGAAAATTGGCAGTTAGCAATTGGCAGTTAGCAATTGGCAAAACCGCCGCTTAACGCGAACCATGTCAGTGAAGGACCGCTGGGATCGGCGATATGGCAGCCGAGCTGTTCGGCCAAAATACCAAGTGCTAAATGCTAAGTGCTAACCAGCAGCTCGATTTTCACCGCATTTCCACGACCGTTCCAGGCGAAGGCTCGTGCCACCGGAAGCCCTCGTACCCAAACGATTTGGGCGCCCTTGAGTACGACTGGCCAGCGCGGCCGCTGCCCGGCGGGGACGTGCTTCTCGGAGAACAGCCGCTTCAACTTTTCTTCCGACTTGCTGTGTACAGGCCAGAAGCGATCGCCCGGGCGCCAGTTGCGAACGGTCAACTCCGGACCGAGCATCTCGGGGCTAAGCAGGCTATCAGGTGGCTCCTCCTTTGCGAATTCCTGCGGCACAAGGATGCATCGCACGGTCAACCCAATTTCCGCGATGCGGACCTCGCCGGGAACCGGCAAGATGCACTGGTAACTGGAAAATGGAGGTTCAGCCTGCGAGGCTCGTAGTTCCAGGCACCCACCTTGGCGTACTGCCAGCCATCCGCCGGGAAGCTCTGCTTTCGGCAGTTCGCCGAGGGCGCAGTGCAGCAGCTTTTCCACATGTTCAAAGTCCAAGGTCAGATTCGTCGTCTCGACAAATCGCCGCAGCAGCCTGCGCTGCAATGCGAGCGGAAGAGCCCGGAAGTTCATCAATCTGAGGCGTTGCGCTGCCATGCGATCCTGAAGTTCCCGTTCCACCAGCGCCTGCCAATACTCCTCTTCCGCTCGCGCCAGCTCCGCCGCGTCGCTCAGCACCTGCCGTAGATTCGGGTTGTATTCACGTTCCAGGTGCGGCAGCAATTCGTGTCGCACCCGGTTGCGGGCGAAACGATGGTCTAGGTTGCTCTCGTCTTCGCGCCAAGCCTGACCGAGAGCCATGAGGTAGTGTTCGACCTCCTCGCGCGTCACTCCCAGCAGGGGGCGAATGATGCGCGCGCCAGGCTGGCGATGGGCCCTGTTTTGGTTCGGCGGGCTTTCAGGCACGCATTCCGCCGGCTGAAAAGAATCCACGGCTTTAGAAGTTGCTGACAGAAGCGACGTTCGGGTAGTGCGGGCCTTCAGGCCCGCGTCCAAGCCGTTTGTTCTTAGAAAGGAGTCGGCTTCAGCCGACGGCACGCTTGCTTTTCGGCCTTGAGCAATCTGCTTAGCCCTGATAGCGATCTCGGGATAAATTCCCGCCAGCCCGCGCGTACCGGCGCCGCGCAAAAATTTCAGCAGCACGGTTTCGGCTTGATCGTCGAGCGTGTGTCCAGTCGCAACCTCATTCAGATTGTGCGACTCGAACAGTGAAGCCAGCCAGCGATAGCGCAGGTCGCGGGCTGCCGCCTCCAAGCTCAACTTGCTGGTGAGCGCGTGATCGCGCACATCAGTGCGGCTCGAGAAAAACTCCAAGTCGTGCTGTCTCGCTAACTCTCCGACAAAGGCTTCGTCGGCGTCTGACGCCTCGCCCCGCAGCGCGTGATTAAAGTGCGCAACCGAAAGGACGACGCCCAACTGGTTGCGCAGCTCAAGCAGCACGCGCAGCAAGGCGACCGAATCCGCACCCCCCGATACCGCCGCAGCCACGCGATCACCCGCGTGCATCAGCTTCCGTTCCAGAATGTAGCGAAGCACCTTTTCGCGCACGGAATGATGGTAATGCAGCCATCAGCTTTCAGCTATCAGCCATCAGCTCTCAGCTCTCAGCCGTCAGCTCGGCTTTCAGCCACAAACCCTCGGCATTTCCTGCTGTCATTCTGAGCGACGGCGGCCGCATTTGGCCGCCGGAGTCACTGACAACTGGTAACTGACAACTGCCCTCATGGCCTCGTGTCCGGCACCGTAATGGCGCGGAACATATAGGGCAGGGCCTCGGCGACGATCATGGCCACCACGATTAGCGCGCCGCCGACGGCCTGACGAGCCGACATCGCCTCCTTTAGCCAGACCACGCTGAGCACCGCGGCCACCACCGGCTCCAGACTGAACAGCACCGCCGACTCCGTCGGCCCGAGCCGCGTCTGGGCGGTCGCCTGTCCCCAGAAGGCGAAGACCGTGGACCCGAGCGCCAGGAAGAGCGCCGCGCCCGCAACCGGCCAGTGCGCCAGCGCCGCGAAGGCATTCTGAAACCCGTAGGGCGAGGGTAGAAACGCGGTGGCCACGACGGACACAACACCGCAGATCATCACCTGCGAGCCCGCCAGCAGCCACGCCTCGGAGCGGCGCGTGAATGCACCCATCATCACGATGTGGACGCCGCACAGGATGGCGCACAGCAGGATCTCGACGTCGCCCCGGTTCCAGCCCGTCCACCAGGCGCCCCGTAGATGAACCAGCAGGTACATTCCGTAGGCCGCGATCAGCGCGCCCAGCGCCGAGGCCAGCTTCACCCGCTGACCGATGGCGACGGCAATCAGCGGCGTAAACAGCACATACAGGCCGGTGATGAAGCCGGCCTTGGCGGTGGTTGTAAAGCGCATGCCGTCGGTCTGTAGCCAGAAGACGACAACTAGGACGAGGCCGAGCCAGATGCCATCCAGCACCCCGCGCCGGGTAATGGGAATTCCCTTGGTGCGAATGATGACGAACATCACCAGCCCGGCGAGAGGAAAGCGGAGCCCCATCAGCGCGCCCACGGAGAGACCGCCGTCGAGCACAATGCGTGTCGCCGGAAAGCCGAAGCCCCATATCGTCGCCACCAGCGCGATGATGAGCACGGCGGTGCCGTGGGAGACAGCCGGCGAATTGGGCCGAGAATTCATTGGGCAGGCACAAGGAAGCGGCTGCCTTTGCGGGCGGTCGCCGGAAGGTCACAAGAGGTTATAGGGGTCCTTCGACTCCACTCGGCTGCGCCTCGTTGCGCTCAGGATGACAGCAAGAAGGTGCGAGGAGTCCCACAGAGAAGGAGTCCTACAGAGTAGGACTCTTGCTCCTGATCAGCCCCTTCACCCGCTCCACGAACGCCTCCGCCTTCACCGAGCCTTCGGCCCGCTCTTGTCCGCGAACGCGCACGTTGACCTCGCCGGTTTCCATCTCCTTGTCGCCGACGACGAGCTGGAACGGCACCTTCTGCAGCCCGTGCTCGCGGATACCGACGCGCCGGAGATCGCGGAGAAGGATTGACCTATGCTTTCACGCGACCGATCCAGTCCAGCTCCAGGTCTGCAATCGATCGAAACTCAGGATCTCCCGTTACCAGAGGGCAGCGATGCTTGTGGGCCAGCGCCGCGGCGAAGGCGTCCGCGTACGCAATCGGGTATTGCCCTTTCAGCAGTGCCGCGTCCCAGATTTCATCGGCGGTTGGTACTTCAATCGTTGCAGGTACCGTTGCCGAAAGTTCGCGCCATGACTCCGCGATTTTTTCGCTGTGCTTTTTCCGAAGGAAGTAATACACCTCGCCGGTATTGATGGCGCTCATGAATAGCCGCGCACTGCCCGCAAGGGATTCGTCAAAGAGCTTTTCGACTGCGTCCGTCGCAGGCTGTCTGCCATTCATCCACTCGAGAATGGGCCACGTGTCAAGGACGCGAGTCTTCACGTTCGCGCTCCTCCTTCCGGAAGGCTGCGAACTTTTCCATCAAATCGCCCATATCGGCGGCGGCACCCTTAAGCTTTCTCCAGGCATCACCCTTCGATAGCACAATTTCCTGCCCCCGGACTTCGAGCGTCAGCTTCGAGCCCTCCATCAGGTTGAGGGCCTCCCGAACCTGCTTCGGTATTGCGATTTGCCCCTTGGAGGACACCGTAACCTTATCCATAGAAGTATCTTACCATATGTAAGCCTGGATGTGGGGCAGGCGGGTGCATGCTACAGCGTGGCCCTCTTGCTCTCAATCAGTCCCTTCACCCGTTCCACGAACGCCTCCGCCTTCACCGAGCCTTCGCCCCGCTCTTGTCCGCGGACCCGCACGTTGACCTCGCCGGCTTCCATCTCTTTGTCGCCGACGACGAGCTGGAATGGCACCTTCTGCATCGCATGCTCGCGGATCTTTGCATTCATTTTTTCGTTGCGCACGTCAACATGCACGCGAACGCCAGCGGCCTTCAACTTGTCGCCGACTTCGGCGGCGTATGCGTGGTGCTTCTCGCCGATGGGCACCACGACCACCTGCGTCGGTGACAGCCACACCGGAAACGCTCCCGCGTAGTGCTCGATGAGCACGCCGAAGAAGCGCTCGACCGAGCCGTAGAGAGCGCGGTGCACCATGAGCGGCTGATGTCGCTTGCCGTCTTCGCCGACGTACTCCAGTCCAAAGCGCTCGGGCAGGGTGAAGTCGAACTGCACGGTTGAGAGCTGCCACAGGCGGCCGATGGCGTCCACCAGCTTGATGTCGATCTTGGGCCCGTAGAATGCGGCCTCGCCGGGGATCAGCTTGTACTCGATGTTGCGCCGCTTCAGCGCCTGCTCCAGCGAGCGCTGCCCCAGNNGTGGAAAGTTCCACGTGGAACTTTTCGAAGCCGTAGGTCTTCAGCACGGCGAGGGCGAAATCGATGCAGCCGACCACTTCATCCTCGATTTGCTCAGGCGTGCAGAAGATGTGCGCGTCGTCCTGGGTGAAGCCGCGCACGCGCAGCAGGCCGTGCATCACGCCGGAACGCTCGTAGCGATAGACGGTGCCGAGCTCGCCCAGGCGCACCGGCAAATCGCGATACGACTTCAGGCTGTCGCGATAGATCAGGATGTGGAACGGACAGTTCATCGGCTTCATGCGATAGTTGGCGTCGTCCAGCTCCATCGGGGTAAACATATTCTGCGCGTAGTAGCCTTCGTGGCCGCTGGTCTTCCACAGGTCCACGCGTGCGACGTGCGGCGTGTACACCAGCGAGTAGCCGCGCTTCAGGTACTCGTCGCGCATCCAGTCTTCCATCTCCTTGCGCATGATGCCGCCCTTGGGATGCCAGAAGATCAGCCCCGGCCCCGCCAGCTCCTGGATGGAGAACAGATCGAGCTGCTTGCCCAGCACACGATGGTCGCGCTTCTTCGCTTCTTCGATCTTGCGCAGATACTCGTCGAGGTCCTTCCGGGAGAAGAATGCCGTGCCGTAGATGCGCTGCAATTGCGGATTCTTTTCGTCGCCCAGCCAGTACGCGCCCGCGATGTTGAGCAGCTTGAACGCCTTGATGCGCCCGGTGGACGGAATGTGCGGTCCGCGGCAGAAGTCGGTGAACTTGCCGGTCTTGTAGATGGAAATCTTCTCGTCGGGCGCGGTGAATTGCTCGATGAAGTGGCACTTCATGAAGTCGCCTTCCGACTTGAAGCGCTCCAGTCCCTCGGCGCGCGGCAGAAACTCGCGCGCATACGGCAGGTCCTGCTTCACCAGCTCCTGCATCTTCTTCTCGATGGCCTCCAGGTCCTCGGGCGTGAACGCTTTCTCGCGATAGAAGTCGTAGAAGAACCCGCTCTCGGTCGCCGGACCGTGACCAAGCTTGGTCTCAGGAAACAGTTCCAGCACGGCTGCGGCCATCAGGTGCGCGGAAGAGTGGCGATAAACTTCCAGCGCTTCGGGATCGCGATCGGTGAGCAGGCGCAGTTCGACATCCTGTTCCAGCGGGCGCGTGAGGTCGATCAGTTGCGCCCGCCGCGGCGGGTTCTTTCCGGGCTCGGCTGCCGGAGATGCGGCTTCGCCAGCCGGATGGTGTCCGTTGCCAGCGCTGCCGTTCCCGTTGGAAGCCAGCGGCTTGATTTGCGCGGCCAGAGCTGCGTCAGCCAGACGCGGGCTGATGCCCTTCGCAATATCGAGTGCGGAGGTCCCGCGCGGCACGTCTTTGACGCTGCCGTCGGGTAGTTTCACATGAATATTTTCGGCCATGATGATCGCACCTGTATGCAGCGTTCACGCTGCGGGTAGCAAACTTTTGAGTTTATCGGAGCGCAGAGGGCAGGGCAATCGCAGCGGCGATCGCGCGGAACTTACAGGGATGTTCGTTGGCGGTGGGCGCGCACTTCCAGCACCAGCGCGCCAATGAAGGCGGCCGAGCCGATGACGATGGCTGCGGGAATGGCCACGTGCTTGTACGAGATGGTCATATCAACCTGTGCACCTCTTATGATGCCATAAATCACGGTACCAACGATACCGCAAAATAACCCCGCGCCCATGCCGGCGGCCGTGAACAGCAGCGTCGTAAACAGCACCCGCACCGTCGAGGTGAAGACGATGGAGATGGTGCTGCGCTGCTTGTTGGGCGCCATGGCGGTGCTGTACATCACTTCTAGGGTACACCCAGCGATGCAGGCCGGCGGCCGCCCGCTTGTTGCCCTTGCGTTACAATCAAGCCTCCATGTCTTCGACCTCCCAAGCCGTCACTCGAACGCCCGCCGAAGTAGTGCGCATGGCGCCGGTGTCGCAGGCTGGCAATGGCATCTGCTACTCGGTCATGGGAGAGGTTACGACCGCGGTCGCCGACCTGGAGCGCATGATCAACGCCGTTCCCCGCACCATTGCCGCAGCGCTCAATCGCAAGGCCTACTACTTCGTCCCGCTCACGCTGAACATGGGCGACGACACCATGATCGCCGATCGCTACGATGTGCAGCTCTCCGACAGCGCCGTGTGCCATCGCAACCAGACGCTGGGCGATTCGCAATGCGTGTTCATCTCGACCCGCCTGATGGAAGACAGCTTCGCCATCGCCTTCGAGTTCTTCATCAACGTGGGACACAACTTCGTGGAGCACGCCGGCGTTTCGCAGGAGTTCGCCGACCTGGTGTGGAAGCAGGTGGACGAGAAAGCGCGCGGCGAGACTTCGCTTGACGCCTACGAGTTGCGCAAAGTCGCAACCACCGCCGGACCTGAGGCCGAAAAAGCCAAGCACGAGTACCTGCTGGCCGCCTTTGCCGATGCTATCGCCGTGTACACGTTGTCGCTGTATCTCGATGTGGACTACCAGGACCTGCGCGAGCGCGATTATCCTCTGCTGGCCCCCAACGCCTTGGCCGAGCGCTTGCGCAAGATCAACGAACTCTTCCCGGCGAATCCCGGATTCGAGTTTGCGGTGTATCACCGGAGAAGGCAGTAGTAAGAAGCTGTCAGCTCTCAGCTGTCAGCTCTCAGCCGTCAGAGGAACGAGAATCAACCACGGAGACACGGAGAGCACGGAGAAAACACCGTGAAAACTAAAACTCCGTGCCCTCCGTGGTGAATGGTTCTGCGCCCTCACACACCATCGCCCGAGCACCCTCTGCATCCTATACAATCGAGCTTCCCACCATGAACCGGATGATTCTTGCCAACCTGGTCCACCGCCCGTTTCGCACCATCATCAGCGTGGTCGCGGTGGCGGTCGAGGTCACGCTCATACTCCTCATCGTTGGCATCATGCTCGGGATGCTGAACGACAGCAAGACCCGCCAGGCTGGCATTGGCGCCGACATCATGGTGCAACCGCCGGGTTCATCGCTGCTGATGGGCGTTAGCGGCGCGCCAGTCTCGGTGAAAGTTGCCGACAAGCTGCGCAAGCTGCCGCACGTGGTTGCCGTCACTCCCGTCGTGACCCAGCTCACGACGGCGGGCAATGTGGAGGTCCTCGACGGCATTGACCTGGCGTCGTTCGACGCGGTAAGCGGAGGCTTTCGCTATCTTTCAGGGGGTCCGTTCCAGGAGCCGTACGACATGATCATCGACGATCTCGAGGCCGGGTCGAAACACCGCAAGGTAGGCGACGTGGTCGAGACGCTCAATCATCAGTTCCGTATCTGCGGCATCGTCGAGCACGGCAAGGGCGCGCGCAAGTTCGTCCCCCTCGCGACCCTGCAGGACCTGATCGGCGCACTGGGCAAGGCCTCCATCTTTTACGTCAAGCTCGACGATCCCAATAATGCCGACGAGGTGGTCCGCACGATCAAGAACATCCCCGGCATGCAGCAGTACGGCGTGCACTCGCTGAAGGAATATCTCAGCCTCATGACCTCGGCCAGCATTCCCGGCCTCACCACCGTCATTGACGTCGTCATTGGCATCGCCATGATCATCGGCTTCATCGTCATCTTCCAGGCCATGTATGCCGCGGTCATGGAGCGCACGCGCGAGATCGGCATCCTGAAATCGCTGGGCGCCGGCAAACTCTATATCGTGAACGTGGTGCTGCGGGAAACCCTGCTGATCGCGATTGGCGGGGTCATCCTGGGGATCGCCATCAGCTACGGCGCGAAGGTGGGCTTGCGCGCACGGTTCCAGACGCTCCCCGTGCTTATTACCTACGCGTGGCTGGTGAAGGCTGCGATCATTGCGCTCATCGGCTCGCTGCTGGGCGCGTTTTACCCCGCGATGAAAGCCGCGCAGAAAGATCCCATCGACGCGCTGGCGTACGAATAAGCCAGCCTAGCTTCTAGCGTTTATTCCATTGCCTGTTGCCCGGCTTTTGGCTAAACTACGGCAATTCTCTCGGGGTGCCGCTCGTCAGCATTCATCCCTGCTGTCGCAACGAAGGAGGACTGTCCCTATGCAGCATCGGATCTCCGTCCTGCTTGCATGTTTGTTGTTCTGCATTTCGGCCATCTCCCAAGACCATCCTGCCCATAGCCAGGCGAAGCCAGCGACGTTGATGTCAGGGCTGGGAACCCTGCACCATCCGGTCACGGCCAGCAATCCCCAGGCACAAGAATTCTTCGATCAGGGGTTGCGGCTGATCTACGCCTTCAATCATGACGAAGCAGCGCGTTCCTTCCAGCGTGCGGCTGAACTCGATCCCAAACTCGCCATGGCGTACTGGGGTATCGCCGAAGCAGTCGGTCCAAACTACAACGATCCGGCCGACGACGACCGGTTCCAGCAGGCGCATGTGGCTATTCGGAAGGCGGTCGATCTCTCCGGAAATGCTTCTCCCAGCGAACAGGCCTACATCATGGCCATGGCAAAGCGTTTTCCCGCTGACCCCAAGGCGGACCGCAGGCAGGCCGCTGAGGCCTATCACGATGCGATGCGGGAAGTTTCGAAGAAATACCCGGACGATCTGGATGCGGCCACGCTGTTTGCCGAGTCGGGTATGAACCTACATCCCTGGGGCCTATGGCATCCCGACGGTACGCCCGAAGCCGGGACGGACGAAATCGTGGCGACCCTGGAGTCGGTGATCCGTCGCGATCCCGACCACCTGGGGGCGGTCCACTACTACATCCACGCNNGCACATGCCGGCGCATATTTATATCCGCACCGGCGACTACGCAGCGGCGGTGAAAACCAACGAGGAAGCCGCCGCCGTTGACCGCGCTTATATTGCGGCCAGCGGAGCGCACGGCATCTACCCGATGATGTACTACAGCCACAATCTGCACTTCGTCGCCATGTGCGCCAGCATGTACGGCGACTACTCGAACGCGGCGAAGAACGCGGACTTGTTGGTGGCCAATGTCGGTCCGCATGTGAAGGAGATGCCTCCGCTCGAGGGTTTCATGACCATCCCCATGGCGGTGAACCTCCGCTTCCACAAGTGGAATGAGATCCTGGCCATGCCGCAACCCGATCCCGCCATGAAGACCGCCACCGCCTTCTGGCAGTTTGGCCGGGGAATGGCGCTGGCGGCAACCGGCAAGATCAGCGAGGCCGAAGCCGAATACAAGAGTGTAGCCGCCGCTGAGCAGAACACGCCGCCGGACGTAATCTTCGCCATGCCGATCAATAACAAGGCCAAAGACATCATGAAGATCGCCGAGGATGTTCTGGGAGCTAAGATCGCGATGGCTAAAAAAGACAATGCCACCGCCGTGACCCGGTTGCGCGAGGCGGTCGCCATTCAGGATTCGCTGAAATATGACGAGCCTCCCGACTGGTTCTTTCCGGTGCGCGAGTCGCTGGGCGCGGCGCTATTGATGAATGGAGACGCTGCCGGCGCGGAAAAAGTCTTCCGCGAGGACCTTGATCGCAATCCCAGAAATCCGCGCTCGCTCTTCGGATTGCAGCAGGCGCTGAAAGCGCAGAACCGCAACTACGACGCCGGATTTGTAGAAGAGCAATTCCGCAAGCAGTGGAAGGGCGAGGTGGACGGGTTAAAGATCGAGGACCTGGCGTAGGAAAGTGTTAGATGAGATCTTGCTCCGATACGCCCGCGGTTTTGAGTAGATGCTGCAGTAGTCCAACCTTTAAGGGACGATTGCCATGGACGGGCACTGAGAGGCGAACTACGCTGGAGGGCTTTCCATATATGTGGTAACTGCCATGGATGCGAAGAAGAACCCAACCATGGCGCTCGAGAATTCGAATCAACTCCTTCCCTGAAAGCGCCCTCATACCGCGATTTCAAGCACACGGTCCTTCGGGTGCGACTCGGTTCTTGCGACATCCACAGATAGACATCCCTCAATGGCTTCGTGAAGGTTGGTGAGCAATTCCTCGAAGGTTTCACCTTGGGTGGCGCAGCCCGGTAGCGCCGGAACTTCTGCCCAATAGCCACCCTCTTCCGCTTCGTGCACCACCACTTTGATCTTCATCATCTACTCCGATCCGAACCAAATAAACACCACCATGGTCAAGCTGCCCTCATATCCGCATCGGCATGACCACGTAGCGATACTTGAAGCCGTCGTCGTTCGCGTCGTCAGGGCGCATCTGGCCAGCGGACTGCGCGTCCTTGAACTCCAGACGAACCTCGCCGCCATTGGAGGCCTTCAGGAAGTCGAGTAGGTACTCGGAGTTGAAGCCAATGGTCATCGCATCGGCGGTGTACGCGGTCTCGATCGAGTCTTCCGACTCGCCCGCGTCGGTGGATGATGACGAAATCTTGAGCTCGTTCTTATCCAGCTTCATTCGAATGGCGCGCGAGCGCTCATCCGCGAACTGCGCCACACGCTGGATGGCGGTGTTGAGATCAGCTCCGTGAACCGTGACCGATTTGGTGGTCTCACGCGGCAGCACCGCTTCGTAGTTGGGGAACTGTCCCGTCAACTGGCGCGACGTCAGCAGCCGTTCGCCAATGCGAAAGAAGAGTGTCGATTCGTCCTTGGCGAACTCGACTTCGGCTACGTCAGTGTTCTGCAACAGCGAGTAAATCTCGCCCATTGCTTTCTTGGGGATGAGCGTCTTGTTCTCGCCAGTCACGTCGAAGTGCTCACCCTGCTTCTCGATATGCGCCAGGCGATGCCCGTCAGTGGCCACCATGGTTATAGATTCCGCCTTCAGCACCATTAGCCCGCCATTCAAGGTGTAACGCGATTCCTCGCTGGAGATGGCGAAGATGGTCCGGCCGATCATGCTGCGCAGAGTCTGGGCGGGAATCTTCACGCCGCCTGCAGCCGGAAAAGTCGGCAATCCCGGGAAGTTCGACCGCGCCATACCAACCATTTTGGTATTGGAGCGACCGCATCGAATGTTCACCCAGTGGTTCTCCAGCAGCTTGATGGAGATGTCGCCATCGGGCAGCAGCTTGACGTAGTCGTAAAGTTTGCGGGCGGGAATGGTACAGGCACCCTCGCGCTTCACCTTGGCCGGACATGAGGTGCGCAGGCTGAGATCAAGATCGGTAGCGGTGATGTTTAACCGGTCATTCGCAGCCTCGAATAAAAAATTGGAGAGGATGGGAATCGTAGTCTTGCGTTCGACCACTCCCTGGGTGGCAGTCAGTTCCTTGAGCAGTTCAAACTTACTGACACTGATTTCCATCGCTATACCTTGAACAACTCCGGTTTCGGCAGCCATACGTTTGCACCTCGGCAGGCCCCTTGCCTGACCCTGTACTACTGTTACTCCTTATACCAAATAAAAAACATATAAAACCAGTAGTAATAGCAGGCACCCCGGAAAAGTGGAAATTTTAGGAGAAATCGCAGCGGGCGCGGATCGCGGATGCCTGCGGCTGTACAAATGGCCCGGCCTGGCTTGCGGGTCCCTGTGCCGAACCGGAATGAACTTAAAGTTCCATCCGTATGTTTCACCGAATCCACAGGCAGTCCACAGGCAGGGCCGGAGAAAAACTGTCGCCCCAAGTGAAAAACCGCGCTGCATGCGCGGTTCAGGCACCCAAAGTCTCTATGAGCTTATTGAGCACCCTGTTTAAATCCTTGTCGGTTTTGCGTAGCTGTTCGATCTTGTCAACCGAATGAAGAACTGTGGTGTGGTGCTTGCCGCCAAATTGCCGCCCGATTTCAGGCAATGAGGCGTCGGTGAGGTGCTTGGCCATGTACATGGCGATCTGGCGGGGAAATACGATGACCCGCGAGTTGTTCTTCGCCTTAATCTCCGCTACCCGCAGGCCGAACTGCTCCGACACCGCTTTCTGGATCGATTCGATGGAGATCTTACGGATCTGCGAGTCGATCAGGTTCTTCAGGACCTCCTGCGTGGTCTGCAAGTTGATCTCGCCGCCAGTGAGGGACGAGTACGCCAGGACGCGAATCAACGCGCCCTCCAACTCCCGCACATTACTGCGAATGTTCGACGCAATGAACAGGGCCACTTCCGTCGGCAGCATCACCCGATCGGTCTCAGCCTTCTTTTGCAGAATGGCCACTTTCGTTTCCAGGTCGGGTGGCTGGATGTCTGCAATCAGTCCCCATTCGAAGCGGCTGCGCAGCCGGTCTTCAATCTCCGCCAGTTCTTTGGGAGGCCGATCACTGGCGATCACAATCTGGCGCATGCCTTCGTGCAAGGCGTTGAAGGTGTGGAAGAACTCCTCCTGGGTGCGCTCTTTGTTCACCAGGAATTGGATGTCGTCCACCAGCAGGACATCCATGTTGCGATATTTATCGCGGAAGCCAGTCATCTTGCTGTAGCGCAGCGCGTTAATCATGTCGTTAGTAAAACGCTCGCTGGATACGTAGCAGATGGACTTTTCCGGTTGGCGCTTCTTGATCTCGTGCCCGATCGCCTGCATCAGGTGGGTCTTGCCCATGCCGACGCCGCCGTAGAGAAAGAGCGGATTGTAAGCCTTGGAGGGATGTTCGCCGACGGCGCGTGCCGCGGCGTGGGCAAATTGATTGCCGGCGCCGGTGATGAAATCGTCGAAAGTGTACTTGGGATTGAGTTGAGCGGCGCCATCCCAATCGAACCGTTGTTGCTGGGCGGGACTGGCCACAGGTTTCTCCAAAGGCGGAGGAGATTCATTGTGTACTCGGTCAGCCGCAATGACTTTGGCCTTCTT
>PLBW01000117.1 GCA_003135475.1 Acidobacteriaceae bacterium
GTCAGCAGCTTCTTCAACACCGATGATACCAAGGAGGAATACAACGCGAGCGAGCCCGTCAACGACCGCAAGCGATGGCTCGAGCAGTTCGTGCATCTGCTGGGGCATACCGGCAATTACACGCGCGAAGAAGCGATTGCCGCGATCGACACGGAACGGACACTTCCCGACGTACTGAGTTTCGATCCGTCGAAGCCGGCAAAGTATCCCAATGGTCGGACCTTCATGGAAGACGTGATCAATTACCGTCTCGCCTTCCTGACGAAAAATGAGTGTCCGCCCACAGGCCTCAAACCCCACAACGACATCCTGAAGGAGTTTCCCTACATTGGCACGCCCCACGTGAAACGTGCCGCAGCATAAAACTGGTACTGGTGCGGATGATACGAAAAACCGCGAAATGTGGTCAGCGCGGCTCGACATTAGGTTCGAGCTGTGCTGACACATCACCAGCAACGACGGTGGCGTTCCGCGTTTCGGGATCGCTTGCGTAATAGCCTGTTATCGCCAGCGGTCTCACGGTTCTTGAGTGTGCGATGCCTAAGCCTTATGATTAACAACAATGTACAGCGAAACGTCGTCGGGGAAACCAATGCTGGTGCAATCCAGAGCATTCATCAGTATAGGCAGCTTTTTTACAATTGATTACTTTGCACAACGCTGGAGCGTTCAAGCGCGATGGACATTGGAACAGTTTTGCTGAGCGCGGGTGTCGCAGTCATAACAAGTGCCGTGACGGCATACCTCACGTCGAAACTCACGATTTCGCAGGAACACGAGAAGTGGGGTAGCGAGCGTGCCGTTAAGTATGCAGAAGTAGTAGATACGAAGCCTGCGTTTGCTCAGAATTTGGCAAAACAGGTTGCTGTCGGCTATCTGGCTATCGACGAGCCGAAAGGCGTTCCTATAAGCGCGGAGGGACGTAGGAAAGTCTTTATTCCTCCCAATTGTCGCCTTGTGGTGGGCAGGTCTAGTCCTCCCGCGGACATCTCGGTGAGGGATGAATGTGTCTCTATGCGACACGCCGCAATCTCTTCTGATAGTGCTCACGTATTCGTCGAGGATCTGGATGCGAAGAATGGCACTTGGGTCAACCTCAACCGCGTGGAGACAACCAGTGTGCGTCTTAATGATGGCGACGTGGTCAGGATTGGGTCCACACGATTGCGTTTGTATCTGCTCACGAAGTGAATGGTCAGTAAATGTGGATTCATGAACCTAGCGTTCTCTGTCTCATGTTCGAGCTTTCGCTTCATCGAATAAGTCCGATTCTTTAGGTAGCTAACGTAATATCGCCATTACACAAGTGATCGCGCCCGCGGTCCCCGGCGGCACCCAATCCAGGATGCCGGCCTTTTTCAGTTTGCAACCGCCCAATATCATCCTTAGCAGCGGGTGTATGCTTCCGGCGCGGACAGCTTTTGTTATTCAACGGGAGACAGAGCATGTATTGCCCGAAGTGCTTGGCGGAATACGAGGAAGGTTTTACCGATTGTGCTGATTGCCAAGTGGCCTTGGTCTCGGGACATGCACCGCAACCAACGAAAGAGCCCGAAGTCGAACTCGTTACCGTTCTGGAGACCGGCGAACCCATCGCCCTGAGTCTGGCGAAAGCTTCGCTGGATGAGGCCGCTATCAAGTACATACTGACACCTGAGGAACCAAGTCCCTTCCGCCCGAAGTACTTCTGGGGTTTTCAGCCGAGCGTGGCAATCCCGTGTCGAATCGAGGTGGCGCCAGAGGACGAGAAAGAGGCCCGCGCGCTTCTAGAGCCTCTCCGAAACCCCGATCCCGACTTTAACGGGACATAGACCGCCCAAGGTTAACCCGATTGACGAATGCGGTCGTCAAGCCTCCCTGGACGGCCATGATGTCGGAATAGTATCTTTGAGCCATGCAATGAGAGCGCATATGTGCTTCATTCTCATTGTGCAGGATGTCAAGCTTGTTGAACGGAGATGCCATGATGAAGAGCCGAATTCTTGCCCTGGTTGTCCTCAGTTGCCTGGCTGGCGTTACCGCCGTTGCCCAGAAAACCAACATCGATTGGGACCGTCAAGCGAACTTTTCCCAATACCATACCTACGCATGGGAGAAGAGTCCTCACCCGGCGAGTGGTCTGTGGGATCAGCGCATCACCGACGCGGTTGACAAGCAACTGCAGGCGAAGGGGTTGCAAAAAATCGATTCCAATCCCGATGTTTGGGTGACGTACAGCAAGAGCATCAAGGACCAGAAGACGCTGGTGGGAACCGGATATGGTTTCGGGCCGGGCTGGTATTGGGGTCCTTGGGGCGGCGGTGGACCTGTCACGTACAACACTTATGTGACCAGGGAGGCTACGCTGGTGATAGAACTGGCAGACGCGAAAGACAAAGAGGTGCTCTGGCGCGGCGCCGCTACCGACACGGTCACCGACAATTCCAATAAAAATATAAACAACCTCGACAAAGCGGTCGTCAAGCTGTTCAAGGGATACCCGCCCAAAGGGAAATAGAATCGCGGGAGATGGAACCCTGCGTCTAGGCGATTACGTTGACGATTACTGCGCGCGTTGTAAGCGCACCACCGGCCACGCTGTAGGCCAACTGGCTACCTGCGCCGAATGGCCCCAGGGCCGGCGTGTGCCCTTCATGCTTTGCTGTAACGCGTTCGGTGCCTAAAATCCAGCTTGATCGCTGCCGCTGGACAACGGCCGCCTTGCATTTACAATCCATACACTTCCTGTGGTCGAGGTAATGGCAAGCTGCCATCGTGAGCGTCATTAGGATTGCATGAACGTCCTTGAATTCAGCGCGCTGATCGGGCTTGGTTCGTTGCTCGCCGGATTTCTCGGAGCGCTGACCGGCCTGGGCGGCGGGGTCGTGGTAGTGCCCATGCTGGCGTTGCTGTTCCACGTGGACATCCGCTACGCCATTGGCGCCTCGCTGGTTTCCGTGATCGCGACCTCTTCCGGCGCGGCTGCCGCGTATGTGCGCGAAGGCTACTCCAACATTCGCATCGGCATGTTTCTGGAAACCGCAACCACGGTTGGCGCGCTCGCCGGAGTCGCCATCGCTCTTTACGTCTCCAGCAGCGCGATAGCGATTGTGTTTGGAGTCGTGCTGCTTTACTCCGCGTATCTGTCAAGCCGCCACTATGTGGACGGCGCTCATGTGCCTTCCTCGAAGCTGGCAGAGCGGTTGCGCCTGCATGGCGCCTATCCCGGTCCAAACGGAAAGGAGTCTTACAATGTCACCGGTGTTCCCGCCGGATACGGCCTGATGTTCGTGGCGGGCGCGCTCTCCGGACTGCTGGGCATCGGCTCGGGCGCGGTCAAAGTGCTGGCCATGGATCGGGTGATGAAGATTCCCTTCAAAGTTTCGACCACCACCAGCAACTTCATGATCGGCGTGACTGCCGCGGCGAGCGCGGGACTATATCTGCACCGCGGCTACATTGCACCCGGATTGGCAATGCCGGTGATGCTGGGCGTGCTGGCGGGTTCGCTTCTCGGCGCGCGCGTGCTGATGAGGGCCAGAGTCAAGGTATTGCGGTACTTGTTCGCTACGGTCATCGTCGTGCTGGGATTCGAGATGATCTACAAAGGAATAACCGGGCGAATATGAGCACGCAAAATTGGAACGATCAGCGTATTGAAGTTATTATCGGCGCGCTGCTGCGTACTGGGGTGCTTCTAGCCGGTACTGTCGTTCTATTTGGCGCTGTAGTTTACCTGGCTCGTCATGGGCACGAGGTTCCGAATTACGGTGTGTTCCACGGCGAACCCGAAAACCTGACAAGTGTGATCGCCATCTTTCACGGGGCGCTGGGCATGAGCGGCCGGGCGATTATCCAGCTTGGATTGCTGCTGCTGATCGCAACCCCGGTGGCGCGGGTGCTATTTTCCGCCGTTGCCTTCGCCATCGAGCGCGATTACCTGTACACGTTCATCACCTTGATCGTCCTGGGAATTCTGCTGTACAGCCTTTTCGGAGCGAGCGGGTGAGCTTTGGAAAGAGGCACGCTGTAGATGCTCCAAGATAAT
>PLBW01000058.1:0-6199 GCA_003135475.1 Acidobacteriaceae bacterium
AGCTGGCGCCAGTCGAACCGCGGACTGGACGAGCGCGACATTCTGAGCCTGCAACAGGCGGAAAGCGGCGTGATCTTCGCCGGCACTAATCATGGGATCTTTTATCTGCCTTCGGTAAACGGGGCATGGCTGCCAACAGCCATGATTCTCGGCAAGCGCCCGCCGGAAAGCGAGAAGGCCGCGGCGCCCGCGCCCAGCCGCTCTAAGGCCGCTCACTCGACTGCAACCGCTAGCTCAAAACGCTTGCCGGTGACTCACGCGACCAAGGCTCCGCTTGAGGCCGTGATCGCTCCTGCCAAAGCGCCGCGGGTGCGCTCCCTCGAGTTCACCGACAAAGCATGGTATGCCGCCACTGATCAAGGACTCTTCGTGAGCGTCGATCAGGGGCGCAAGTGGTATGGCGAGCCGGTGGAAGGCGAGAGCGATTTCATCGTGGTGAACCATTTCGCCGACGGTAGCGTCACGCTGGTCAGCCCTAAGCATATCTTCCTTTCCAAGGATGAGGGCGCATCCTGGACAGAGATCTCCTATCCTCAGTACGTCACTGGACTGTACAATCTGACGGTTGTTCCCGACGGTTCGCTGTGGCTGGGAACGCGCGAAGGTGCGCTGCACTCGACCGATGGCGGAAAGACCTGGGCGCACCTTCTCGCCGGTCTTCCGCCGCGCAACGTATTTTCCGTGCGCTATGACGCAGCCGGGCAGCGGCTGCTGGCCACCGCGCTTTTCGCCCACGGTGTTTTCGAGAGCAAGGATGGCGGACGAAGCTGGCAGCGCACCCCCGATGCCGGAGTCTCGATTCGCCACGCTCTGAATTACCAGGGCCGCCTGCTAGGCGCCTCTTCTTATAATGGCTTGTTGCTGGAACAAACCAGTGCTGTGGAGTCGGCGTCGGACGCGGCACATTCCGGCGAGCGGGCTCCCTCGGCGAGCCAGCCTTAGCGGGATAACAATCAGCAACTTTTCGCCCCTTCCCTGCCCCAAATCCGGCGACCGGGTGGCTGGTAGTTGCTAATTGCTCGTTGCTTCTTCCCTTTTCCGCTATTCTGATTAGGCAGCAATTGCGATTCTGCACATGAGACGCACACAATTACGCTCGGTCGACCGCAAGTTCGTTCCGCTCTCCACTCGCTTCGACCACGCTCTGCTGTTTGCGGCCCAAGTGCATCGCGATCAGGACCGCAAGAAGAGCGGTATTCCTTACATCTCGCATTTGCTGGGCGTGGCCTCCATCGTGCTCGACTACGGCGGCGACGAGGAGATGGCCATTGCGGCTCTGCTGCACGACGCGGTCGAAGACCAGGGCGGGCGTCCCATGTTGAAGATCATCGAGCAGATCTTCGGACCGCGTGTGGCGAAGATCGTGGACGGCTGCACCGACTCGTACGTCGAAGATCCGAAGAAGAAGGAGGGTTGGGAGCAGCGCAAATTCCGCTACCTGCGCCGGGGGCGCCATGAGGATGCCGAAACCCGATTCGTATCCGCGGCCGACAAGTTGTACAACGTGCGCGCCGTGCTACGCGACCTGCGCTACAACGGAGACCTGGCCTTCGCGCGCTTTTCCGCTCCCAAGACGAGAATTATTTGGTATTACCGCTCGCTGGTGAATGAATACCGCTCCGGGGGCGTGACCCACCTGTTGAAGCCGCTGCTCGACGACCTCGATCGCGTGGTGATTGAGGTCGAGCATCTGTCAGGCTTCCTGGCGGGTTCGCCAAGCCCGCATCGCCGGCTGACCACAAAGCTCAAGAGCAAGCGCTAGTCACCGCGCCACGGCCGCACGTTACAATCGCATGTTCGATGCCAGGAGCTGGACGTGCCCACAAACGAAGCCGAGCGCATTTCGAAACTGCTGAAGTCCGCTAAGACCATCGCTGTCGTAGGACTGACCAACGCTCCCATCCGGCCAAGCTATGGCGTCTCGCACTACATGCAGTCACAGGGGTACCGCATCATTCCGGTCAATCCCAACATCACGCAGTGGGAGGGAGAGAAGGCGTACGCCTCCTTGCTCGAGGTGCCGGAGAAGATCGATATCGTGGATGTCTTCCGCCGCTCGGAGGCCGTGCCCGAAGTGGTCGAGCAGGCCATCCGGATCAAGGCGCCGGCGATCTGGATGCAGGAAGGCGTGGTGCATCGGGAAGCGGCGGAAAAGGCGCGCCAGGCGGGCATCTTCGTCGTCATGGACAAGTGCATTCTGAAGGAGCACATCAAACGACAATAAAAACTTTTCACCACGNNTGTCCTCCGTGGTGAATCTATTCCCTCTTCTTTCTAGGGGTGGTTCTTGCCTGCTTGATCTCTTCCAGCCGCGCCTTGATGCGCTTCTCGATGCCCTCGTCAGTGGGATGGTAATACTTCCGATCCTTCAAGCCGTCGGGCAGACACTGCATGTCGGCGACTTTCGACTCCAGATCGTGTGCGTACTGATACCCCTTGCCGTAATCCAGGGCCTTCATCAGCCCCGTGGGCGCGTTGCGTAGATGCAGCGGGACGGGCTCCTGCGCGGTGCGCTCGACGTCCTCCTGCACCGCGCCATACGCCATGTACACCGCGTTGGACTTGGGAGCAGCGCACAGATACACGACCGCCTGGGCCAGTGCCAGATCGCCTTCCGGCATGCCGAGAAAGTCGAAGGCATCACGAGCGGCCAGGGTGACGCTAAGCGCATTTGGATCGGCGAGCCCGATGTCCTCAACCGCCATCCGCACCACGCGCCGGGCCACGTAGAGCCGGTCTTCACCGGCTTCCAGCATGCGCGCCAACCAATAGAGCGCCGCATCGGGATCGCTGTTGCGCACGCTTTTGTGCAGCGCGGAGATCAGGTTGTAATGCTCTTCGCCGGCCTTGTCGTACATCAACACACGCTTCTGCAGCGCATCGGTGACAATGGAGTCGGTAATGCGAGGCCTTTCGCCCTTCTTCTGCTGCTCGGCCGCCAGCGTGGCGGCCACTTCCAGCACGTTGTAGGCGCTGCGCGCGTCTCCGCTGGAGTAGGCCGCGATCTTGCGAAGGACGTCGTCGTCCGCTTCAAGGTGCGCCTCGCCCAACCCGCGCTCAGTGTCCTCAAGCGAGCGCCGCAGTAAGAGCACGATCTGCTCTTCCGACAACGGCTTCAGCACGTAAACGCGGCAGCGCGACAGCAGGGCCGAAATCACTTCAAACGATGGGTTCTCGGTGGTCGCGCCGATCAGGCGGATGCTGCCCTTTTCGACGTACGGCAAAAAGGCATCCTGCTGCGCTTTGTTGAAGCGGTGTACTTCGTCCACGAAGACGATGGTCCGGGTGCCGTACTGGCGCGCCCGTTCCGCGTCTGCCATCACCTGCTTGATTTCCTTGATGCCCGTCAACACGGCGGAAAATTCGACGAAGTCGGCTTGGGTCATGCGCGCGATGATCTTGGCGAGCGTGGTTTTGCCGACGCCGGGAGGACCCCAGAAGAGCAGCGAGCCGGTGTCGTCGCGCTCGATCTGTACCCGTAGCGGCTTGCCTGGCGCAAGAATGTGCTCCTGTCCGACAAACTCATCCAGGCTGCGCGGACGCATGCGATCGGCCAGCGGCCGCGTTTTGTCAATGGCTTCGTCAGAGGGCGGATTGTTCTGAAATAGACTCAAGACTTTGCTTCACCACGGAGGCGCGAACTCCATCGGCCCCAGTTCTCTTTAATTATGCGCCTCAGCTACTCGTTTCATGCCGCGGCTCCACGGCCAGCCAGCCGGATCGGCCATTTGAATCTGTGTCCACAATCCGCCATAATTCGCAGGTTGAAACCTGCACAAAGGAGACCCATGATTGATTTTCACGGGAAGGTTGCGTTGATAACGGGTGCTACATCGGGCATTGGCGAGGCAACCGCAGTGATGTTTGCCCGGTACAGCGCCAGGGTCGTCATCGCCGGCCGGCGGGACGCTGAGGGAGAGCGCGTGGTTCAAAGCATAAAGGCGGCTGGCGGAGACGCGATATTCGTCCACACCGATGTCCAAGTCGAAGCGGAGGTCGAGAACCTGGTGAAGGTGGCCCTGCAGAAGTTCGGTCGCCTCGATTGCGCCTTCAATAATGCGGGAGTGGACCACATCGCGCCCCTGGAGCAGCAGACGACTGCCGACTTCGACAACATGCTAAGCACCAATCTCCGCGGAACGTTTGTTTGCATGCAATATGAGTTGCCGGCTATTGCGAAATCGGGTGGTGGGGCGATCGTTAACATGTCATCCATTGCGGGCGCCGTAGTTGGCATTCCCATCAACGCACCTTACTCGGCGGCGAAAGCGGGTGTTGTCGGGCTGACAAAATCGACGGCGCTATCCGCCGCCAAGAACAAGATCACCATCAATGCCCTGTGCTGCGGCAGCGTGGCTACTGAGCTAGCGCTGGAAGTCTGGAAGTCGCTGGGCTGGAGCCTGGAACAGGTGGCTGCCTACAATCCGTTGGGTCGCATAGGTAAACCGGAGGAGATTGCTGCAGCCGTTCTCTTTCTATGCAGTGAGCATGCTTCCTACATCACAGGAACAACCCTGGTGATCGATGGCGGATATACCGCGCAGTAAGAGTCCAATCATTGGGATTTTCTCTGCCGCGCGGCCTCGTACAGCAAGATCGACGCGGCTATGCCCGCATTCAGCGATTCCACTCTGGAGGAGTGCGGAATGGCGACGACTTCATCGGCTTGCGCGAGCGCGTCCTTTGGCACCCCCGCGCCTTCGCTGCCGACGATGAAGGCCACCGGCATACGCAGGTCAACCTCGGCAATCGCGGTGCCCTTGTGCGAGGACGTCGCCAGTACGCGCACGTCGCGCGCCTTGATCTCGCGCAGCGCTTTCGCCAATTCGACCTTCAGCGCCGGCAATCGGAACAACGAGCCGGCGGAAGCCCGCACCGCTTTCCAATTCCAAGGGCTGACGGTTCGCTCGCCCAGCAGCAGTCCCGTGGCCCCAAACGCTTCGGCCGAGCGCGCAATCGTACCGAGATTGCCTGGGTCCTGCAGGCCGGCAATCGCCACCAGCAATGTCGGCGCGGGAACGAACATTTCGTCCAACGCAAACGCTTTCACACGCACCAGAGCAGCCACGCCTTGCGGAGTCTCGCTGGGCACGGAACTGGCAAAGACCTCATCTGGCAGCAGCAGCGCCTCGGTGTGCGACGACAGTTGCGGCAGCAGCTTGTGGGCGCGTTCTTTCGCCGATTCGCTGAAGAAAACGGTGGTGAGCCGCAATCCGCTGCGAATTGCCTCTTCGACGATATGCATGCCTTCCACGGCAACCTCGCCCTCCGCATTGGGCGCGGCCTCACCGAAAGCGCGGCGCAGTTCCTTCACGCGCGCATTCTGCCCGCTGTGGATGCGGCGTAAACGGTCGTCCATTTTGACGGGCATAGCCATGGCGCTGAGGACCGGGGTCTATCCTACACCGGCCATCACCGCTCTCCGTGGCCGCGACGTGATAATCTGCTCAGTTGTCGTTGCGAGGGGCGATATGTTACGTTTTCCCTCCATCAGCTCCAGTTACTGAAAGAAGAGGTCTGGGTGCGTCCCGAAATCGTCAAAATCAGCAGTCAGGAACCGGAGAGCTCGCTGGTATCGTATGTGGCGGAGAAGATCCGTGCCGGCGAGGTGTTAGGCATGCCGACCGACACGTTTTACGGCCTGGCGGCGGATCCCTTTAATTTGCACGCGGTTGACCGGGTTTACGAGATCAAGTCGCGCTCGCGGCATAAGCCCCTGTCGCTGCTGATCGAATCGGTGGACCAGGCCGCCGAGTTGGCGTGGCCAGTCCCGGAAATTTTCTACCTGCTGGCCCGCCGCTTCTGGCCGGGACCGCTGACCATCATTGTGAAGGCCGACCCCAAATTGCCGCTCAAGGTTACGGCCAATACCGGCAACGTGGCCTTGCGCGTGCCCGCCGCGGAAATTCCGCTGGCCATCATCCGCGCCGGAGGCCTGCCGATCACGGCCACCTCCGCCAATCTCAGCGGCGAAAGCGAGTGCACGTCAGCCTTGCAGGTGCGCGATCAGTTGGGAGATTGCTTGTCCATCATCGTAGATGGCGGCCAGTCCCCGCGCGAGATGCCTTCCACCATCATCGACCTGACCAGCGACGATGGCACGTGGCGCCTGCTGCGGCATGGCGCCATTCCGGAGGAGCAGATTCTCGAGCTTTTGGGCGGCCAGGAGTAGGCGCCACGGCGGCACTAAACTCCAACT
>PLBW01000058.1:6214-26696 GCA_003135475.1 Acidobacteriaceae bacterium
CATCCTTCGCCGGTGTATCGCGCGCGCCTGGACCATGCTTACGACCTTTTCCAGCGGGGATTGGCTCCGGTCATCATCACCACCGGCGGCGCAGGCAAAGATCCCCACTTCAGCGAAGGCCAGGTTGGCCGCGACTACCTGGAGGCGCGCGGCATTCCGGATGTAAACCTGATCGCCGAAACTCAGGGCGGCAACACCGACGAGTCCACCCAGCGTGTCGCCGTGATCATGCATGCCAACGGCATGCACAGCGGCCTGCTAGTCAGCGACGCGTATCATCTCTACCGGGCGAAGCAGATGATGGCGCGCGAGGGCGTGACGGTGTACATCTCGCCGCGACCCGGCTCGGTTCCCAAGACGGCCTTCGCCCGCTGGATGGCCGCGCTGCGCGAGAGCTTCAGCTACATGCTGTATCGCGCGCACGTGAGGTGAGGCCGCGGTTCGGGGTTCGCTCTTCGCTGCTTGTCGCTCATGCCACGGCGTACAATGTCTTGTCAGACGTGCTCTGTTCACAACGATTGGAGACGTGAGGAATGCGATTCATCGGGTATCTCTGCTTGTTGACTATGGCTGTTTGGAGTATCTGCTCCCGAGCCGAAGAGCTCCACCTAAAGGACGGAACAAAGATTTCGGGCACGCTGACCGGTGTAACTGGGGACATCTTCCGGGTAAAAACTGCTTACGGCGAAATTCAAGTTCCCCGATCTCAAGTCGTTTCGATCACTTTCTCAGAGAGTCAGCCTAACCCTCAGAGCAGTCAAGATCAGGTCACGCCGGTGGTTGACGAGTTATTGCAAAACACTACGTATACGAATCGGACTGCAAACTTCCAGCTAACCGTGCCGCAGGGATGGAAGCTTGCACCGGGCCTTAGGGCCCAAACCCCCGAGGTAGCCGCAGCTCTCCAATCGGAGGATGAAACTCTGTTCTTTCTCTTTACGCCCGAAAAATTCGCTGGCAATTTGACCACCTACCGCATACTAGTCGAAACTCAGTATCAAACGAAATTCAAAGACTACGAAAAGTTGTCCGAGTCGAACATTCAACTCGACGGCAGAACAGGCATTCAACTCGTTTGGCATGCAAAGAATTCTCAGGCCAACGACATGCCATTGAAAGCCGTCGTTTACATCCTTCCTTATGATGGTCGCATGGTTCGACTTTCTTTCCTTACCTTGGAGGGTCTGTTCAACGAGGCTCTGCCGATCTTTGAAAAGATCGCGGCGTCGTATCACTCAATTAGTCCGGTAAAACAGGCGGGGGTACCTCCCACGAATGGCATTGCCCTTTCCGCCACCCGGCAATGGCCTGCTAACCCGTTCTAAATTCTGCGGTGCCGCCGACTATTTCACCAGCGCCAGCACCCGCGCCGGTCCACCGGAACCGCCTTCCAACTTGATGGGTGCTACTACCACCGTCGCTCCGGACGTGGGAACCAGTCCGAGGTTGGCGACGTTTTCCAGGTGGTAAACGCTCTGCTTCGAAGTGAACAGGTGAACGGGGTATGTCGTGCTTGCGCCGATGTCCACGCTCATGGTGTCAATGCCGAGCCCGACCACGCTGCGAGTCTTCACCAGAAACTTCACCGCCTCCAGCGAGAAACCGGGGTAGTGCGACAGATGATCCCTTCCCACATTGCGAAACTCTTTCTGCGAGTTCCAACGCTCATCCCAGCCGGTATAGGCCATCACCACGGCGCCGGCGGGAATTTCTCCGTGCGCATTTTCCCAGTCAGCAATGTCCTGCACGCTGATTTCGTAGTCGGGATTGGTTCTGGCCTTGCTGCGGACATCGAGCACCACCAGCGGACGCACCAGCCGCTCGACCGGAATCTGGTCCACCGTCCACATGCCCTTGGCGAAATGGGCCGGCGCGTCGAGGTGGGTGCCGTAATGCTCAGGGGTTGTGATCATCCTTGTAAAGTAACCGTCGCGCTGAAGATTTTCGAGGTCCTTCGCCTGAAACGGCGACTGCTCGCTGCCTTCCCAGTTGGGCGAATGGTCGTTCAGGTTGTGGGTGAGATCGATAACCGCGCGATAGACATTCGGATCGGGCATGGAAGGTTTGTGCTGCGCGATCAACAACAGCGCCAGCGCAAGACTACAGCCTATCGCAAATGTCTTCCACTTGATCATCGTAAAATACGGCCCGCAAGATATTCGATGCTCCGAAAAGGGCGACCGTTCCGTGAATTGTGTTTAATAAACGAGAGAACCCGGAAGGATCACGTTTGATGCGGACGTGCGATAAATCGCAGTTGTGCGTGACGGACCGCAGATCCCCTCGACTCCGGCGACGCAAACCCGGCGTCGCCTCCGCTCAGGATGACAAGTAGAATTTCTGATGCGAAACCGAGTTGGCTAATTGCTAAATGCTAGTTGCTAATTGCTTCTTTCCAACGCAAAGCCGAACCACAGCGAATTCGACCTGTTGTAGTCAACGCCGGATCGTTGCTGAGCTGCGAAACCCATATGCTCGGCTTTCAGCAGGCAATTGTTGCAGGGCTTCTCTAACACAATCTCGTAACTGCCGTTTCTTCTGGAGTGCGCGCTGCCTACGACTTTCCCGCCGGCATCGAGAACAGTGACGGTGGCGCGCGGCAGTGGCCAGCCGCCCTCGTCGGTCACTACACCCTGCACTTTGCCACGCGGCGGCAGACCTTCGGGCAGGTAGTCGCGCATGATGTATCCCGGCCCACGTAGCGGCCGTCCGCCAAGCTGTCCGGTGACTTTATCGTGCTCCAGCGCGAGCGTGCCATTCACGAAGATGTACTCGAAGCCGACTGACGGCTTGTTGGGATCGTCGAAGGTGGCCAGGTCTCGCACTTTGTCGGGATCGAAGATGGTGATGTCGGCGAAGTAGTCGGTACGCAGCAGACCGCGATGGTCAAGCTTCTCGCGCTGCGCCGGCAGCGAAGTGAACTTGCGAATCGCGTCTTCCAGCCGCAGGTTATGCTCCTCGCGCACATACTTGCCAAGAATGCGAGCGAAGCAGCCATAGGCCCGCGGATGCGCCTTCGATTCGCCTAGCGGCCCAACCGGATTGATCGCCCCGTAATCGGTGCCGACGCTGACCCAGGGCTGTTGCATGGCGAGCTTCACGTCGGGCTCACTCATCAGGAAGTACACAGCGCCCACGTTATCGCGATCGGCGATCACCAGGTCCATTAGCGCGTCGAGCGGATCTTTGTTCTCCATCTTCGCGATCTGCGACATGGTTTTGCCTTCATACTTGCGAAGCTGCGGATCAAGCACCGAAACCACCAACACGCCGTTGGCTCCCCCGACCTCACGCCACAGATTCTCGAACGACCCTCCAGTGCCGTCAAGGTCCCTGCGAATCTGCTGGCGTATCGCCGGACCCTTCAGCCGTTTCACGAATTCGTCGGCGCCACCCTCGTGATATTTCGGCGGGATGGCCGCGCCCAGCGAAGTAGCAGCGCCGATGTACGGATACTGATCGGCGGTCACGTCAACTCCCTTGGCGCGCGCTTGCTCAATGGCCGCGATCACCTGCGGCATCCTTCCCCAGTTCTGCATGCCCGCGGCCTTCAGGTGAAAGATCTCGACCGGAATGCCGGCTTCGCGCCCGATGCGAAACGCCTCGTCGAGTGCTGCCATCTCGGAATCGCCCTCACCGCGGATGTGCGAGGCGTAGATGCCGCCTTTCTTCGCCGCCACTTTCGCCAGCGCAATCAGCTCATCGGTCTTCGCGTACGACCCCGGCGCATAGATGAGCGCGCTGGACAGTCCCATGGCTCCGTCGCTCATAGCGTCGTCCACCATGATCTCCATCTGCTTCAATTCGTCGGCAGTGGGAACGCGGTCGGCGGCACCAATTACCATGTGGCGCACTTGTGCCGCTCCGACGTAGGTCGCAAGGTTGATCCCGCTTCCCTGCTTGGTCAGGCGCTGGAAATATTCCTCCAGCGACTTCCAATCGGGCGTGATATGGAAGTGCTGGAAATAGTCGGCATGCTCCTGGTTCAGTAGTTCGTTGGTGGGCGCGATGGAGTCGCCTTCCCCGGTGATCTCGGTGGTAATGCCCTGAGTCAGCTTGCTGACCGCCTGCTTGTCGATGAGCAGGTTGCTTTCTGACTGGCCCAGCATGTCAATGAAGCCGGGAGCGACAATCAGGCTTTTGGCATCGATGGTGCGCTTCGCCACCAGCGAAGCATCGGCGCGGCCGACGAAAACAATGCGATCGCCAATAATGCCAACGTCGGCATAAATCCAGGGGTTGCCGCTGCCGTCCACCACGCGCCCGTTGCGGATGAGGTAATCGAACTCCTGGGCCAACGTAGGAACCGCAAACCCCAGCACAAGGAGAAGCATCAAGAATCTATGTCGTGACAAGGCGAACTCCGAATAGCAAATTTTACGGCAAGCGATTGGGCAAATATCAGAGCGATTCCAGAGTGGTCCCGGCACGGGTGGTGCTCATCTCCCTACCTTCTCCATCACCATCGCCACCGTCAGCGCCAGGTCGGCGGCGAACACCGTGCTCACAAAGTTGACAGCATCGTTGCCCATTTTGCCGGAGTTTTCCCAGGTAGCTCCCAGTACGCTGTCGAAAAACATGCCGGCAATTCCCGCCAGTGCAATCAGCGGCGTCCAATTCCAGCTTACGACTCCGAAGAATGCGCTGACCCAGGCCACGAGGCAAGCCGCGACGCACCCGGCCAAAGTTCCGACGACGCTGATTGCGCCATTGGTGCCGATGGGAGCTTCGCGGAAGTCCGTGATCATGTACGCGGCGCGCGCAGTAGCCTGTCCAATTTCGCTGGAAGCGGTATCGGCAGTGGCTTCTGCGAGGGCCGCTATGGCTCCGGCCAATAGTATGCCGGTCAACCGCGGAAACCAGATCACCGGCAGCGCGCACAAAGTGGTTGCGCCAAGATTGGCCAGGACCTGCGACGCGCTGCGGCCGGGCCCACGCTCGGCCACCCCGAGCTGCTGTTTACGCGTATGGCCCAAGCGGGTGGCCAACACCGTGATCACGAATACCGTCAGCAGAGGAACAAAGCCGGCCACTCCGGCGGCGAGCATCAGAACGAACGCCACCAGCACGCCCATTAGCGCTCCGCCGTCGGTCACGGCGCCCAGGGTCCGGGCAATGATCGCAAACCCGATGGCCACAACAACGGCAGGCAAACCCCTTGAATGGAAGAGACTTGTCACTTGTCCTCGGCCAGTATCGCATGAGCCGGAGGTCGATCGCAGGAGACCGGGTCAGTGTCTTCTAACAGAAGAATGAGCCCTGAAGGATGAGGAATGATCAATCTCCAGCCTAGTACAGCGGCGGCTCACCTGGCGGCCTGGTCTTCCATCGCCGATGCACCCAGAGCCACTGATCCGGATAGCGCCGCACGTGGTCTTCCATGATCTTGTTGAAGAGTGCGGTATTGGCAACGGCATCGGCTTCAGGATCTCCTGTACGTATCAAATCCACCGCGCGGTCGAACTCCACGCGATATTTGCACAGCACCGGGTCCCAGATAGTGAACGCCGGAACCACCGCCGCTCCGGTATGCAGCGCCACCCGCGCCACGCCGCTGGCGGTGCAGGCGGGAACACCGAAGAAGTTCACAAATACGCCCTGGGGCGGGGTCATGTTGGTGTCCATCAGGACGCCCACGGTTTCGTTGTTGCGCATGGCTGCCAGCAAGCCGCGAGCGAATTCATCTTTGCCGATCATCTCATTCCCGTGGAGGCCACGATAGCACGCAACCAGGGCGTCAACGTAAGGATTGTCGAGCGGCCGCACCACGATCTTCATGGGGTGACCTTGCAGAGAGTGGAAGAAGGAACCGATCTCCCATCCTCCAAAATGTCCGGTGAGGAAGAGCACACCCTTGCCGCGCTTCTCGGCCGCTTCGAAATTTTCGAAGCCCTGGTACACGGCAACCTGGGAAACGTTTTCCCTGGTGTAGCTGGGAAAGAGGCAGGCTTCGGCGAGCAAGCGTCCCAACGAGACGTAGACACCACGCAGAATCCGACGGCGTTCTTTCAGCGGTTTCTCCGGGAAGGCCAACTCGAGGTTGCGCATTCCGACCCGGCGCAATCGGCGGTGCAGATGGTATACCGCCCCGCCCAGCAAGATGCCCCATCCACGGGCTAGCGGGCGCGGCAAGGCGCCGATCAGGCGCACCACCAACGCGACCGGAACATACTGCAACTTGTGGCGCATGAGGAGTATCGGTTTGACGGTAGCACCGCGAAAAACCGAGGTCAAACCGATTGCTGAGTACGGCTTCTTGCGCAAGAGAAAAGCGGTGGCCGCAGCCACCACTCCCTGCGCCGCTACTCCTTAAGGGTTGACACTTCCGCTGCCAGCCGGCGTAGCCGCGACGGGCGGTACCGTGGTCGAACTTGGGGTTGCCGCGGCTGGTGCTGCAGCAGGTTCCTCTGTTGTCGGATCTGAAGTCGCCGCCGGCGCTTGAGCAGGATCCGCCGGTGAGCTTGTCGTAGGCGTTTCGACTGGCGTGGCCGCAGCCGCAGGCGAGGTCACGACAGGTGCAGGTGCAGCCTGCGCGCGAACCTTGGGCGTGGGAGCGTACTTCTCAACCGCGTTCAGCAGGACCAGCGAATCCTGCGGGGCCGGAACCTCTCCTCTGAGCAGTGAATAGAATGTCCAGTCCTTGCCGCCATAAAAGGCACGGGTGTCGCCGTCGTCCTGGCGAATGACACCGCCGCTCAAGGAGACACCGAGAAACAATCCGCGCGAACGCGAATAGGTCAGCACCTGGGCGCGCAACGTCAGATCGGTGGAAGCCTGAGCATCGCGGCCCACCGGCCCGGCTGCCGCCGAAGCGTCCGCTCCCAGCTTGAACTTGCTTTGTAGCAGATGCTGCATGCCTTCGTCGGTGCGGATGATTAAGACGAGATCGGAAGCCTGACCGCCCGCCTGAAATCCAAAACTGCCGCCGGTCACTTTGAAAAACACCGGCGCGCTCCAGCCATGCTCGGTACGGCAGGTGGCTACGCCCTTGCCATAGTTGGCGCCGAATATGAAGCTTGCCTTCAGCATGGAGGGAACGATCGCAATGCACTTGGCTCCCGACAGGATTCCATCGGGAATGCCCCGATCGGGAGCAGACATGATCTGGCTGAGCACGATGCTCGCCGTCTCGACGCGATCCACTTGCGCGTTTCGGTTCTGGCTCCAAGCCCAGGTGGTCATGGAAACAATCAACAACGCCGCCGCAACAATCTTTTTCATCGCTCAACTCCGATCAAGAACGGTGTGCTGCGCCAGCCTGTGCCGGCTGCACTCATCTTACGAGGGTTCGATGGAATTTCGGCCTGAAGAAAGCTGAGGAGTGGTTACTCTTTAGTGACCCGATGGCGATAGGGAGAACCGAAACGCGACCGCCCGGGATGATTCTCGCCAGTTCAGATGGGGTTGATTGCAAATACAAAGGGCTGGAAGAGGAGACCCTCGTAACCTCTTCCAACCCTGTCTCCCAGGTTCTGTGGTAGGTGAGTGCAGTATGCAGTCGTCGCCATATTCGGTCAAGTAACGGAAGGTCAGGCGAGGTAATTGGACTTTCGTAACAATCGGAGGTGCAGGTAACTCGTACGTGGAACTTGGAATGTGTGAAGGACCGGCGGTTAGCCAACTGGATTACGGACGCTCCGAAAGCAGTGAATGAGTGATGGCATGGACCGACAAAGCGATGCGGTTCTGCACGCCGACCTTGCGCATGAGCTGACTGACATGTGCCTTAACCGTGCGCTCTTCGATACCGAGCGCGTCCCCGATTTCTTTGTTGGAGCGGCCCGCGACCAGCAACTTCAACACTTCACGCTCGCGTTCGCTGATCTTGTCTTCCCCTTGCGCCCGCGCCCTGCGAGGAGATGCGGTGGCGCGTTCGATGAACATGCACAGCACCCGCCTGGGCGCCCACACCGAACCACTGTGCACCTCGCGGATCGCATGCTTGAATTCGCCGGGGGTTGCATCCTCTGCTATGTAACCCTTCGCGCCCACCGCAATGGCCCGCAGAATCTCTTCATCGCTCGTACCTGCCCCGGTGACAATAATGCGAATGGTAGGACGCACGGCCTTTAATGCGGACATAGCCGAGTAGAATGCGGCCCCGCCACTGGAGGTCATCAGAATGATGTCGTCGTCAGGAGAACTCACGATCGACAGGATGGAGGCAGCCCGTATGCGAAAGCCTTCTTCGGAGGAGAATATCGCCCGAAACCCAAGGAAGCGAAGCGGGTCGCTTTCCACCACGGCAATGCGGATGGCGCTTTCAGGCGGCGGTTTCATTCGGCCAGTCAAGATGCCCGTAGAATACCGCATGGCAAACTTTGGTGCATACCGAACGGCCTAATCGTGCTAGTTGGCAGAAAGGGGGCAGTTGCACCCGCCGCAAATCATAAGGCGGGTGGCGGCATTATGCGGCGGACTTTCGGCGTGAACCTTTGGCCGACTTTTTCACCTCTTTCACCTCCGACGCTCTTTCCGCTGCGGCCACGCGTTGCGGAGGCTTCTTCGGCATTTGTGCCAGGCTTTCCTTGAGCGCAGCCATGAGGTCAACCACGGGAGCAAGCTTGCGGGGTTTCTCCACGGCGGTCACCTCACGCCCTTCCAGGTGCGCCTTGATGAGTTGCTTCAGGTTTTCCTCGAAGGTGTCGTGATACTTCTCGGGCTCAAATTTGCCGGCGAGCGCTTCGATCAATTGATGGGCGACCTTGACCTCGGCGTCTTTCAATTCGATGTCGACAGGGCCGAAGTTTTCTAACTGCCGCACTTCATCGCTGTAATACATGGTGTGCAGCATGAGGCCGCCGGCACGAGGCCGCAAAAACACCGTGTATTCGCGGTTGTGCATGGTGAGCTTGGCGATGGCCACGTAACCGGTCTCTTCCATCGCCTTTGTCAGCAGCGCGTACGGCCTGCGGCCCGCTTCCTCCGGCACAAGAAAATACGACGATTCAAAGTAGATAGGATCCACCTCCTTGTACTCCACGAACTCCAGGATCTCCATCGCCTTCGCGGTTTTGGGCTCGATCTTCTTGATCTCTTCCGGCTCGATAATGACGTACTCGCCCTTGCGGTACTCGTAGCCCTTGACGATCTCGTTGCGTTCGACGACCCGCTCGTCATGCGGGCACCAGAGCTGCTGTTTGAGGCGCGCGTTGTCATCGCGGTGCAGCATGTTGAAGGAGATGCGATTGCTGCGCGCGCCCGAGAACAAGCGCACCGGCATGGAGATGAGGCCAAACGTTAGATATCCGGACCAAACGGAAGACGCCATATTCTTACCATTCCTGGGTACTGGGATTGCACCAAATCTGCGACAGCATAGTGCTGTGTCTGCCGCCGAATGTCAAGTCCCCCCAAGCGTAGATGCCGACTTGCCAGGAGTCACGCAGTATGGTGACAACCTGAAAGAGTTGCCATCACGGGCGCAGCCGGGGTCCCCAGCGAGGGCCGGCTCGAAACTTGAAACTCGAAACTTGAAACTAACCACTAGCCACTAACCGCTCTTTTCCCCTATAACAACTTCATGCACCAAACTCTGCAATCGCTGGCGGAATTCACTGCCGCCCGCTTGATCGGCGACGGCAACCTGGAGATCACAACCGTCGCCAGCATCGTGCAAGCGCGACCGGGCGCTCTGGTATTTGTGCAGGACAAAAAGCACCTGGCGCAGGCGCTGGCTTCTCCGGCGAGTGCCGTCATCGCTGGAGAGTTCGCGGCCTCGTCCGCCGGACGCAAACCCTTGCTGATCGCAACCCATCCCCGGCTGGCTTTCGCGCAGGCCGCAGCGCTGCTCCATCCGCCCAGGACCTACGCCGCCGGCGTTCATCCCACGGCGGTCATCCATGCTTCGGCAAGAGTAGCCTCCAGCGCGGCCATTGACGCCTACGCGGTGATCGAAGCGAGCGCCGTCGTGGGAGAGCGCTCGCACATTGGAGCTGGCTGCTTCATCGGCGAGGGCGTCGTGATCGGCGACGATTGTGACCTGTATGCACGCGTCGTCATCTATTCGGGTACGAGGTTGGGCCGCCGTGTCGTGGTTCACGCAGGCACCGTGCTGGGAGCTGATGGCTTCGGGTTCGTGCGCGATGAACAATACGGTCGCTATCACAAGTTTCCTCAGATCGGCGAGCTTGTCATCGCCGAGTATGTCGAGATCGGCGCCAATTGCACCATTGATCGGGGCGCGTTGGATCGCACCGTGATCGGCGCGGGAACCAAGCTCGACAATCTGATACACATCGGGCATAACGTTACCGTCGGAGCCAATGTCGTGATCGCAGCACAGACCGGCATTTCGGGAAGTGTCGAGATCGGAGAAGGTGCGGTCGTGGGAGGCCAGGTTGGCATCGGTGACCATGCAACGGTCGAGCCGGGCGTAATTCTCGGATCGGGCAGCGGCGTCTTGTCGAATAAGATAGTCCGCGGGAGAGGCGTCGTCTTCTGGGGCAGACCGGCGCGTCCGCTCAGCGAATACTTGAAGCAGTTGGCAGCGCTCGCCCGCCTGGCGCGAAAAAGCGAAAGGAGCAGTTAGCATTTGGCAGTTGGCCTTTAGCCCTCGGCATCTCAAGCTTTTGCTAAGTGCTAATTGCCAGGTGCTAACGGCTAACGGCAGCTTCACTCATGGCCCTCATCGTCATCGGCGGACATTCTCGCAGCGTGGGCAAGACCAGTGTGGTCGCCGGCTTGATCGCCGCCCTCCCCGAGTTTCACTGGACGGCCATCAAGATCACGCAATACGGACATGGCATTTGTTCCGCCAACGGCGAACTGTGCGACTGTGCCACCGACGACCACAGTTGGGCCGTGACCGAAGAGCGTGATCGCAGCGGCGACAGCGACACCTCGCGCTTTCTCGTCTGTGGCGCAACTCGCTCGCTCTGGGTGCGGACTCGCCAGGGAATGCTGGCTGAAGCCATGCCGCGCGTCCGCCAGGAACTCGCTGGCGCCGAAAACGCGATCGTCGAATCCAACTCGGTAATGCGCTTCCTGCGTCCTGACCTTTACCTGACGGTGCTCGACCCAGCGACCGCCGACTTCAAAACCTCGGCGCAGGAATTTCTCGATCGCGCCGATGCCATAATCGTGCACGACGGCAATGGCGATGTCGCCTGGATGAACGTCTCCTTGAAGCCAGTCGCCGCCAAACCGAGGTTCCACATCCGCCCACCGCAGTATGTGACGCCCGAGTTGATCGAATTTGTGCGGAAGCGAGTCCAGCATAGAGCATCCAGGGTTTAATCACACTGAGCACGACCAACCGCTTTCAGGAGGACACATGGCCACCTTTGGCTTCATCGAATACAGCGACGCCAGCCCGGAAGTCAGGGCGGTATATGACGACATCATGGCAACGCGCAAAACCGACTGGATCAACAATTTCTGGAAGGGGCTCGCTCACGATCCTGCGCTGTTGCAGCGCATCTGGAACGATGTTAAGCAGATCATGGCGCCCGGCGCGCTTGATCCGCTGGTGAAGGAGTTGATCTACGTGGCGGTGAGCGTGACCAACGGCTGTCCCTATTGCATCGCTGCGCATACAGTTTCGGCGCGCAACAAAGGCATGTCGGAGGCCATGTTCCACGAACTGATGTCGGTGGTGGGAATGGCGAACGAAACCAATCGACTGGTGAACGGCTATCAAGTCGAGATCGACGAACAGTTCAAGGCGCCGGTGAAATAGGATCTGGCGTAGTTGACGCGGCAGCAGAGCAGCAATAGTCACCTCGAATTAAGTGGTGCATAATCGTTTCGGCTGTCGGGAGCTGAAACGAAAATTCTTGTATTGGCTAACAGAAGGGATAGTAGCCTATATCCATTCGGATAGCCTGATCGGGCGAAAATGAACGAGCGATCCACCTGAAATTGGTTCCCGATCCCGTATGTCATTGCAAATGCGGGAAAAGTCAAATGGCTTTTTACCCACTCCGAGTTGGCAAGTGTCTTGCAGTATCTATTTGCGTCTTGCGTCGCTGCAAGGCTCCCAAAAGCAAACAAAGGCCAACGGAGTTCCGCAGCAACGGAGATTCCGGTACTAACTTTTTGCTAGTTCCGGGAAGTAAATTGGTTAAGTTCAGACCCTATTCAAGACTCAAAGAAAAAAGTTCTGACTCAAGCTGCTGAAGTAAGGGATGGCGCCTTTAGGGTTGCGTTCCACGGCGGCGGAGTCAGCCACGACCACAACTTTCCCGCTCGCAGAACCCTGCCGAGCAAAAGGAGAATCGCATGCCCCCGAAATTGACGAAGCTTGAGCCCGGCCAGCGCAGACTTGCTGGATACGGATGGCATCCAGATTTGCCCGACCAACGTGATTTGGTGTACGCCGTGCCCCATGCAGTCGCTGCGGCGGCCCTGCCAGCCAAAGTCGATCTGCGGCCCCAGTGTCCGCCGGTCTACGACCAGGGACAACTTGGGAGTTGCACTGCTAACGCCATCGCCGGGGCGATTGAGTTTGACCAGATCAAACTGAAACTCCCCGAGTTCACACCCTCGCGGCTGTTCATCTATTACAACGAAAGGGTCATGGAGCACGATGTTTCACTCGACAACGGCGCCCAGATCCGCGACGGCATCAAGAGCGTTGCCAAGCAGGGCGTCTGCTCGGAGAAGTCCTGGCCCTACGACGACCAGAACATGGATCCCGATCCATGTCCGCAGTGCCCCTATGCCAAGAAGCCGACGCCAGCCTGCTATGCCGAGGCGGCAAAGCACAAGGTCCTGAGCTATCAGAGACTGGTTTCGCAACTGAACATCTTGAAGGGATGCTTAGCGAGTGGCTACACGTTCGTCTTTGGGTTCACGGTGTACGAGAGCTTTGAGAGCGAACAGGTGGCGAAGACCGGAATCGTTCCCATGCCCGGACCGAAGGAAAAGGTAGTCGGCGGTCACGCGGTCGTCGCGGTCGGTTACGATGACTTCACAAAGCACTTCATCGTAAGGAACTCCTGGGCAACCACCTGGGGCCTGCAAGGTTATTTCATGATGCCTTACGCGTATCTGACCGATACCAACCTCGCCGACGACCTCTGGACTATTCGGCTGGTGCAGTAGAACCGTCGTTAACTTGATCACGGACGCGGATGCCCAACTTATATACCTTGGCGGGCGCCGCGTCTTTTTCCCACGGGCGTCGATACTCCAGTTCGATTTCCCCGCTCCCTGAGTGGACTGCCCGGAATTGCCAACGGTGCATTCCCCCATTTCCCGGGTGGCCCCCTCGTGGTTCGAAGGTGCTCGCCACCAGCTCGCACGCGGGCTCCGCCTTGGTTTTCAAGTCCCAACGGAATCCGGTGGTTGGATTCTCCGACAGAGACAGCTCCATGACCTGGCCCACAGCGAGGGTCACTTCGTGCCCGTTGTGGCTTTGATCGACATGCATCATTTTGTCGTGTCCCCCTGAGATGGCAAGTATAGATAGGAAAATCGCTTGCTCTTGTGAAGCAGCACTCAAATGGCGGTACAAGTCTGAATGTGCAATTGCTTCTCTAAAATCATATACAAACCCTTTCCCTACCGCCTCCTCAGGTCGGGCTTCCATGCTGGGAGGGATTGGATTTTGGGCGAAAGCGGTGGTAATGCTGAAGAAGAACGGTGCTATGGCCCTAAGAATCCTCATGGAGCAACAACCTTCCCGAGCGTTGGGAGGATTGTAGCCGTATTCTTTCTTGTTCGGAAGCGGCCTTTAGATACGGCAAAAGGGCTTCCAGGAACGGGTAGTGCGGTTCCAACAGGGCGGTCGCGTCGGCAGCCGAAAATGCCAAATGCGTAGCGATCATTCTTGCTGTCGGTATAATAGGCTGTTCCTTATGAAAGCCTACGTTTACGTCTCGCTGAAGAAAAGTGTGCTCGACCCTCAAGGCAAAACCATCCACGGCGCGCTGAAGAAGATGGGATACCGCGGCATCGACGACCTGCGCCAGGGTAAATACTTCGAGATTGCTCTGGACAACAGCGTCACCCGCGAAGCGGCGCAGGCGGAGGTGGAGCGCATCGCGCGTGAAGTGCTCACCAATCCCGTTATTGAAGAGTACCGCTTCACCATTGAGGAATAAGCCACGCGAGTGTCCTTTCGTAATCCAATCTTCGGCAGCAGGAACTCCCGCTGACTCATCAAATCGGCTAAAATTGGCTAGCTGCGTGCATTCATTCTTGGTTAATCAGGAAGATTTGTGTCGGCCAGCGCCAGAGGCCTTGGTTACACAACTGACAACTGACAACTGACTACCGGCTACTGGCGACTGCTGTTTGGAGCTGATTTATGTGCGGGATTGTTGGATATGTCGGAAAAAAGCGGGTTGTGCCGGTCATCATTGACGGCTTGCGTCGTCTCGAATATCGCGGCTACGACTCAGCCGGCATTGCTGTGGGCGGCAACGGCGACGGCTTGCAGGTGCGCCGTGCCGAGGGCAAGCTGCGCAACCTGGAAGAGGTCATCCGCCTCAAGCCGCTCGACGGCACCTACGGCATTGGCCATACCCGCTGGGCCACGCATGGGCGCCCCACGGAAGAGAACGCGCATCCCCACCGCGATTGCACCGGCAAGGTCGTTGTTGTGCACAACGGCATTGTGGAGAACTACGTCGCCCTGAAGAAGAAGCTGATCGACGAAGGCCACAAATTCCGCACCGAGACTGACACCGAAGTGATCGCGCACCTCATCGAGAAAAACCTCTCCGCGCCCGATCGCAAGGTCCCGCTGGAAGAAGCTGTGCGCACGACGGTGAAACTGCTGACCGGCGTGTTCGCCATCGCCGTCATCTCGGCAGACGAGCCCAACAAGATTGTCGCCGCTCGCAATGGTCCGCCCGCAGTCATCGGTCTGGGCAAAGATGAATACTTCGTCGCCAGCGATGTGCCGGCCATCCTGTACCACACGCGCGATCTTTTCTTTCTCGCCGACGGCGATCTGGCCGTCATCACGCCCTCGGGCGTGCAGCTCACTGATTTTGACGGCCAGCCCATCACCCGCCAAGTGCAGCACATCACCTGGGACCCCATTATGGCGGAGAAGGGCGGCTTCAAGCATTTCATGCTGAAGGAAATCTACGAGCAGCCGCGGGCGGTGCGCGATACCACGCTGGGCCGCGTCTCGCTTGACTCCGGCAAGGTGTTCCTCGATGAGATGGACATCACCGACGAAGACTTTCGCAAATTGGGAAAGGTGTACATCGCGGCTTGCGGCACCAGTTGGCACGCTGGGCTGGCGGGCAAGTTCATGATTGAGCGGCTGGCCAAGCTTCCCGTGGAAGTGGATTACGCCAGCGAGTTTCGCTATCGCGATCCGTTGACCGGACCCGGCGATCTGACCATCTTGATTACGCAGTCAGGCGAGACCGCCGACACCATCGCGGCCATGCGCGAGTCGCGCGCCAAAGGCTCGAAGACGGTGGGCATCTGCAACGTAGTGGGCTCCATGATCGCGCGCGAAGCTAACGGCACCATCTATACCCACGCCGGGCCGGAGATTGGCGTGGCTTCGACCAAAGCTTTCACGGCGCAACTGACCGCATTGTTCCTGTTCGCGGTTCACCTTGGCCTGGTGCGTGGAACACTCGATCTCGACCACTCCAAGCAGCTCCTCAATGACCTCACCCTCATGCCCGGCAAGTTGGAGGCGCTGCTGACTCGCGACGAGGAGACCGAGGATCTTGCCAAGGAATATCATCGCGCCCACGACTTCCTGTTTCTTGGGCGTGGCATTCACTACCCGATCGCGTTGGAAGGCGCTCTGAAGTTGAAGGAGATTTCCTACATTCATGCCGAGGGCTATCCCGCCGGCGAGATGAAGCACGGCCCAAACGCGCTGATTGACGAAGATCTTCCCGTGGTGATTCTCGCTACCCACGACAAGACCGATCCCGGTTCGGTGCTGCGCTACGAGAAGACGTTGTCGAACCTGAAGGAAGTGAAGGCGCGTTCCGGCACCGTGATCGCCATCGCTACCGACGGCGATGAGGAAATTCGCGAAGCCGCCGACCACGTCTTGTACGTTCCCGATGCGCCCGAACTGCTCTCCCCGATTCTGGAAGTGGTTCCCTGCCAGCTACTGGCGTATCACATCGCCGTGCGGCGTGGCTGCGACGTGGATCAACCGCGCAATTTGGCGAAGTCGGTTACGGTGGAGTAGCGGGGCTGGTCAAGAGTCCGCGCCTATTGCTTCCCCAGTCCTTGAGTTGGAGCTGTTTCTGCTGGTAAAGTCAAGAGCAGCGGAGAAACTAGCGATGGTGCTTGACCGAATCACAATTGATCCTCGCGTAATGGGCGGCAAGCCGTGCATTCGGGGGATGCGTGTCACGGTCGGCGCGATCGTTGGCATGCTCGCCGAAGGACATAGCGCCGCCGAGATTCTTCAGCTCTACCCCTACCTGGAAGCAGCCGACATTACGCAAGCCCTCTCCTATGCGGCGCTGCGCTCCGAAGAGCGAGAAATCGAACTGAAGCAGGCGTGAAGATCCTCATCGACATGAACCTGCCGCCGAGTTGGGTTCAGGTGTTCAGGCGAGAGAATTGGGAAGCCTACCATTGGAGCACTGTTGGCAGTCCCACTCCCCCAGACAGCGAAATTCTCGAGTGGGCGACGAACAATGGTTGTGTAGTGTTCACCCATGACCTCGATTTTGGGGCGCTGCTAGCCTCGAAGCCGCGTCGTGCACCGAGTGTGGTTCAGCTTCGCGGACAGGAAACATCTCCGACCAGCATGGGCTCAGTGGTGGTGCTCGCGCTGCGACAACTCCGGGAGGAGCTAGAGCTTGGTGCGCTGGTCAGCATCGATGCGGCAAGGGCGCGAGCGCGAATTCTCCCTCTCCCATGACTAAGTAAATACTCGACCGATGATGTCCCTCGGTAGAAGTGGGACGGAACTCTTTGCGGGCGTTCCGCTGTGGCCCTACCCCGCCTCAACAACCGTGGTTTCCGAATCGGCTGCCGCTCCCGCTAATCTGCGTCGCCTTGACCAGAAGAACACCGGAAGTCCGGCGGCGATGAGCAGACAGCCGACCAGCGCGGTCTTGGGGGCTCCCACAACCGCGTTGATAACGATTGCGGCGCACGCGATAACGAAAATTGCAGGAGCCAACATCTTGAACCAGAGCCTCGGGTTGGATCGCAATTCGTGTCGCTGAACTACGAACAGTCCGGCCACCGCTGCGCCTGAAGACAGCAGAATCGTGAAGCCGGTGTACATCAGAAGCTGATAGAACCCGCCAGCCATCACCAGCACGACGCACCACAAAGCCTGCAGTGCGATGGCCAGCGCAGGCGTGCCGAATCTTGGGCTGGTGCGGTCGAAGCCTGGCACAAAAGCCCCGTCGCGGGCCATGGCGAAGTAAACGCGAGGCCCGGCGATGGTCATGGCGCTGACGGCGCCCAGTAGAGCGACGATCAGCGCCGGAGTCACGAAGTTTCTTCCCACTCCGAACAACGCGTGCGCCGTGACGTCGCCAACATTGACGGCATCTTGCATGGCCGCCGGTGGAATCGCATAGAGGTACAGCGTGTTCAGAAGGAAATACAGCCCGACGATAATCGAAGTCCCGATCAACAGCGCCGGGCCGATCATGCGCCGCGTGTCGTGTAGCTCCTCCGAGATGTACGACGCGGCATTCCAGCCGCTGTAAGTGAACATGATCGGGATCAGCGCGAGCAGCCAGTTCATCGGACGGATAGGTATGTGGGCCGACTGGAAGTGCGACCACGAACCCGTCCCTACAGCGAAGCCAAAGAGGCAAAAGATAAGGACGATTGCCAGGATCAGGAGGGCGAGCGCGTTTTGCGTCAGCTTGCCGGCTCCCAAGTGGCAGGCGTGTAAGACGGCGAACACGACAATGATGGCAGCCGCCGTGAGCGAGCGCGGCGAAAACGTGAATGCACCTACGTAGAAGTTGAGGGAGAGCAATGCGTGGTCCGACGCCAGCCTGGGCAAATACTGGCCAAGATAAATGACCAGCCCCACGGCGCTGGCGGCCACCGCCCCGGAGAAGCCGGCGATCAGCGAGGTCCAGCCGGAAAGAAAGCCGGCGGTTGGGCCATAGGCCTTGGAGAGGTAAATGTATTCTCCTCCAGCTGACGGCCACCTCCGTCCCAGTTGCGCGTACGACATTGCTCCCGCCAGGGCGAGGCATCCACCGGCAATCCAGAGGGCGAGCATGGCGCGGGGTTCGGGCACCAGCTTGGCGATGATGGCCGGCGTAGTGAAGATGCCGACGCCGACCACGTTGGAGATGATCAGCGCGACGCCGTCCCTCACGCGAAACACCCGGCGTAATTGGGTGCCTTTCACAGCGACGACAGCGCTGCCTGGCTTCGCGGCAGCGGGATAAGAGGCTTTCGATGTGGCGGCTGGCAAACTGCTACCCAAGTTGTTTCCTGACCCGTGTGATGAGTTTTCCAAAGTCTACATGGAATTTGCAGTTTGCGGCAGAAAACGGCAACCACAGAGGCACAGAGAAGATTTATTACCACGGAGGACACGGAGATCACGGAGTTTGATTCTTGTTTCTCTTCTGTAATTCTTGTTTTTTCTCCGTGGCCTCCGTGCTCTCCGTGGTGACAAGGTCCTTCTTCTCTGTGCCTTTGTGTCTCTGTGGTGGACCCAACCACTCCAACACCCAACTCACGGGGCCGTCCAGTCATTCGCTTCAAACTGCCGGAACTCGGTTTCCAACTTCCATTGCAAGCGCGCCTTGTCGCTGCCATCGAGAAACTTCTGGCATGAGGTCGATGGTTGCGTCGCGCCTGCCCTCTCGCTTCCGCATTCCTTAACCACGCTGAACGCTTTGCCGTCACGCCACAGGCTTGCACCGCCGATGAAGGCATGTTCCAGGCTTGTGCGGGCCATCTTCTTCAACTGCACGTAGCTGAGATTCTGTTCCTCCGCGCCCTTCAGATATTCGTGGGTCATGTCGGAGCGGGAGACACCCTCGTCGTCGGTTGCGAGCGCGACCGGCACGCCGGCGCGCAAGTACTCGCTTAAGGGATGCTGCGGCCCGTGCACACCGAGGATGACGTCGTTGCTGGTGAGGCAGATTTCCACCATCACATTGCGGTCAGCCATCTCCTGCAAAAGCTCGAACGGACGGCTCTCGTTCATCACGTCAACGCCATGTCCAATGCGTTCGGCGTGTCCCGTCTCGATCGAATCGCGCACGTGAAACTGCAAGTCCTTGGGAGGGACAAGGCCCTCGACCAGCTCGCCCGCGTGCAGCGCGATGTGCACATGCGGATAGCGCTCGTGAAAGTAATTGAGCATGCGCATATGCAGCGCAAAGTCACGCATCGGGACATACCAGTCTTCCGCCATCACCAGGTTCAGGGCGACCACGTGCGGGTTGGGTGCAACCAGTTTGGGGTCGGCGCCCGCCAGGAGGAAGCCGGTAAGAATCTGGGCGAAGACCACCTCTTTCGGCTTGCCCCGTGAAACCTGAGATATGTAGCGCTGTATGACCTGGCATCCCAGATCGGCGGCGGGAACGCCACATTGCAGGAGTTTGTCGCGCGACACCTCTGCCGCATTGAGTTCTTGACTGGCTCCAGCCAGAATCTGCGGCAACCCGCCGGCCAGCAGCTTTTGTTGCAACCGGCCGAAGTCATCGTCCCAACCGACCGACTCGGCCAGCGTCTCCAGATCTTTGCCGGTCGGCGGAAGCATCAGTTCCTGATAGATCTCGTGCTGGGAAGCGGCGCGCGCGGCGGTCTCCGCCAGCGCCTTGTCGGTGGTGCCGTTCGTCGCCTGAACGTACCTGCCGAACACCGCAAAGAAGTGGTCGTGTCCGGATTGGCCCGAATGCTCCCAGTTTCGCATCGAGATGGCGTCAACAATGTTGCCGTACAGTTCGGTATCGGCGAAGGCGTTCGTGACGGGCACCGCCGGTGCGTTGCACGGTGGCGCGCTGAAGGACAGGGTCTTGGGATAGACGCACTCGCCTTCCTCAGACGCCCACTGGATGTACGATTCCGCGTAAACCGATCCGGTGAGGTGAATGTGGAGATCGCCTCCCTTGGGCATCTCCCGCAGAAAAGCCAGCAGCCGGTTGGGATTCTTGCGAATGCTTTGGAAGTAGCGCTCGGTGCGGGCCTCGTCGGATTGGGAAACCGCAGGGCGGTTGGCCGCGATCGTCGCCATCGGCGTGAGCAGCGCCGCGACAATTGCCAGCCTAGCAACAACTGTGGTGAGAGAACGCGAACCGCGCCGCATACGCAGGCCTCCGTTGGAGAGTGGGTTTCCGATTTCAAGTCTCGGGCTCACAGCAGCAGTATTTCACGAAGGCTCGGAGCAGTAACGCTCGCAGGGACTCGTAACCGCAAACTGGAAACTCTATAGCAGTTTCGCATCTGGTGTATAGGCGATGGGTGGAGCACGCCTTCACAGGCTGCGGAAAAAGTCTGTGGAAGACTTTTGGTGGGAGCTCCCTGCTTCAGCAGGGGGAAGCTGGACTTTAGAGTGTGCGTGAGAACTCACTTCTCGGAAATGCGGTGGGAGAAGCAAACC
>PLBW01000114.1:0-33159 GCA_003135475.1 Acidobacteriaceae bacterium
GGAAACGGGGACTAATTTCCGCAAATCCGGATGGCACCACTTTAGTGTCTCTGGTAAATTTTTCCCGATACCCGGAAAGTTCTACAGTATCTCCCAAATTGGGAACTCTGCAACCCCTTTAGTTTCACTGGCCAGCCTTTGGCATGACGGATGCTCTATCTAGAATCAGACGAAGTGGCGCAATAAGGGGCCGCTCGGAAGGGAATTTCGGCCAGAGTTCCTTTCAACGAGCGGCCCCTCAAATTTAAGCCTCTCCCGAACCTCTCAACCACGCTGTGTGACCGACCACTAGAACGCCTAAAAGGCGTTCTCCGCAAGTGCCCAGACCGGGCATAAGGGCGAAGTGCTCCCCCCTCCATCGCGCTTCGCCTTTTGTGTTTGAATCGGACGCGCCTTGGTTACACCAGCGCCAGCTTTTCGCGAATGTCGAATCCGGCGCTGCGTAGCAGCTTTTCCACACTGGACTCGTTCAGGCGCGTGGCGTCGTACTCCACCCGGATGGTCCGCTCCAACTCATTAAACCGCACCCGGCGGATGCCGTAGACATCGCTTACTTGTCCCAGCGCGCCCATTTCCATCTCACCCGGCGACATTCCATAGCGAAACAAAACTTCGACTGCAGTCATCGAACCGCCCTCGCGCAAACGTGCAATGATGATACGGAGAACTGAAAACTTCTGCCGCATCTAGAATAGCTGTCGGTTAGAAGTTTCGGCCTTCGCACCGAATCCGCAATCAATATAGAGCATCGCTGAGGCAATGAACAGCACGAGTACATAGGTCGGGAGAGGGAGGGAATGAACGGCGCCGAGGATAGCTCCGAGAACCGGATTGTCGATGTGTCGGTAATCGATCCCGTCTGTGGGATGGCGGTGAATCCGCTCGAGGCTCGTGGTAAGGCGCAGTACGAGGGGCAGACCTACTATTTCTGCTCGCCCGGCTGCATGCACAAGTTTGTGTCGTCGCCAGGCAAGTACCTCTCGGCGCCTCAGGAAGCTAAGATCAATGCTCCGCCGCCGACAAGCGCAGCCAGGAAGCTCGACAAAGATCCGGTTTGCGGCATGAGTGTCGATGCCTCGAAGGCCGCCGCGTCGGTGGAGTACGAGGGCAAGCTGTATCACTTCTGCTCGCGTGGCTGCGCAGAGAAATTCAAAGATTATCCGGAGAAATATCTCTCCCCCAACTACAAGGCCGGTGGCATGCCTGCAATGGTCCAAATCGGTAGCGCCCCGGTGCAGATTGGCGGTGTCCGCAAGCCGGAGAAGGACCTGGTTTGCGGGATGAGTGTCGACCCGGCTAAAGCCGCAGCGACTGCCGTGCATCAAGGCAAAACTTATTACTTCTGCAGTCGAGGATGCAGCGAGAAATTCAAAGCTGATCCTGAGAAGTACGTTTCGCAAAGCGAGATCCCGAAAATCACCGCCGTGGATGCGGGGGAGCAAAGCAAAACCGCAGCCGCTCCATCGGGAACAACCTATGTCTGTCCCATGGATCCCGAGGTCCGCCAATCGCGGCCCGGCGCATGTCCCAAGTGCGGCATGGCGCTGGAGCCCGACGTGCCCGTGGCCGCGACCAGGACCTTGTGGACCTGCCCCATGCATCCGGAGATCGTTCGCGACGGGCCGGGTGCGTGTCCGATCTGCGGCATGGCGCTGGAACCCAAGACGGTCACCAGCGCGCAGGAAGAAAATCCCGAACTGCGCGACATGACGCGGCGCTTCTGGACCAGCGTGCTGCTCGGCGTTCCCCTGGTTGCCTACGCGATGCTGCGCATGGGGCCCCTCGCGCACGTGTTCGCACCGAGTGTCGGTACCTGGCTTGAGTTTGCGGTGGCAACGCCAATCGTGTGGTGGTGCGGCCTGCCTTTCTTCGTGCGCGGCTGGGCGTCCGTCAAGTTCCGCAGTCCGAACATGTTCACCCTGATCGCGATGGGCGTTGGTGTGGCCTACAGCTACAGCGCGGTCGCCACGATCGCACCGCAAATCTTCCCGCCCTCCATGCGCGGCATGACTGGCCAGCCGGAAGTGTACTTCGAGGCCGCGGCGGCAATCATTGCCCTGGTGCTGCTGGGGCAGGTTTTGGAACTGCGCGCCCGCAGCCGCACCAGCAGCGCCATCCGTGCACTGCTCGACCTCTCCCCGAAGCTGGCACGCATCATGCGCGACGACGGCAGCGAATACGACGTCCCGCTGGAGCAAGTGAAGGTCGGAGACAAGCTGCGGGTGCGCCCAGGCGAGAAGATTCCGGTGGACGGCATCGTGCTCGACGGCCTCAGTTCGGTTGACGAGTCGATGGTGACCGGCGAAGCCATGCCGGTGGAAAAGCGCGCTGGCGACAAGGTTGTCGGCGCAACTGTGAACGGTACCGGCTGGCTGCTGATGCGCGCCGAGCGCGTGGGCAGCGAAACTCTGCTGGCGCAGATCGTGCAGATGGTGAGCAACGCGCAACGCAGCCGCGCACCGATTCAGCGCCTGGCCGACAAGGTTGCAGCCTGGTTCGTTCCCGCGGTGCTGGCGGCGGCCGTGATCACCTTTGCGGTTTGGCTCATCGTGGGACCGGAGCCGCGGCTGGCCAACGCCATCGTAAACGCCGTCGCGGTGCTGATTATCGCTTGTCCGTGTGCGCTGGGTCTGGCGACACCGATGGCAATCATGGTCGGTACGGGCCGTGGCGCGCGCGCCGGAATTCTCATCAAGAACGCCGAGGCTCTGGAGACACTGCAGAAAGTTGACACGCTGGTGCTGGACAAAACCGGCACGCTCACTCAGGGCAAACCGGAGCTGATGTCGGTGGTCGCCGTTGGCGGCGAGACCGAGGACCGCGTCGTGCGGCTGGTGGCCAGCCTGGAGCAGGGAAGCGAACATCCGCTGGCAGCAGCGATGGTCGAGGCTGCCCAAGCCAACCGCCTGCATTTGATGTCCGCGGAGCAATTCCGATCGCTCACTGGACGCGGCGTGGCGGGCCGAGTCGGCGGGCATGAAGTGGCCGCCGGAAATGAGGCTCTGCTGCTAGAGCTGGGAGTCGATGCCGAGGAACTGAAGCCCAAGGCCGAGGCCATGCGCCAGGATGGCTACACGGTGGTCTTCGTCGCCGTGGATGGCCGTATCGCGGGGCTGCTGGGCGTTGCCGATCCGGTCAAGCCCGAAGCAGCGCAAGCGGTCCGCGACTTGCGCAAAGAAGGCTTGCGCGTGGTGATGCTGACCGGCGACAGTCAGACCACGGCCGAGGCGGTCGCAAGGCAGGTGGGCATCAGTGAGTTTGAAGCTGGAGTGCTGCCCAGCCACAAGGCCGACGCGGTGAAGAAGTTGCAAGAGCAGGGAAGAGTGGTCGCGATGGCGGGCGACGGCATCAACGACGCGCCCGCCCTGGCGCAGGCGCAAGTTGGCATCGCGATGGGCACTGGCACAGACGTTGCCATGGAGAGCGCCGGCATCACCCTGCTGAAAGGCGACCTGGCGGCGCTGGTACGCGCCCGCCGACTGAGCCGCGCCGTGATGCGCAACATTCGGGAAAATCTGTTCTTCGCATTTATCTATAACTCGCTGGGCGTGCCGATAGCGGCTGGCATTCTGTATCCGAAGTTCGGCATTCTGCTGAGCCCGATCTTCGCCGCGGCCGCCATGAGCTTCAGCTCGGTGTCGGTGATCAGCAATGCGCTGAGGCTGAGGCGGGTGAAGCTGTGAGCGGGGCCTAGAGTCAATCGGAAAACAGGGCCTCAAGATCCCGAGCACCGTGGACGACGCGCAAGACGCGAATCTCATCTTCCCGGAACTGATAGAAGAGCAGGTGTCTTGGAAATCCTGCGACTGGCAACCGGCGTGTGCCACGCAGTTGATCTTCCCGGAACCTACAGGGTGCTCCGGCATGCGGAGCCCTGGCGATGCGCAGCAGGGTGGACGTCACCGCCTTCTCCCAACGCTGCGCCAACTTTGAGCCTGCCTGCACTTGGTACCAGTCGGCCTGCTCCAGAACATCGGCCATCGCCAGATCGCTAAATGTAAGTCGAGGCGTTTTCACCGGCGCTGTGCACGCTTGCGCAGGGCCGTGACCAGCCCGTTGTTGCGAATCTCTGCGAGCGAGACTTCAATGGTTCGCCCCTTTGCAGCGGCAAGCAACGACTGCTCCAGGCTGGCCAGGCGCCGCTCTTTATCCTGGCGAATCAACTCCCGGATATATTCGCTGGGAGTGCCCCAGTCTCCCGAGGCAACCTGACCTTCCACATAGGCCTTAAGCGCTTCGGGTAAAGAGATATTCAGGGAAGTCATTGGCATAGCCGTCATTTTATGGCAGTTTATGAAGGTACGCAAGGCTGCTGGCGCAGAAGAGCTTTAATTGTGCCGAAAGCTACATCTTCTTCAAATAATCCACGATCTCCGGGCTGGTCCACTCCTGCGGGCCGATGAATTTGCGAGCGATCTTGCCATTGCGATCGATCACGAAGGTTTCAGGAAACCCCGTCGTGCCATACAGCCCGTTCGTGTTCTGCCGGGTGTCGCGGACGGTGAGCAGATCGACGTTGTGGTCGCGGACGAACTGTTTGTACGCGTTGTCGTCGTCGTCCTCGCTAACGGCAAGAATGGTTACCTTGTCGCCAAGCTGCTTCTGTAATTGCACCAGCGAAGGCATCTCCTGTATGCACGGCGGGCACCACGTTGCCCAGAAGTTGAGCACCACGGGCTTGCCTTGAAATTGATTCAGCGAAACCGTGCGCTGCGAATCGGTGATGGTGAACTGGGGTGCGTCGCTGCCGATGCGCGGCGGATGCGAGCCGCTGTTGCAGGCCGCGAGGAATACCAGACAAACGAGGGCGATGGAGGAGATGAGACGCTTCACAGAGCTATGATAATCCAAGGCGGCAGCGCTGGCCGTCTGGTAGTCTTTAATCTCCATGGACCAACCCGAAACCGCTCTCGAGATCTCGGTCATCGTTCCGGCGCGAAACGAAGAAGCCTGTCTGGCCGAATGCTTGCGGTCGCTGGTTGGCCAGGCGGGGCCTGCCTACGAGGTCATCGTGGTGGACGACCACTCGACCGACGGCACGCGCGCCATCGCCGAAACCTTTCCGGTGAAGCTGATCGGCGCCGATGAATTGCCGCCCGGCTGGAACGGCAAGTGCAACGCGGCGTGGAGCGGCGCTAAGGCCGCGAAAGGGAAGTGGCTGCTCTTTACCGACGCGGACACGAGGCACGCGCCCGACTCGATCGCGCGCGGCTTGCAGGAGGCGCAAGAGGCTAGCGCCGACATGCTCTCCTATTCGCCCAAGCAGGAGGTGCGCGGATTCGCTGAACGTGCGCTGATGCCCGTCATTTTCGCCGAGCTGGCGACGACCTATCCGCCGAAGGAGGTGTGCGATCCGAAGTCGCCAGTGGCCGCTGCCAACGGACAATACATGCTCATTCGGCGGGAAGCCTACGACGCAGTGGGTGGTCACGCCGCCGTCGCGACTACGCTGCTCGAGGATGTTGAGTTGGCAAAACGGCTAAAGCAGGCGGGATTCGCTCTGCGCTTCGGCATGTCCGACGCAGTCAGCACCCGAATGTATCTCAGCTTTCCGCAGATGTGGGAAGGCTGGAGCAAGAACCTGGCGCTGTTGTTCCCCAACCCGCGAAGGCTGGCCATATGGCGGGCGCTGGAGTTTGTTGTCATCTTGGCTATGCTGGCGTTTGCGATTGTCTCGTTGATCAAGGGCGACATGATCACCTTCTTTGTCGCGGTCGCGGTGACTGTGCAATGGCTCTATCTCTTCGGGAAGCGGATTGCACGCGCCCATTTTGACGGGCTGTCCAATACGTTGGCGTTCTTCGGATTGCCGCTTTTCGCGGTTCTTTTGCTCAACTCAAGCATCTCTCATGAGAAGGGAACAGTTCGCTGGAAGGGACGCGAGTACTCCGGTATGCGGGAAGCTCAGCCAGCGGACGAAGCGGCAGTCGCCGCTGGAAATACGTCGGCGCACTAACCCGGATGCAATGCCTCAGCCGTAAAGCCGGCCCAGGAAAACATGGTCTATCTAACCCGCAAGTGTGAGTTTTCCGCGTCGCACTATTACCACAACCCCGAGTTCTCGGCGGAAGAAAACCAGCGCATCTTCGGCAAGTGTGCCAACCTGAACGGCCACGGCCACAACTATACCCTCGAGGTAACGGTGAAGGGCGATGTCGATCCTAAGACCGGCTTTGTGGTTGACCTGAAGGCGCTCAAGGAAATCTTGAACCGCGAAGTACTCGACGCGCTTGATCACCGGCATCTGAACAAGGAAGTGCCGGAGTTCTTGCAACAGATTCCTACAACAGAGAACCTTGCCATTGCTATCTGGAATCGTTTGCAAGGCAAGCTGCATGTGGCAAAGCTACATCGCGTTCGCGTGTACGAGTTGCCCGATCTCTTCGTCGATTTCTACGGGGAAGCATGAAGGTCCATCTGACACGGCGGTATCTGTTTTCGGCATCCCACCGTTTGCACCGTGACGGGCTTTCCGAGTCGGAAAACCAGGCGACGTATGGCAAGTGCAATAACCCGCACGGCCACGGGCACAACTACGCACTTGAGGTCACGGTGAGCGGACAGGTCAATCCGCAGACCGGAATGGTATGCAACCTGGTTGATCTGGACGGCGCGGTGCATCGTGAGGTGTTGGACCGCTTCGATCACGAGAACTTAAATGCGCGTCAAGAATTCGTGGCGACCGTGCCCACCACGGAAAACCTGAGCGAGGTCATCTTCAACATTTTGAAGCAAAGCTTCACTGCGGCTCATCTTGAAAAGGTACGGCTCGAAGAGACTATGATGAACAGCTTCGAGTACGCCGGTGGAGCGGATTTACGGGTATGAACCCTGGGATGACGATGAGAGAACTGACGGAACCTACGACCCTGACCAGCGCCAGCTTCGAGGAGCTGGCGCGCGAGATGCTGGTTCGCCTGGGCGAACAGCCCTATCGCGAGGGGTTGCTGAAGACGCCGGAGCGCTACGCCAACGCTCTGCAGTACCTAACCAAAGGCTACGGCGAAGACCCGGAACAAATGCTGAAGGCTGCGCTGTTCAGCGTGGACTACGACGAGATGGTGATCGTGAAGGACATTGAAATGTTCAGCCTTTGCGAGCATCACGTGCTGCCATTCTTCGGCAAGGTCCACGTCGCCTACATCCCCAAGGGCAAGGTGATCGGTCTGAGCAAGGTTCCGCGTCTGGTGGAAGTGTTTGCCCGTCGTCTCCAGGTGCAGGAGCGTCTGACCGTGCAAATTGCGGAGACGATTCAAAAAGCGATTCAACCCTTGGGCGTCGGCGTGGTCATCGAGGCGCGCCATCTGTGCATGATGATGCGCGGGGTCGAGAAGCAACATTCGGCCACGGTAACGTCGTCCATGCTCGGCGCTTTCCGCGCCCAACAAACCCGCCAGGAATTTCTGTCCCTGATCCACGCCAAGAATGGCAACGGGATCTAATCCATGGCTGCGAAGAAGCCGCAGTCTCAGAGCAAAACAAAAACCAGCGCTCAGGAATCGCGACCGAACAGGCCCCGCCTTCTCGGCAAGGTAGCGCTGGTAACCGGCGGCAGCCGCGGCATCGGCTTCGCCATTGCCCGCACCCTTGCCGCCGAAGGTTGCAGCGTTGTGATTACGGGCCGCGATGGTGCAAAGCTCTCCAAGAGCGCGGCGGAACTCAGGCGATTTCTACCCAAAAAATCACACGCGAATCACGACAATGTCGTTGAAGTCGTCGCCGAGGTTTGCGACGTTCGCGACCCAGATTCTGTGGCGTCGCTTTTCGCGATGGTCAAACAACGCTTCGGCAAGATCGATGTGCTGGTGAACAACGCAGGCATTGCTCAACCGGCGGTTTCCATCGAGCATACCAGCCGGGAAGTGTGGCGTGACGTGATCGATACCAACCTCACGGGCTTGTTTCTCTGCACGCGTGCGACGCTGCCTCTTATGCAGGCGGGCGCGACCATCATCAACAACATCTCGGTCGCAGCCAGGACCGTCTTCCCCAATTTCGCCGCGTACAACGCCTCCAAGCACGGTGCGCTGGGCTTCACCTTGTCTCTGCGCGATGAACTCATTCCCCGCGGCATTCGCGTGGTTGCGCTTATGCCCGGCGCAACCGACACCGATTTGTGGCAGCAATTCTGGCCTGAAGCTCCGCGCGAACGCATGGTTGACGTGGAGAGCGTAGCCCAAGCCGCGCTCTACGCCGTGCTTCTTCCGCCCACGGTGAATTTATCCGAGGTGGTGCTGGCGCCGACAGGCGGGGCGCTGTAGCGAGAAGTCCGCTTTTCGCTATTCGCCTTTCGCTCTTGGCTTTAGTCGAACACCTGGAGTGAGAACTGAAGCTGGCCGCAACCAAATAGCGAACAGCGAAATGCGAATGGCGAACAGCGAGGCTCACAGCCCGTAGTGATAGCGCCGCGTCCGGGCAGGGAAGACCTTAATCAGCAGCATGCCTGCCAGAAAGCCTCCGACGTGGGCCCAGAAGGCGATCCCGCTGGAGTTGCCGGCGTGCGCCGCGATCGAGGTGGCGGCTCCGCTAAGGAACTGCGCGACAAACCAGTAGCCGAGCACGATCCAGGCTGGCAACCACATGAAGAAGACGAAAAAGAACGGCACCAGGGTCAGCACGCGCGCCCGCGGATACAACAGGAAGTAGGCTCCCATCACGCCGGCAATCGCACCGCTGGCTCCGACGCTGGGCACGGTCGAGCCAATATTAAACAGAGTGTGCAGCAGCGCCGCCGCTACACCGCTGGCAAAGTACAGCACCAGATAAAGCGAGTGGCCGAGGTAATCTTCCACGTTGTCTCCGAAGATCCACAACGCCCACATGTTGAAGATGAGGTGCAGCCACGATCCGTGCAGAAACATGGAGGTGAAGATGGGAAGGATGGCCGCCATCGGCGGAACATAGCGCGTTCCCAGTTGAGAGACGAGGTCCCAGGGCACGTACCCGTGATTGAACAGCACCACCGTGAATCGCGCGGGAACGACTCCAAGCTGAAAGATCAGCCCATTGGCAGCGAGCGCGTCTTGCTTGCCAAGCCAGTACTCGAAGAGGAACGCGAGCGTATTCAGCACCAGCAGCGCATAGGTTACGTACGGGGTGCCGATCCGGGGTGCGTCGTCTTTCAGCGGGATCATAGGTCGTCTGTCAGCCGTAGCGCACGGCAGGGAACTGAATTCCCTTCAAATTCCGGGCGGCAGCCGATACTCGCCGGCGATTTGACCAAACCACCGTTGAACCTACACGATAGCAGAAGGATGCCGCTCAATGGTTTGATCGTGGTGGATAAACCGGCCGGATGGACCTCGCACGATGTGGTGGCGAAATCACGGCACATTTTGGGCGAACGCTCCATCGGTCACCTCGGAACCCTTGACCCCATGGCGACCGGAGTCCTTCCTCTGGTGCTGGGGCGGATGACCCGGCTGTGCCAATTCTATTCGTCTTCGGAAAAGGCTTACCAGGGAACCATCCGGCTGGGGTTCGCAACCGACACCTACGATTGCGACGGCGACCCGGTCGGCGCTCCGCAGCAAGTTAATGTAACACTTGAAGAAATTAGCACCCTTGCCTTGGGGTTGGTTGGCGTCCTCCAGCAGACTCCGCCATCGTTTTCCGCCAAGAAGATCAAGGGAGTTCCAGCCTACAAGCTCGCCCGCAAGAAGCAGGAGGTCGAGCTTGCGCCGGTCGAGGTGGAAGTGAAGGAATTTACCGTCCTAGGCCTTGCCGGCGACCTGGTCGATTTCCGCTGCCGGGTGTCGTCCGGGACCTATGTCCGCAGCCTGGCCCACGAATTGGGGCAAGAGCTGGGCATCGGAGCCCACCTGGGCAGCCTCCGCCGGACGGAGGTGGCCGAGTTTCGCATCGAGCAGAGCCATACGCTGGAGGAAATAGGCGAAGCTGCCGCCCAAGGCCGTATCCCCGAGTTGCTGGTCCATCCACGGCGGGTCCTGCCGCAGATTCCGTCGGTCACCGCCACCGACGAGGACATCGCCAAGATCCGCCATGGCCGGACGGTGAACCTGCCGGAAATGTCCCGTTCGCGCTTCGTGAAGGTCTTTGCCGGACAGTCNNTGATCTGCATCGCCAGCCGAGTCGCTGGGACGCTGTTCCATCCCAAGGTGGTGCTGTGCGGCTAGGCTGCGGGTGTACACTCTGTCGTACTTTGAAGGGATGCATCTATGGCCGCTGACGAAAGCCCGGTTTTGCAGTTGGAGGTCGAAAGACAACCTGATGCCAGCATCGTGCACTGCACGGGCAAGGTGGTGATCGACTCCTGGGCCATGTTCACCGTGGCGGTGCGCGCGCTCATTCCTGAGGGCAAGCCGATCCTCGTGGATCTGGCGAACGTGAGCCTGGTGGATAGTGTGGGCATCGGGACTTTCGTCAGCGTCTGGGCCTCTGCTCGAAAGAGCGGCTGCGCGCTGAAATTCATCAATCTGAACGCGGACATCCACGACTTGTTCGGCTTGCATGGCCTGTTTGCAGGCGACGCCCCCGGCGCTTAAAGAACGTGCGTAAGAACCCGTTCTCAGCAGGGTGGAACACGGAAAAAGCACCCTAAGTACCTCCCCCGGCATTTCTGCATCTTTGTTTTCAATACTTTGCCTGCAAAGTATTCATTGCAAGCAACTTAGGCTCAGCCGCAAGTCTTTGCTGCTCAATACTTTGCACGATTCCAGCCAAAGTATTCTATCTAAATCAGTTACACGCAAAGTATTCCTAACAAAGCACTTATCGGGTGTCACGGGTGCCCCATCCTAGCCTTCTTTTGGCTAGGGTGGGAATTTGTTGGGTCGATGGTTTTCAAAGATCGCCGCCGCAGCCCGCAAGCGCCGTTCACGATCACGGCTGCACAGCGAAGACGGGCATTTGCGGCGCCGGAGACTGACTCCAGCGCTTCTCATTGTATTTTGTGGATAAGAGCGAGACTCAGAAGAAAACGCATTCCCCAGAACGAAGGTAACCACAATTCACACGACTGGACGTTCGCATAGAAGAATCATGGTTGCGGGGTGCCCCGGGTCTCGGGGGGTTCGAGACCCGGGAGGTCCGTCATCGATTACCCGGCCAGCCAAGCCTCGTACTCACCCAGGTCTCGAAAAGCGCGAGACCTGGGGCACCCACCGTCACTTGATTTCGGTGCCTAGAACAAGGATGGCTCTTGGCAGGAGGCCTGGGCCAGCCGCCAGAGGTCTTCGCGATTCCTAAGCTGATCGTTGAAGTCGAGAGAAGCAGCGCCGGACGGGGCTTCCGCTTTACAGTGCACTCTCGATTCTGACGTAATGTCCGATAACAGATATTATGTTAAGTACAAAATCAAACCAACAAAATAGTCCTCAATAACCGGGTCTCCGTGTCCTCCCCGATGAGAACGTCGCACCTTCACGCGGTCGCCGTCAATAGCTGCTCCAAGTCCTCCCGGAACCGCCTCAGCACCTCGAGCCGCTCCGGCGTAGCCTCCACGATCTCGGACTTGGCCTGGAAAACGTGGCGGCCATCCTTCTCCACGAGCACGCCGAGCACTTCCCCCATCCGCCAGCCGGGCGCACCGATCATCTGCAGGCCACCCGGCGTGGCCCTAAGCAGCGCGATGCAGCCGTCGCGAACCACACCAATGGAGTTGGAAAAACGCTCGAAGGTTTGCAGCTCAAAACCGGCGAGATAGATGCGTTGCAGTTGCTCGGCGGCGTCGGGCATGAAGGCAGCTCTTAGCAGTTAGCAATTAGCAATTAGCAAACAAGTCCCTAACAATAACTAACGTTACCTGGTTGGAGATGAAATTCAACCCCTTACATCTTGTAGCGGCCCAGGTCGTCTTCGCCCAGGTTCTCCAGCCACTTGCGGAGCTCGTCATTGTTGACGCGGTCGCTGGTCGCGTTGGCCTGCTTGCTGGACTTGAGCACCTCATCCTCGACGAAGATGGGGCAATCCATGCGCAGGGCCAGCGCCAGCGCGTCGGAGGGGCGCGAGTCGATGCTGATGGCCTGCCCTTCGCGCTCCAGCCAGATCACGGCGAAGAAAGTGTCATCGCGCAGCTCGGTCACCACCACCTTTTGCACCGTGGTTTCCAGCCCAACCAGCAGGTTCTTCAGCAGGTCATGGGTCATGGGGCGCGGGGTTGTGACCTTCTCGATTTCGAGGGCTATGGCGTTGGCCTCGTAAACGCCGACCCAGATCGGCAGGACGGTGTCGCTGCCCTGGTCCTTCAGGATCACGATGGGCATGTTGGTCACGGGGTCCATCATCAGCCCGCGAATCTTCATTTCAACTTCCATCATGGTTCCCTCCCCAGGTCCTTGACCTTAATACTCTCCCTTGAGCATGAAACGCAAACACTTTCTGAATGTTTAGACGGTCATCTCGCCCAATAGGCTGTTGGGAAACGTCTGCGTAACTTGCACTCGGACATATTCTCCGATGCGCGGTTCCGGCTTGCCGTTGACCACGAAGTTGAGCGTCTTATTCTGCGAAGTACGGCCTGTGATCTGTCCGCGGGCCGGGTTCTTTCCTTCCACCATGACCTCAACAATCTGCCCTAAATGCCTGCGATAGCTTGACCTTTGCAATTCACGCTGATGCTCTTGCAGAATCTGTAAGCGGCGCGATTTCTCGGCATCGGGAATGGAATCGGCGTACTGCAACGCGGGCGTGTTCGGCCGGGGCGAGTACTTGAAGGAGAAAACGCCGTCGTAGCCAACTTCGTCGAGCAAGCTCAGGGTCTCGTGGAATTCGGCTTCCGTCTCGCCCGGGAAACCGACGATCACGTCCGTCGTAATACTGATTTCCTTGTTGCGGGCGGACCTCATCCAGGCGATGCGCTCCAGATATTCTTCGCGGGAATAATCGCGGAACATGGACGCCAGCACGCGCGTCGAGCCGCTCTGCACCGGCAGATGCACGTGGTCGCAGAGCGTCGGGACCGAATCAATGGCGTCGATGATGTCCTTGGTAAAGTCCCGTGGATGCGAGGTGGTAAAGCGAACCCGACGGATGCCCGGCAATTCCCCCACGGCAGTCAACAATTCGGCAAAAGTTTTTTTGCCGGCCGGGTCGTGGTAAGAATTCACATTTTGCCCGAGCAGTTGAATGTCGGTGTAGCCGGCGTGGGCCATGCGCCGGGCTTCGTCAAGCACCGACTGCGAGGTACGGCTGCGCTCCTTGCCGCGCGTGTACGGCACCACGCAATAGGCGCAGAACTTATCGCAGCCTTCAATGATGGTGATGTATCCGCGATGCGGGTTGGTGCGGGCGGTGAATTCGGTCTCGAAAGTCTGGTCGGTTTGGCGATCATCAAGGCCCGTAACACGATCGGCACCGGCCTCGATCTGGACCAGCATCGCCGGCAAGTTGCGGTAGGAAGCCGACCCGGCGACCAGGGAGACATAGGGCGCGCGCTCGAAGATCTTTTCGCCCTCCTGCTGAGCCACGCAGCCAAGAACGGCAAAGCGCTTCCCTTCCTTGTGCAGCTTCTTGAAGTCGGCCAGCCGGTGAAAGACCTTCTGCTCAGCCTTATCGCGGATCGAGCAGGTGTTGTAGACGATCAGGTCGGCGTCCTCTTCGCGCTGCACCTGCGCATAGCCCTCCGAGACGAGCGTGCCCACCACCTTCTCGGAGTCGTGGAAATTCATCTGGCATCCGAAGGTCTCGATGTAAAACGTCTTTTGCGGCGAACTCACAAATATCCTCGGTCCTGACCAGTATAGCGGGAAATGCGAGGAGGATTCACCACCCTTCGACTTCGCTCAGGGCAGGCTACGCCACGGAGAGCACGGAGGTTATGAATCCTTTAATTCTTCTCCGTGTCCTCAGTGCCTCCGTGGTGAAGAATCACTTCCCGAGCAACTTCTCGATCTGTGGCTCGATGGCCGTCGGCGGTGTCATCGGCGCGAAACGTTCGATAACGTTGCCCTTCTTGTCCACCAGGAACTTGGTGAAGTTCCACTTGATGCTATCGCCCAGCAAGCCGCCTTTTTCGCTCTTCAGAAACTTGAAGACCGGATGCGCGTCGTCGCCGTTGACCTCGATCTTCGAGAACAGTGGGAAGTCCACGCCGTAATTGACTTGGCAGAAAGATTTGATCTCGTCATCGGAGCCCGGCTCCTGATGGCCGAACTGGTCGCAGGGAAAGCCAAGCACCTCCAGACCGCGGTCTTTGTACTTGGCGTAAAGCGATTGCAGGCCTTCGTATTGCGGCGTGAAGCCGCACTTGCTGGCGGTGTTGACGATCAGCAGGACCTTGCCCTTGTAATCACCGAGTTTCTTGTTTCGGCCATTGTTGAGATTTGCGGAAAAATCGTACAGGTCCATCTCAAGCTCCTAGCCGTTAGCTCCTAGCCGTTAGCTCTTAGCCGTTAGCAAAATCCACCCACGCCCTCAGCCTGCTAAGAGCTAAAGGCTAAGAGCCAAAAACTGCTTCTCAATACGCTTTCGCAATCACCACGCGCCGGTCAACCGGCTCGCCGGTGACAAGGCATTTGCCCGGTCCGTCGTATTCGTCCACCAGGGGAATGCAGCGGATCGTGGCCTTGAACTCCTTGATGCGGGCATCGCATCGAGGATCGTCCTTCAGATGCGCCATCACAAACTTGCCGCCGCCTTTCTCGGCGGTGACATCCTTGAGGAGCGATTCCACCTCTTCAATGGAATTGGCCAGCACCGTGTTGGACTTCAGGCGTTGCTTGCCAGCGTCATACATGCTTTGCTGCATCGCCGTCAGCGCCGCCGGCAACTTGGCGGCGACTTCGGATTGCGGCATCGGTTCCTTGATTCCGGTGTCACGCCGCTTCAACACGATGCTGCCCGAAGCCAAATCGCGCGGCCCAAGCTCGAGAACAACCGGCACGCCACGACGCTCCCAGTGAAAGAACTTTGCACCGGGCGACTGTCCTTCGCGGTCATCCAACTTCGCGCCCAGATCTTTCGCGATTCGGTGCGACGCCTCCAGCACTTTTTCCCGCTCTTCATCTTTGCGGTAGATCGGCACCAGCACGGCCTTGATCGGCGCAACCTTCGGTGGCAGCACCAGGCCCTTGTCGTCGGAGTGGCTCATGATCAGCCCGCCAATCAGCCGCGTGCTCACGCCCCAACTGGTTTGCCAGACGTAATCGAGCTGCCCTTCCTTGCTCTGGAATTGCACATTGAAGGCCTTGCCGAAATTCTGCCCCAGGTCGTGACTGGTGCCGGACTGCAAGGCAAAGCCATTCTGCATCATGGCTTCAATGCTGTAGGTTTGCAGCGCTCCGGCGAACTTCTCCGATTGCGTCTTCAAGCCTTTGATTACCGGCATGGCCATCACATCCTCGGCGACCTCGGCATACACGTCCAACATGCGGAAAACTTCCTGCGCGGCTTCCTCGTGATTGGAGTGCGCGGTGTGACCCTCCTGCCAGAGAAACTCCGTGGTGCGCAGGAACATGCGGGTGCGCAGTTCCCAGCGGATGATGTTGGCCCACTGGTTCACCAGCATCGGCAGGTCGCGCCAGCTTTTGATCCACTTGGCGAAAAAGTGGCCGATGATCGTCTCCGATGTGGGACGAATGACGTAAGGCTCTTCCAGTTGTTTGCCGCCAGCCATGGTGACCACCGCCAGCTCCGGCGAGAAGCCTTCCACGTGCTCGGCTTCCTTGTGCATAAAGCTTTGCGGGATCAGCAACGGAAAATACATGTTCTGATGACCGGTGGCTTTGAAGCGGTCGTCCAGTTCGCGCTGCAACAGCTCCCAAACAGCGTAGCCGTTGGCCTTGATGACCATGCAGCCTTTGACGATTTCGGCGGGCTCGGCCATGTCGCCTTGCAGAACCACGTCCTGATACCAGCTAGCAAAATCCTGGGTGCGGGCGGTGATGGGAGATTCGGCCATAGCGGTGAGTACTTCGTTCCTATCTATCGATGTGAATGCTTCGTCTTAGATTATGACAGGTAGACGGTTTTTCACCACGCTTCGGCTTCGCTCAGCGCAGGCTCGGACACGGAAAGCGCGGAGGAGTTGCAGCTTAAGACTGAATGAATGATGTATCAGGGGTAACTGCACGATTTGTCCTTTAAAGCACGCTAAGCCGAAACCCCTTGTATTTCAGAGGCTTTCACAAACGACCCTTTACGCATCGAACGAGGGGCACCCCTTATTGGGGGTTGTACCTGACATATCTGACAAACCGAATCTCGGTGCGACGATCCGCCCATAGGCATGCGATACGTTTGACTTTTGGCAGATCAATCCCACACCTGGCGGGTAATAATTCTTCCCTATCCTCACCCGCAAAACCTACAAGAATTTTGATCCTCTTTGCCTCAACACCTGTGGCAATCAAATAATCGCGAACGGCGGCGGCGCGTTTCAGGGCAAGCTTTTTGTTGTATGCGACACCCCCGATTGGATCGGTATAGCCGGTCAACTCAACGGCATCATGGGCAAGGCTGTCGCGGGTGAAGTCATTGCTGTAGCGGCTGTTCTGCATGCCTTCCAACATATGGTCGATGGTGACTTTGGCTGAAGGGGATAGCTCTGGATCATTGCCAGACTTGGCATGTTCCAGATCGCTTGCGTTATAGTCGAAGTAGATGGCCGTACCTCCATCTTCAGTGCGATAAGGCTCAAATTCTTTACGCTTATGGGGCTTTATCGCCCCAGCAGATTGATCGAACTGGATAGTGGCAACAGCTCGCTTACAGCTATCGCTGCCTTCAAATCCTGTGGTGACGCAGCTTCCATTGCTGCTCAGAACGGGTTCGCCGTTCAAGCTACGCAAAACACCGGCATGCGCCGAACAGGGCATCATGAGTAACAGGCAAAAGACGCCATATAGGGCAACGGTTTTGTCCGAAAGGGCAATCATGAGCGAACCAGCTAATCGTTGCTGGTATTTACGATGACGATATTCATCTGTACAGCTCGCTCGCTGTTCAAATTAAGAACTGATCAGTTACTTCGTTCCGTTCTTTACAAGTTTCAGAAACTCCTGGTGTACGCGCGTATCGTTTGATAGCTCAGGATGGAAAGTCGCGGCCATCACACTTCCCTTTCGCACCAGCACGGGATCATCGCCGCGTTTCGCCAGGACTTCGACGCCCTCGCCAACCCTTTCGATGCGCGGCGCCCGAATGAAGACCATCTCCAGAGGATCGCCGCCGAGCGTGGTGGCCGCTTCGACAATGGTGGAATCGACCTGGCGTCCGTAAGCGTTGCGACGGATCGTAATGTCAATCGCATCGAGGCCCTGCTGATGCGGGTTCTCAACCTCTTTGGCCAACATGATCGCGCCGGCACAGGTGCCGAAGGTCGGCTTGCTGTGCACGAAGGCGCTCAATTTTTGGAAGGTCTCATCGCCCAGCAGCTTCAGAAACGTGGTGGACTCTCCTCCGGGAATGACCAGGCCGTCGATCTCGTCGAACTGCTCAGGCTTGCGCACCAGCACAACCTCCGCACCCAGTTCTTCCAGGCGGCGGCGGTGCGCGTCGAAATCGCCTTGCAATGCGAGAACACCAATTTTCATTCCGAGGCTCTTAGCTGTTAGCTCTTAGCCCTTAGCAAACACCAAATATGGGATGCCGGTGTAAGTGATTCGCTTACGCTACTGACGGATGCCAGAAGACGAAGCGCAGCCGAAGCTGCGCTGGTCGCCGTTTGCTAAGAGCTACCAGCTAGTGGCTAATGCCTACTCACCATCCCCGCGTCTGCAGCAGGTCTTTTTCCGCGATGGCGCCGACGGCCAGTCCCTTCATCGCGCCCGTCATCTGCTCGCTGACTTCAGCCAGCACCTTGGGATCGTCGTAGTGCGTGGTCGCGATCACAATGGCGCGGGCACGCGACTCGGCCTCTTCGCGCTCCGCCTTCAGGCTGAGGTCGAGCGGCGTCGCTCCACCCTTCATGAAGATGCCCGAGCCTACGAAGACAGCTTCGGCCCCCAGTTGCATCATCATCGAGGCGTCGGCCGGAGTGGCGATGCCGCCCGCGGAGAAATTCGGCACCGGCAACTTCCCTGCCTTGGCAACCATGCGCACCAACTCGTACGGCGCCTGGTGGTTCTTGGCGGCGGAAAAAAGTTCTTCTTCGCTCATCACCGTAAGTTGATGCATTTCTTTAACTATTTGGCGCATGTGCTTTACAGCATGAACCACATCACCTGTACCCGCTTCCCCCTTGGTGCGGATCATGGCTGCGCCTTCGGCGATGCGGCGTAAAGCTTCGCCCAAATTACGCGCGCCGCAAACGAACGGCGTCTTGAACGCGTGCTTGTTCACATGATGTTCTTCGTCGGCGGGGGTCAAAACTTCCGACTCGTCGATGTAGTCCACGCCCAGTTCTTGCAGGATCTGCGCCTCGGCGAAGTGGCCGATGCGGCATTTCGCCATAACCGGTATTGAAACTGCGGCCATGATCTGGCGAATCAGCTTGGGATTGGCCATGCGCGAGACGCCACCCTCGGCGCGAATGATGGCAGGCACGCGCTCCAGCGCCATGACCGCGGTTGCGCCGGCCTTCTCGGCAACCAGCGACTGTTCGACGCTCATCACGTCCATGATGACGCCGCCCTTGAGCATTTCGGCCAAGCCGGTCTTCAGGCGAAGGCTGGTGTTGTTGCCGTTGTTTTCTGACATAACGTTCTCCCTGGATCGAAGCATTTCGCACCTGACGTTAGCACTGAGTGCCGGCCGGGAAGCCTTGGCCAAATGCCATGTGCTAACTGCCAAGCAGCAGCTCGATCCTGTATCTTGCGGAACCCTTTATTTTACTCTGCGCAGATGCGCCGCGTAACCTCGTCGCCATGGCGGGTAAAGAGACCACGCGCTACGTCGCGTCGCTGTGCTTCTTCTTCAGATACTTGGCAAACATGCGGTGCGCATCCACCTCGATGAACTTCGACGTACTGCTGGCCAGCACCTCTCCTTCGCGATTGCGAATCTCGGCCGCGCGGTAATGCTCGCGGCCATGGACGCGCACCTCCCATCCCTCGACGATAAGCGGTTTGAACAGCGGCACCGGCTTCAGATAGGTGACCTCCATCTGGCTCGTCAGCGCAATCAGATTGTGCAGCTTGTTCACCTTGCCCATGGCCTCGTCGAGAATGGTGGCGATGATGCCTCCGTGGGCATGGGCCGGCGGCCCCACAAAACGCCGTTGCAGACGAAAGCGGCAGAGGAAGCGTTCGCTCTTCTTGTCGAGAACAAATTTCAGCCTGAGGCCCGCCTCGTTGGTAGGGCCGCATCCGAAGCAATTGTTGGTGTACTGCTGTTTCTTTACCTCGTGACCGTGAACTCGTTCGTGCCGGGGCATGGAACCAAGATGAAGCAGAGTCGATCAAGATGCAAGTGGGAAGACGCTTTTCGCTTTTGCAATAGCGAAAAGCAAACAGCGAGCTTCTTCTCTGACGCCTGATAGCCGGCGGCTGACAGCTCCTCAAAACAGATGCGGATTATTCGGACTGCCCGAGTCAATCTTGATCTGTTCCTCGGTGTGCCGGCGGGCGTACCAGCAGGGCTTGACCCCGAACTGCGGAAACATGGAATTGGAGCAACTTATGTCGTGGTCGCCCGCGTAGTCGTACTCGGTCCGTCCATTCTTCAACTTGACCACGTAGTAGGTGTGGACGGTCACCGTGGCGAAGCTGTCGCGGGCGGGAATCCGGAACCGCACCGACAGGAAGTCGGCCAGATACAGAATGCCTGCAAGAACAACAGCGATGATAACAATGCGCTTCATGAGCCGGACAGCGACTCTCCGCCGTATTGTGAATCCTCACGCAATCGAAACTTTCTGAGATGGTTAGCTTTCGCCCGGCCAGAGTCTCCGCCGGGGAGGCTATTCCCCATCCCTAAAATATAACCCTGCCGATGAGTTGAGTTCTCTGGCGGTCGCGCATCATAATGTCACAGGGCATTGTGACGCGGACCAAACGTGGGTGGGTCGCGTTCCCAGGCCAGCGCTCTCAAATCGTCATCCAGCCTGTACGCCGCGAAAAGCCAGGGGCACGGCGGAAGGCTATCCAAGGGTATTGCAGCCGTGAGCCGCGGAATCAGTATTCGGGTGCCGAGGACGTCGCAAGGCGGCGGAGGCCGAGGCCCCACTCCAGGCTGGCCTGGCGACGGCGGAGGTGGCGGCCGTGGCGGCGATGACAATATGCCCAGTTACGGGGAGCGCCTGCGCCGCTATCGCCTGGGGCTGATGTTGGGGCTGTCTTCGGTGGTCATGCTCTTCGTCTCCTTCACCACGGCTTACGTGGTGCGCAAAGCGGGGGCCATCTGGGACCCGGCCAGCAATGACTACGGCAGCAACTGGGTGCCTCTGACGCTGCCGGTCAGGATACTGGTGGTCAACACCTTCATCCTGCTGTTGAGCAGTTTTGTCCTGGAGTTTGCGCGGCGGCGCGCCGCCGAAGATGTCGCTCTGGCGCCCATCGTCGGCATGCCGGGCATTCGCGTGAGCGCCAGCCATGCCCTTCCCTGGATCTGGGCCACGATCCTCCTCGGTCTCGGCTTTCTTGCCGGTCAGGGTTACGCCTGGCATCAGCTGCGGTTGACCAATACCACATTCGCCACCAGTATCAGCAGTTCGTTCTTTTACATGCTGACCGGGGTCCACGCGGTGCACCTCGCCGGAGGAATTCTCGTCCTGCTCTATGCCGGGATGACGACCTGGCTGCATCGCCCGCCAGAGACCCGCCGCATCGTCATTGATGTGACCGCATGGTACTGGCACTTCATGGGGGCGTTGTGGATTTACATCTTCGCGCTACTGTATTTCGCCAGATAGGGGCCCTTCAACTATTACCTGTATGTCGCGTGCTATAACTTCTGCCGCGTTCACCAAACGCCACCCGTAACTCTTGCGATGGAAACAGGGCTAACCGACCACGCTTGGACAATCGGCTGAATTGGTAGGCGCAGAATAGGATGGACAATCTGCCCGCTTGGTATGACAATCCACCGAGGAAATCAAAATGCCCCAGTTCTTGTACGGTGCACTGTGTCCATATTGCAGGTTCAGCACACCTCTGCTCGAAACCACCCTTGCAGAAATGATCCGTAATCGGCAAGTGGCAACCACCGGCGAACCATTCCTGGTGTTCGTGTGCCAGCGCTGTACGAGGTGCTTTCCGTGGAATTATGGCATGAGGCAAGCGCTGAGTCAGTACGACGCACTGTCCCGCGCAGACCCGGTCTGGATTTCTATTGTTGCCGAATGCGAAAGCGGAGACTGCAAAGGTCAAACCGAACTAATCGCAATCCGGCCACATGGCACTACCAAAGAAGAGATTCTTCGAGAGCGGCCCACATGGAACGCGAAGGACATTTATTGCGATAACGGCCATCAAATAATTATTCCCCTCTAGAGCAAATGTAGCCTCCCCCCATTGGCATAACTTCCTCCCAATGCAACCCCCTGTCGGCGGGGATTGCTTTGTCGCTAGACGCTTTTGGCCGAATACCGTTCCTTCGGTGCTCACCCGCAACGATTCTCAACCAGATATAATCAAAGGTTTCGGCGGCCATCTTTAGCCGCGTCTGTGGGTTGGGCAATATGCTGCCTTTCCCACGGACTCTTTCTCTGCCGAAAACTGGGGCCCATGTCGAACGAGAGCATTGTCGTGCGCGGAGCGCGCGTCCACAATCTGAAGAACATCGACTTCGAAATTCCGCACAACGCCATGACGGTGGTGACGGGAGTTTCGGGCTCGGGCAAGTCGTCGCTGGCGTTCGATACCGTTTACGCCGAGGGCCAGCGCCGCTACGTGGAGTCGCTTTCCGCCTACGCGCGGCAGTTCTTGGAACGCATCGAGAAGCCGGACGTCGATGTCATTGACGGGATCGCGCCCGCGGTCGCCATCCGGCAGAAGAACACCACGCGCAATCCTCGTTCGACGGTGGCCACCGCAACCGAGATCTACGACTATCTGCGATTGCTGTATGCCCGCGTGGGGCGCACCTACTGCCTGAACTGCGGGCAAGAGGTGAAGAAGGACACGGTGGATGAAGTGGCGCAGCGGATTCTCGCGCTCGGAGAAGGCACGCGCCTGCAGGCGTTCTTTCCGGTGCAGCCACCGCCAAAGCCTGCCGAGCCAGAAAAGTCCAAGGGCCGCCGCGTCGCAAAGAAGAAGGCGCCTAAGCCAGCGGACGATCCCTGGCTGAAAGAGCGTCTGTTTGAGCTGCGCAAGCGAGGCTACAACCGGCTCTACCAGAACGGGCGAGTGGTCGAGTTTTCTACCCCCGAGTCATTGCTCGAACTCAATTTTGCCGAACCGGTGCTGGTGCTGATCGATCGTATTGCGGTATCACTCGACGCGCGCGCGCGCATCGTGGATGCGGTCGAACAAGGCTACCGCGAAGCCGGCGAAGTGCTGTTCGAGACCGCTCCGCCTGAGGGTGAAGCGGCGCAGAAGTTGCGTTTCTCGCAGCGTTTCGAATGCAAGGTATGTAACCTTCGTTGCGAAGAGCCGGAACCACGGCTGTTCTCGTTCAACAATCCATTTGGCGCGTGTCCACGCTGTCAGGGCTTCGGCAACACCATCGATTTCGATCTGAACCTGGTGATCCCCAACAAGACGCTCACCCTCGCCGAAGGGGCGATCGAGCCCTGGACCAAGCCAAAATATCGGCCACTGGCGACGGAGATGCGCCGCTACGCCCGCGCCGCAGGCATTCCGCACGACGTGCCGTGGCAGGACCTTACCAGCGAGCAGCAAAATTACATCATCAACGGTGACGGCAAATTCTGGGGTGTGCGTGGCTTCTTCGAACACCTGGAGCGCAAAAAGTACAAACTGCACGTGCGGGTCTTCCTCAGCCGGTATCGCGGCTATTCGGTGTGCTCGGACTGCGAGGGCCTGCGCTTGCGGCGCGAAGCCCGGCAGGTAAAGATCGGCGGCACGGACATCTGCCAAGTCTCGGCGATGACGGTCGAAGAAGCGACGCAATTTTTCTCGCACTTGCAACTGACCCGGCAGGAGGCGGACATCGCCGGCAAGCTGCTGGACGAAATCAACGACCGGCTACGGTATCTGAACGATGTGGGTCTGGAATATCTGACGCTCGATCGCTTGTCGTCCACTTTGTCTGGAGGCGAGGCGCAACGTATTCAGTTGGCAACATCGCTGGGCTCGCGGCTGGTTGGCACCCTCTACGTGCTCGATGAGCCCTCTATCGGATTGCACCACCGCGACACGAGCCGGCTGATCAAGATCCTGCATGATCTGCGGGACCTCGGCAATACGATCCTGGTGGTGGAGCATGATGCCGAGATCATGCGCTCGGCCGATCGCATCCTCGACCTCGGTCCGGGGGCCGGCGAGAACGGCGGGAGCGTGATTGCGGTTGGAACCTACGATGAGATCCTGCACAATCCCGCTTCCCTAACGGGACGCTACTTGAGTGACGAGTTGCGCATACCCATGCCGTCGTCGCGGCGGGCAGGTACGGGCCGGCAAATCAAGCTGGTTGGCGCGCGGGCGCATAATTTGAAGAAGGTGAACGTCTCCATTCCGCTGGGCATCATGGTGTGCATTACGGGGGTGTCGGGCTCGGGAAAATCGACGCTGGTGCACGATGTGCTCTATAACGCGATAGCTGCGCAAACGCGTCAGGTTACCGGCGGGCCGCAGGCGGAAGTCGACTGCGTGGAAGGCGCGGAATGGATCGATGAGGTCGTGCTGGTGGATCAATCACCGATCGGCCGTACTCCGCGATCCAATCCGGTGACGTACATCAAGGCGTTCGACGCCATCCGCGAACTCTTCGCNNTCCTTCAACATTCCCGGCGGGCGTTGCGAAGGCTGCCAGGGCGACGGTACGGTCACGGTTGAAATGCAGTTCCTCGCGGACGTTGAATTGGTTTGCGAAGAATGCAAGGGGATGCGTTACAAGCCTGAGATTCTGGAGGTCCGGTATCACGGCAAGAACATTCATGAAGTTTTGAACCTTACCGTTAAAGAGGCCCTGCACTTCTTCTCGGGCGTGCCAAAGATTGTGGAGAAGCTGCGCGTGCTGGACGAAGTTGGCTTGGGATATTTGCGCCTTGGCCAGTCGGCAACAACGCTGTCCGGCGGCGAAGCGCAACGCATGAAACTGGCGGCGCACCTTCAGCCCAAGCTGCGCGACATTGGCCGCTCGCAGGTCGAGCGCAACAAGCGCCACCCGCGCATGCTATACATCTTCGACGAACCCACAACCGGCCTGCACTTCGACGACGTCAGCAAACTTTTGGCAGCCTTCCGCCGGTTGATCGAGGCGGGCGGCTCGATCCTGGTCATCGAGCATAACCTTGACATCATCAAAACGGCGGACTGGGTGATCGATCTTGGGCCGGAAGGCGGATCGCGCGGCGGCGAGGTGGTGGTGGTGGGAACGCCGGAGACCATTGCCAAGGCTCAGAATTCCTACACCGGCCAATGGCTGGCGCGCATCTTATCGCCCAACGGGAACCCGCAATCGCATGATCATCCATAGACGCTCGATGACGGTCATTCTATCCATGGCTCTGACTGTGGCCGGGGCTCTCGTCGGCGTCGCGGCGCAGGAAAGCAAACCGACGATCCGTCACCATCGCGTTGCCGAGGAGGTCCAAGACGAAAGCAGTTCGCCCGAGGTGGACCAGGCGGAAACGGCGATGCAGCACCGCGACTTCACCACGGCAGAATCGCTTTTGCAGAAAGCTGTAACGGCGAAGCCCAATGACTATCGCGCATGGTTCGACCTGGGATACGTGTACAACGCCACCCAGCGCGGCCCTCAGGCGATCGACGCTTATCGTAAATCAGTCGCCGCAAAGCCGGATGTCTTCGAATCCAATCTGAACCTGGGCATATTGCTGGCTGGGCAAGGCGACAAGGTTCAAGCTGCGAAGTACTTGAAGGCCGCAACCCAACTGAAGCCCACGGCAAATCCTGAGGAGGGGCTGGCCCGGGCCTGGCAGTCGCTGGGACGCGTCGAAGAGGACAGCGATGCGCAGCAGGCGCTGGCCGATTATTCGGCAGCCGCCAAGCTCAATCCCAAAGCTGCCCAGCCCCACCTGTCTGCCGGGATTCTGCTGGAGAAGCGGAATGAGCTTGACGCCGCAGCGCGTGAGTTCCAGTTGGCGGCGGAACTCGATCCGAAATCGCCGGAAGCCCTCGCGGGCTTGGCGAACGTCGCGATGAAGCAAAAGAAGTATCCCGAGGCCGAGGCTGCATTGCGCAAGTTGGTAGCGGCCGATCCCCAAAACAACAATGCGCGTGTTCAACTGGGAAGCGTTCTGGCAGCCGAGGGCAAGAGCGCCGAGGCCGCGCAGGAGCTGCAGCAAGGACTAAAAGCCGATCCGGGCGATCCTCACGCCGCGCTGGAACTGGGTACGCTCTACGTGCAGGCCGGCAAGGACAGCGAAGCGGAGCAACAGTTTCGGGTTGCGGTCCAGAAACTGCCTCAGGACGCCGAGGCGCACTACGCGCTCGGCTCATTGCTGATGCACGAGAAGAAGTATCCCGAGGCGCAACAGGAACTGCTGGTCGCGGTCAAACTCAAGCCTGACTTGGCGGACGCGTATGGAAACCTCGCGGTGGTGGCTTCGGAAAACAAGAATTACGAGCTGGCGTTGAAGTCGCTGGACTACCGCGCCCAGTTCTTGCCCGAGTCCCCGGCCAGCTACTTCCTGCGGGCCACCTGTTTTGACCACTTGAAGGCGGTTAAGCAGGCGGTGGAATATTATCAACGTTTCCTGGCGGCAGACGCGGGCAAACTTCCCGATCAGGAATGGCAGGCCCGTCATCGGCTGATGGCGCTTAACCCGCACCACGCAGAGAAGTATCAAATCAAGCAGAAGTAATATGCGGCCACAATTACGAAGCGCGGCGATCGTGTTCCTGCTCACCAGCATGGCGCTGGCAGCGACCGAGTCCCTGCCTGATCTGAAGGCCCGCGCCGATGCTGCCCACGGCGGAGAACAAGCGAAGCTCTGCCTCGAATATGCTCATCGTTTGCTGGAGGACGCCAATGTTCTGTTCACCAACGGCGATGTAGACAAGGCCCAGGGCGAGGTTGCCGAAGTGGTGGAGTACAGCCGTAAGGCGGCCGATGCAGCATCCACTTCGGGAAAACATCTGAAGCAAACCGAGATTGACTTGCGCAAGCTCTCCAAACGTCTGCGCGATATTGCTGCAACACTGGCTGTGGAGGACCGCCCGCCCCTGCTGCAAGCGGTGGATGACATCGAACAGATCCGCGCTGACCTGTTGACCAGAATGTTCGGGCCGCAGGCCGAACCGAAGGGGAAACCGTGATGTTGCGTAGAACCCAGTGGCTCGCCGGGCTAATGTTCCTATTTTTTTTTCTTGCCCGAGTTGGACTAACCCAAATCCGCGATCGCGATCCGCTCAACGAAAAGGAAATCGACCAGATGCGCGAATCGGCGGACTTTCCTGACCAGCGCCTGGAGTTGATGATCAACTTCGCACGAGCGCGCATGGCATCCATCGATCAATTACGGGCCGACGCGAAGAACGCGAAAGACCGTCCCATGCAGATACACGATCTGTTGCAGGATTTTTCGTCGCTGCTGGATGAAATTGACGATAACGTGGACATGTACGCCTCACACAAGACCGATATGCGAAAGGGCTTGAAATTGCTGATTGAAGCCGACAGTGAGTGGGCCCTCAAGCTGCGCGGCCTGAAAGAACAGTCCCCTCCGGAGGAGTTGGAGCAATACTCCTTCGTGCTGGCCAATGCCCGCGATGCCGTAAACGACAGTGCCGATGGAGCGCGCAAGGAACTTCAGGAGCAGAATGAGCTGGCCAAAGAAAAGAAACTGAACAAGATCTACACCGAGCGGCCGGACTAGTCGTACCCGCCGCGAACTCCGTGCTACGTTAGTAACACCTTGCTCCCAAAGCTGCAGGAGATTTTCCAGAGAACCTACCGCGAGCTGCGGCCACGCGCGCCGCTGCCGGAGTTCCGCATTGAGTTCTATCCTTTTGCCAATGTGAACAGCACCATTCGGGTGCGCGAGACCATAGTGCACGCACGCATCTCCGACCTGCTGGAGGGCGCGCCTGAGACCGTTCTGGAGGCCATCGCTCACATCCTGCTGGCCAAAATCTATCGCAAGCCCATCGCAGCACTGCACTCCACGCGCTATCGCCGCTACGTTTCCAGTCACGACATCAGCACTAAGGCGCAACGGGTGCGACAGCTGCGCGGGCGAAAACGAATTGCCTCCGCACAAGGCGAGGTCTACGACCTGGACCAGATCTTCGAAGAACTCAACCAGCGTTTCTTCCACGGTTTACTGGGCCGGCCGCAGATGACGTGGAGCCAGGCGCACGCCCGCAGAAGCCTTGCGCATTACGATCCCGCCCATAACGCCATCGTGGTCAGCCGTGCCTTCGACCACCAGCGAGTGCCGCGTTACGCCGTGGAGTACATCGTCTATCACGAAATGCTCCATTTGAGGCATCCGGTAAAGCTGCGCGGCAGCCGCCGATGCGTCCATGGGGCCGCCTTTCAAGCAGAAGAAAGGCTATTCCCTGAGTTAGAGCGCGCCAAGGCGTTTCTGAAGAGGCTGTGAAGTGTTGGGCGCCGCTGATGGACGCGAATTTATGGGCTCCCTATAATGAACAGATAGCTTGCGTGTCGATTGCAATCCAGTTACCGGCTGGCGGGAGATATAGGGAGTGCCGCTCGATCTAAAATCCACGCTGAATCTGCCCAAAACCGACTTCTCCATGAAGGCGAACCTGCCCCGGAATGAGCCACTGATGCTCGACCGGTGGGAGAAAATGCGGATTTACGACCGTATCCGCGAGGCGCACAAAGGGCAGCCCATCTACGTGATGCACGACGGGCCTCCTTATGCCAATGGCCCGATCCATCTGGGTACGGCGCTCAACAAGACGCTGAAAGACTTCGTGGTGAAGTCGCGCAGCATGAGCGGTTTCGATGCGCCCTACGTGCCCGGATGGGACTGCCATGGACTGCCTATCGAGATCAAGGTGGACGATCTGCTGGGCCGCAAGAAGCTGGACATGGACCCGCTGGCGGTGCGCGCGGAGTGCCGCAAATACGCACAGAAGTATCTCGATCTGCAACGCCAACAGTTCAAGCGCATCGGCGTCTTCGGCCGTTGGGAGAAGCCGTATTCGACGATGGACCCCAGCTACGAGAGCGTCGTGATGGGGACGTTCTACTCGTGCTACCAGCAGGGGCTGGTTTACAAGGGCCTGAAGTCGGTGTACTGGTGCGTGTACGACAAGACCGCGTTGGCCGAGGCGGAAGTCGAATACGAGATGCACACCAGCCCCAGCATCTGGGTGCGGTATGCGCTGACCAGCGATCCCGCGAAGATCGATGGCGCGCTGGCCGGCAAGAAGAACGTCGCGACCATCATCTGGACGACCACGCCGTGGACGCTTCCAGCCTCGATGGCGGTGACCTTTGCTCCCGAAGCGGAATATGTCGCGCTCGACACCGGCGAGTGGATTTACATCGTCGCCAGAGAGCTGGCGCAGCAAACAACCGACAAGTGCAGCCTCGGCGAGGCGAAGGAAATGGCCTCGTTCCCTGGCGCGAAGCTGGAGTACGCGACCTTCGCTCATCCCTTCCTGGAGCGCAGCGTCCTCGGCGTGCTGGGCGACTACGTCACCATGGACACCGGAACCGGCTCGGTGCACACTGCCCCTGCGCACGGCGCGGACGACTTCGTCACCGGCGTCAAGTACGGTCTTGATTTGCACTGCGACGTGGACGAAGGAGGCATCCTCCGTAGCGGGCTGCCGGAATACAAGGACCGGCAGGTCTTCAAGGCCAATCCGTTGGTTGTGGAGTTGCTGAAAAGCCGGGGCGTTTTGCTGGGCTTCGAAAAAATTGAACACTCCTATCCGCACTGCTGGCGCTGTCACAATCCCATCATCTTCCGCGCCACCGAGCAGTGGTTCATCTCGATGGAAGGCAAGATCTCTCCACCCCAACAAGTCCAAAACCGGGACTTGTCGGGGACCCCGGAATCCGGAGGCACGCTGCGCAGCCGTGCGCTGGAAGAAATCAAGAAAGTGAAATGGGACCCGGCTTGGGGCGAAGAGCGCATCTCGAACATGGTCGCCACCCGCCCCGACTGGTGTATTTCGCGCCAGCGCATCTGGGGCGTCCCCATCGCGGTCTTTCAATGCGAAGCTTGCCAGGAATTTCTCAACCATCCTGCGGTGAATCGTGCGGTCGTCGAGTTGTTCGCCCGCGAAGGCGCCGACTCCTGGTACAAACATTCGGCGGAAGAGATTCTTCCCGCCGGAATCAGGTGCGCCAAGTGCAGAGCGACGAAGTTTCGCAAGGAGATGGACATCATCGACGTATGGTTCGAATCCGGTTCGAGCCAGGCGGCGGTGTTGGGCCGCGAGCCCGGACTTCCCTGGCCAGCCGATTTGTATCTCGAGGGCGGCGATCAGCATCGCGGATGGTTCCACTCTTCCCTGCTCTGCGCCGTTGCGGCCAAGGGAGGAGCGCCATACCGCAGCGTCGCCACCGCGGGCTGGACGCTCGACCCGCAGGGACGCGCCCAGTCGAAGTCACTGGGCAATACGGTCGATCCGGTGGAGATCGCGGACAAACTCGGAGCTGAAATTGTTCGCCTGTGGGTCGCGTCGGTGGATTTCCGTGAAGATGTCATGGCTTCCGACGAGTTGATGCAGCGTATTTCCGAAAGCTATCGCAAGATCCGCAATACGTTCCGCTACATCCTCAGCAACCTGCAAGATTTCGCTCCCGCGCAGGACACTGTCGGCTTCGCCGAGATGCATCCGCTCGACCAGTACATCCTGCTGCGCGCTGCCGAAGTCACGAAGGATGTGCGTGAGCACTACGACAACTTTGTCTTCCACAGGCTCTACCATCGGCTTAAGGATTTTTGCATCGTCGATCTGAGCGCGATTTACTTCGACGTCCTCAAGGACCGGCTGTACACGTCGGCTCCGAAATCGCTGGCCCGCCGCTCGGCCCAGACCGCGCTGTGGCAACTCGGTGAGGCATTTGTGCGGCTACTCGCCCCGGTAATGAGTTTCACTGCGGAGGAAATCTGGGGATTTTTGCCGGCCGTCGACGGCCGTCCGGAGAGCGTGCATGTGACGCTGTTTCCACAGCCCGAGGAACTGACGGGCAAGATACCCTCCGGCTTTGGTGCCGGCGATGTGAAGAGCGATTGGGACGCTCTACTGACCGTTCGCAATGAAGCTCTCAAGGCGCTGGAAACAGCCCGCGCGGAGAAAATAATCGGCGGAAGCCTGGAAGCACAGCTTCATGTGGCCGCTCCTGAGCAGCTTTTTCCTGTGCTGGAGCGTCATCGCGATCAGTTGCGCTATCTCTTTATCGTTTCCGATGTTGTGTTGGAGAAATCTCCAGCCAGCAACGGCGACACGGGGCTGATGATTACGGTCAATCGAGCTCCCGGCGAGAAGTGCGAACGCTGCTGGAACTATTCGACCCACGTGGGAGAAGATAAAATCTATCCGACCGTTTGCGAGCGCTGCAGCGCCGTGCTGGCAGAGATTGAGGCGACCACGCGCGCACGGTAATGCGCTGCTCTAGGAGACGAGTCCCCGGGGAACGGAACCCGTGCGGTAAAACAAGCTTTCCGGTGCTCCTTTCCGCGGTATGGTAGCGTCTAAGAAATAGGAAATGCATCGAAGTTAAGCTATGCGAAAGTACTTCTTCGTCATCGCCGCTGCCGTATTACTGCTGGACCGTCTGGCCAAATGGTCGGTGGCCCGCAATATTCCGCTGCATGACAGCGTCACCGTCATTCCCGGCTGTTTTCATCTCACCCATGTGGAAAATACCGGGGCGGCGTTTGGCCTGTTTGCCGAGTCCACGGCGCAGTGGAAGATTGGCGCGCTGGTCAGCTTCTCAGTCATCGCGCTGATGGTGGTTTCGGCGTTGCTGTGGAAGCATAGCCACGCGCTGAGCACGACCACCATTGGCCTGTCTCTGATTCTGGGCGGCGCGACTGGAAACCTGTGGGACCGCATGCTGACCGGGCACGTCGTGGACTTCTTGGACTTTTACATCGGTAGCTACCACTGGCCGGCCTTCAACGTGGCCGACAGCGCCATCGTGATTGGCGCCATCCTGTTGGTGTCGGAGATCGTCTTCGCCAAGTCAGGGAATGAAGCGGTAAAAAGCAGTTCGTAGAGCGCCGACCGCTGTTCGCTCTTCGCCTTTCGCTTAACTCGTAACAGGCTACCAGCAGGAAATGGTCCGGCTGCGCCCGCTATTTGGGGCCAAACCACCTGCAATTTGTCCGGCATCCATTTGTCTGTAGCCGCGACCATTAACGCTAGCTGGTTTCGCCCACGGCGGTAGAGTAGGATTCCACACGCACCAGGAACGGACCGACTTTGCCGACCGCTCGGCACCATATTGGGCGTGATAGAGCGAAAATGAGATTCGCAAATTGGACCGATGCAGAAATCCAGAGATGGTTGCAGTTGCGTGCAATCGAATGGTGTGGTTTCCCTGCTTTTGCCTCTCAGCCGTTGGTGCCCATCGCGTTTCTCTTATTCTCGTGGTACTGGGTCATAGCCACAGTCGTCGTACTCAATATCTTATGGAGCGGGATTAGGTATTCTTATGTCAATATTACTGCTGCCAGGGTGGCCTGCCATTTTGTAGGTTGGGCCATGTGGCCGTCCGCGATCGGAAGCACCATTTATCTCTTTATCCATCGCCAGTTTGTTCCAGGTCTTATTGCCCTGTTTTGGCCGTTACTTGCTGGGTACATCCCCCCTCCCGGGAAAATCGGAGTTATCGAACTTGCTTTCGCCAAGAAGCTTGGATATGTGCCTGATGACGCAGAGTTGTAGCTGTAAAATAATGCCGCTGACGCTGGGAAAGCAAGAGACGGCCCGGTGCCCCGCGCGCCTAGCGCCCGTCACCCCCGATCCCGCTGCCGAATGATCTCCGCTACGTCCAACAGCGCCTGCACGTTGATCGCAGTCGCCTGCCCTCTGATAGTTCGGGCCTTGTCTTCCAAAATCGCAGCGACAGTCACCAAGCTCCCGGTCAAATGCCAGAATCGGATTGCCGTGACAGGGATCGCTTTAGGGTTTGAGTCCGTAGTGCCGAAGGAGCCATGTAGCGAGCAGTGTTCCAAGGACACCCAAGAAAATGCCGATGAGTGTATCAATGAGCTTTTCGTGACGTGATTGCTTCTTCTCCTCCAAGTCCAGATGTTCGCGTGGTGACCGACCCGGTCTGTACCGCAGGAACCCCACGCACGGGCGACGCAGTTTTTGCAACTCATCGAAGAGCCCTTGCGTGCTACCGTTGAAGTATGTAAGGTCGTAATCGACCCACAGCTCTTTGTTGCAGCGAAGCTGGTCAAGAGGTGGGCATCCAGCTTCTCCGTTGGCTCCTAGTAGGACGCGATTGGCGGTGCTCACTTCTCCATCAGCAAGGGCGAGAAAGCCGCAGTTAAGGCAAGTCATTCCCTTGGGGTGACGCAGGTATGCGAGTGCCCTACGGAGGAGGCACCACGCTTTTTTAGAAAATAGCTCCATCCTTCCTTTCTACAACCGCTGATCCATATTCGCCTTATTAATTAGCTCCTGAGCGACCAAGGTGTAGCTGTGAGAGTCGTCGGCCAGCGAAAGGCGAAAGGCGAACAGCGGTCTGCTCACGGTGTCCCGTACACCCGCTTGTAGACCTCGGCGTTGCGCACGATGGCCTGCACATATTCGCGGGTTTCGGTGAAGGGGATGGACTCGACGAACTCCTCCACGTCGCGGAAGTTGCCCGACGCGCGCCAATCCTCGACGCGATCGGCGCCCGCGTTATAAGCGGCCAGCGCGTACTCAGTCTTTCCGCCGAAATGGTCAATCATCTGCCGGAAGTAGTGGGTTCCCAGTTCGATGTTCGTGGTCGGATCGAGCAGCGAGTCAGTCTTGTAGTGCTGCAATCCCGCTTTCTTGGCCTCGCCCTTCCCTGTCTTGGGCAACAGTTGCATCAGCCCGTAAGCGTTGGCATGGGAGATGGCAGCGGGATTAAACTCCGATTCCTGACGGATCAGCGACGCCACCAGGTAAGGGTCGATCCCGTTTTCTTCGGAGTAGCGCCGTAGCGCATCCCAATAGGGGCGCGGAAACAGTCCGTGCCAATAGGGTGCGGGCAGCCCGTCAACATCCATCGCAAAATAGCCCGCGATGGCGCGCTTTA
>PLBW01000114.1:33189-35197 GCA_003135475.1 Acidobacteriaceae bacterium
TCGTCCTCGGGCGGGTCGGTGACTTTTGACGCTGGATCGTACGCCGGCGCCGAGCCGATGTGCTGCAACGACGCCACGACAACGGAGGGAGCCGTCTGCAACACAGCCAACCGTTTGCGCGCCAGCACGCCGTAGTAATAGTTGCGATAACGCTCCGCAAGCTTCTGGTAATAGGCGTGGGCAGCGCCATACTGACCCTCGTCCTCCGCCATGCGTCCGCGCCAGTACATGGCATTGGGAACTTCATTGGTGCCGGGATAGAACTCGATCTGTTCGTCAAAATATTTCTTGGCTTGCTCCTTGCGGTTTTGCCGATAGGTGAGCCAGGCGCACTTCCAATGCGCGTAGGCCGCCTTCGTTCCGGACGGGAAGCGCTCATGAAGCTCGCGATAATAGTCGATGGCGCGATCGTAATCCTTGCGCAGCAAGTTCATGTTTCCCGCGGTGAACAAAGCCGATTCCAGCCACGGTGACTTAGGAGTGGTGCTCCGCATGTGCTGCAGAATGGTGGTCAAGGCGGCATCATCATTGGCATTGCGGGCAATCTCGGCCTGCTGGTACCACTTCTCTGCGCTGGCTTCGCTGCCATCGTCGGGAATGCGATCAAGCGCGGCACGGGCATCGCGGGTATTGCCATCGTGCATGTACGCGTTGGCAAGCTGAATCAGCGCGGCTGACTGCTGTCCCGCCGGAGCGAGATCCGCCAGCGCGCGATACTCGTCGGCCGCTGCGGGATAGCGACGCGCCTTGTACAGCGCCTCGGCGCGTTTTAGGTGCTCGGCGTAGTTGACTGGGGGAAGCGTTGCCGCTTCGGCGACCTTCCTTAAATCGGCAGCGGCGTTGTCGGCGGTGTAATTGGTCGCATAGTTGTAGTAAACGCGCCGCAAGACCTCGGCTCCAGCGCGGCCTTGGCCATTCTGCACATAGGCTTTGCCGAGGAAATATTCGGTCTCGGCACTGGGGGGCGAGCGGTGCGCTTCCAGCAGGCGGATGGCTTCGCTCGACCGATTGGTCGCTAGCAGCGCCCTCGCGTACGCAATCAACGCGTCATGCGCATAGAGCGAGTCCGGAAAGCGAGTGCCGAAGTCGCGCAGGTAGGCAAATGATTCCTCCGGGTTATTGCCGGCCACGAACGAATTGCCGATGAAAAACGCAGTGTAATCCTTCAATTCTCCGATCTGCGGCTGCGCCTTTTGCATAGCGGCAATGGCCGCAGGATACTGCGCGTCGAGATAGTGTGCGTATCCGATGGCGAACCAGGCCAGCGCTCCGGCCTCGGTTCCAGCATGGGCGTGCGCGTAGGTTTCGACCCCGGCATAGGCGGCGGGAGTGCGAAATTCCACCAGTTGCCGCGCCATCGGACGCAGGTCGCTGGAGGCCACGAAGGTCCGCTTCATGCTGTGGGCGCGCGCAGAGGTTACTTTCTTGCGAGGCGCGTGGTGATGAGCAGACGTTGATTTCTTGCTGGCCGGCTTGGCGGATTTATGGGTGTTGGTCCCGGCGGCAGACTTTTTCTTGTGGGCGGAGGTGCTGTCTTGCGCATGCACTCCATTGCTCAGCAGGGCCAGTACCATGGCCAGAAAAACGGTACAGAAGCGACGGAAGCGGCTGTGGGGATTCACCGGATTCAGTGTAGCGCGATTCCTTCCAGGCCGGACCTAAACAAATCGTTTACGAAACAGGTTCCCGCGTGTGACCTCTATCGGGCTCGCGCGTCCGTACAATAGACGTATTTCCACCAGGACCGTGATTCAACCCAGCAGGCAGCGGTAGCTCGATAAACGAAATTTTGTTTCCCCGGCTTTCCCGAATCCTCGGCGGTATAGGTACAATGGCTTTCGGGATTTTTGTTCTGGGCGTAAACCACCCCAAGTCGCGCAAAAGCGGCGCGCCTGGGGGACCCCGGACTAAAATCCTGAATCTACGCAAACATGGGAACCATCCAACCAAAGGTAGAAGCGGCTGGCGATGAACTTACGTTAGTGCACGCGGCCAAGGCCGGCGACAT
>PLBW01000127.1:0-3362 GCA_003135475.1 Acidobacteriaceae bacterium
AGCACGCGCCGCTAAATACCCCCCTCCCCCCGGCATTTCTGCATCTTTGTTTTCAATACTTTGCCCCCAAAGTATTCATAACACGCGATTTACGAGCAGCCGTAAGTCCTTGCTGTTCAATACTTTGCGCGATTCCACGCAAAGTATTCTATTTAAAGCAGATATTAGCAAAGTATTCCGAACAAAGCACTTATCGGTGTCCAGCCGGTTGCCTGGCCGCTGATTTTCAAAGGTCCCTGCTGCGGCCCGCAAGCCGTTCACTCTCACGGCTGCATAACGCAGGCGGGCATTCGCAGCGCTGGAGGCTGACTCCAGCGCTACCCATTCTATTTTGTGGATCGCAGCAGGGCCGAGGAGAAAACGCATTCCGCAGAACGAAGGTAACCACAATCTCCCAAAGCGGCGCCTGGTGCCCCCAGGTTCGCGTCCGTATTTTGGACGCTAACCTGTGGCAGAGGAAGTTTCGGGCCGGACTACCGGATATTTTCAACTCACCACTTTCCGACCTAATCCTTCCGGGTGCCGAGTGCAGTGATCCCAGGTTAGCCCAACAGAAGGGCGAACCTGATGGGATAAGAACGAAGGCTTCAGCGGACTCGGTATGCTTTGGTTTGTGAGGACCAAGCTCTGAGTCAGGAGAAGCCTTCATGATTATTGTAGGGTGTGATTTCCATCCCCGTTGGCAGCAAGTCGCGATTTTCGATGCGACCAGCGGTGAGCTGGTGGAGCGCAAACTGGTGAACGGTAACGGCGAGGCGGAGCAGTTTTACCGCAGCTTGCCGGTACCTTCCTTGGTGGGTCTGGAGAGTTGTGGGAACAGTCAGTGGTTTCTGGAGTTGATGGAGCAGTTGGGTCATGAGGTATGGGTCGGCGATGCCGCACAGATTCGGGCCAGCTATGTGCGCAAGCAAAAGACCGATCGTCGCGACGCGGGGCACATTTTAAAGCTGCTGCTGGAAGGTCGTTTTCCGCGGCTGTGGAGGCCGGATGCCGCGGTGCGCGATCTCCGTCAGTTGCTGATCCATCGTCATCGCCTGGTGCAGATTCGTACGCGGGTGAAGAACGGGTTGCAGCACTTGGCGATGAATCGCGGGATGCAGAAGAAGGGTAAGCTGTAGAGCGAAGCCGGACAGCGTGCTTTTCTGGCTTTGCCGCTGCCCGGTTGGGCGGGGTGTCGGCGGCAAGATCTGCTGGGGCTATTGGCCAAGCTGGAGGAGCAAATCAAACCACTGGAGGCGGCGGTGGAGAAAGCAGCATTTGCCCACCCGCAAGCCCGGCTGCTGATGACGCAGCCGGGAGTAGGCGCGATCACCGCATTGGCGTTCGTGATGACCATCGGCGATGCCAACCGGTTTCAGCGGGGCAAGCAGGTGGCCAGCTATCTGGGACTGATTCCACGCGAACACAGTTCCAGTGGCCAACAACGCCTGGGCGCGATCAGCAAACAGGGCAACAGTTTCATGCGCCTGTTGCTGGTGGAAGCGGCCCAGACGGCGGTTCGCCGCGATGAAGGATTGCGCAAGAAGTATCAACACCGTTGCCATAGCAAGGCCAAGGGAGTAGCCAAGGTGGCAGCGGCCCGCAAGTTGGCGGTACGACTCTACTGGATGCTGCGTACCCACACCGCCTATCCGGAGATCGTTCACAACGAGAGCAGCTCGCGGTGCCCCATGGCCGGCGCAAGCTAGGCCGCGAACTTGATTGGGCGCTCTCGCATCCAGCGGACCGGTGCAAAAGACGCGCTGGCGCGCTTGGAAAACCAGAAAACGGTTTTCCACTTTCGCACCGGCGACGGCGGCTGGATGTTCGCAAGAAGCATCATGGCTGAAAGCCAAGGCCGTATCGATGGGTGGTGGAACGAGAGGTTCCACCGCAAGTGAGCAGCGAGTCATGTTCCAGAGTCTTGGTCCTCACAACCCAACTCTGGCGCCAAACCCAGCGGTGCTCGCGCACCGCCCAGGAAAACCTCGCGCTTGACAACGCCTTCGTTCTTATCGATGGGGCACCAGGCACCAGGCGTGGACCGCCCGCTAGGTGACGTACAATCTTGTCGTATGGACGTCGTTCTCGACTCGAACACGATAATCGCAGACTACGCACTGAAATCGGCACGTTTCGCTGCCCTTTGGGACTACCTGCGGAAATCCGACTCCCGACTTGTTCTTTTCAAGCTTGTTTACGACGAGGTGATTCAGCATTACATCCGTGACTTTGACGACAAAGTATCGAAGCGATGGGAGAAGTTTCAGGGACTTCTAATCGCAAGGCACCCGCGTCCGGACATTCAGCAGCAATTGAAGACTCTTCGAGCACGTCTCAAGGCACCGTCTGACGCTGTGCATGTAGTGTTCGTTGCTGATTACGGCAATGTGAGTATGGATGAAGTGGTAACTCGGGGGGTAAAGAGATTGCGCCCCGCAAGTAGCAGCGGCGAAGAACTTCGGGATGTTGTGCTCTGGTTGGCCGCTCTAGATTATGCAAGACGCGAAAAACGCCCGTTAGCATTTGTGAGCAATGATTCAGGCTTTTGGCAGGAAGCGGCCGAAGAACCAGCTGAGCAGATTCGCTCGGACATAAACGGCGTTGAGTCGGTGATCCGACTTTATCGAACCGTTGAGAGCTTCCTTGCAGAGAATGGGCTCACCAAGAAACCAGTAGAAGCTCATTGGGCAAACCAGATTTTTTCCACGGCAAATCTCGCCGATGTTGTTCTCAGGAGAGTTGTAGGGAGCGATCTGCCTTCTGCGTCGGTCACGAGCAGCAGCGTGGCTAGCGTGGAACTTGAGTCGGGAGCGCTTTACGACATCGCTTCTGATGCCCAATTTGCTGAGCTCAGTTACCGTATCAAATACGACGTCGAGCTGCAATTGCTTCCCGTCCCGGGGCCCTCCTCTGACTTTGCTCATCTAGACTGGGTGCCGGAAAATGTGATCACAAACCCAATTCGCTTTTTGCCCAACCCGCTTGCACCAATAATCGCAGCACCGATCCCTTATCCATCAACTTCGCGGCCTCCCTACAGCATGTACCCAGCGCTTTGGACCGCTCCCCCTTCTGAGCAACCTGGCCAATGGTTCATGCAACGCGGCTATGGAAATCAACTGCTGAGTGAACCTGTAAATGTAGCGTATGCACTTGAGGTGAGTGCAAAATTCTCAGTTCGTCTGATAAATGGCGAGCCTACGGAAGTAAAGCTTGACAGCTACAAACTTCTCAAACTCGTTTCGTCCAAAGGCTAAAGACTACGGTTCGCTTCCTTCGATCTGTAAGTATGTACTACATCGAACGGCTTGGGTGGGGACTGTGTCTTCCGATCCGCAGCCCTACACCCTTGCCAGATGCACCCCAAACCATTTCTTGCG
>PLBW01000127.1:3487-3696 GCA_003135475.1 Acidobacteriaceae bacterium
TGCGAATCGTCGTAGGCGGGCAGCAGGATCTTTGAACTCTTGGCGAAATCGGCGCCCAGCAGTAGAGCGTCACCCGCGCGCAGCGTCCGGCGGATGCGGCGCAAAATCCGCACCGACTCGTCGGGCTCGAAATTCCCAATACTCGATCCGATGTAGAGCACCAGCTTGCGCCCGCTGATGCGGCCCAGCGCGGGCACGCCTCCGGTGTA
>PLBW01000013.1 GCA_003135475.1 Acidobacteriaceae bacterium
CTCGGCGGTGCAACAGAGCTGCGACGCGCTCGACAAAGATCTGGCGAACTGGCGGCAACTCAGCGAACAGGACCTGACGTCGTTCAACGCAATGCTGACTGCGGCAAAGTTGTCGCCGCTGCCGGTGGTTGAAATAGGTACGAGCACGGGGTGCGGGAAATAGGTGGCGCTGGCCTTCCACGCAAAATTCCCCCTAAGTACCCCCTCCCCCCGGCATTTCTGCATCTTTAGTTTTCAATATTTTGCCCGCAAAATATTCATAACACGTAATTTAGGCGCAGCCGTAACTCCTTGCTGCTCAATATCTTACACGATTCCCGCCAAAGTATTCATAACGCGTCACTTAGAGGTTTCCGTAAGTCTTTGCTGTTCAATACTTTGCACGATTCCCGCTAAAATATTATATCTAAAGTAGATACACGCAAGATATTCCGAACAAAACACTTATCGGGCACCCAAGCCTCTTTGCAGGGCCGCCATGTTTTCAAAGAGCACCGGGCTAAGCCGACGTGCGGCACACGTCTCGGCCCCCATTGGGCACACTAAACCCAACCTACAAGCGTAGCTCGAGCCCTATCGCTGTCAAGTTACGAAAGTGCAATTCCCACCCTGTCGCTGCGCGACAAGGATGGGGCACCCGGGCCGGGGTGGCCCAGCCTAAGAATTCGTCGGTCGCACGAAAATAAACCATCTGGGTGCCCCGTTCTAGCCAGATTTTGGCTAGGGCGGGGCAGTCACATAGTCAGGTATCGGCGGTCCTTGACGGGACTCTCAGACCTACTATCCTCATGACATGCCTCGCGGACTGAAGCGTCATCAAGAAGCTCGCGATCTGCACTTCATCACTTTCAGTTGTTACCGCCGACAACCGCTGCTGGCCACTCCGCGCGCAATGCATCAGTTTGAAGTCGCGCTGGAGCTGAGTCGTGTGCTCTACGATTTCTACGTCACCGGCTACGTGGTCATGCCGGAGCACGTGCAGCTGCTGATCAGCGAACCTCAGCGCGGCACCCTGGCCAGCGCGCTGCAAGCCATCAAGCAGTCCGTGGCCCGCAGGCTCATTGGCGGTCGGGAGCACTTCTGGCAGGCGCGCTATTACGATTTCAATGTGTGGACGGCGAAGAAGCGCATCGAGAAACTACGCTACATTCATCGGAATCCCGTCAAGCGTGGACTCGTGGAGAAACCGGAAGACTGGGCGTGGAGCAGCTTCCGGCATTACGTGACGGGGATGGAAGGCGTGGTAGAGATCGAGTCGGAGTGGACCGGTCGGAAGCGCGAGCGCATGGGGAAGCCGCTGCGGGTTCGCATTACCAAGCCTTTAACTGCCCCGCCCTAGCCAAAACCAGGCTAGAACGGGGCACCCACGTTTGGATGGACTTTCCTCAACAAGGTTTGGCCGGGCCACCCGCCGTTTCCCGAGGCTTGTGGTCGGTTCGATGGTTGATCTTTGTCGTCACCACACTCAGGGACGTGTCGGGTTGGAGGAAGCAGGCGCGGGAGTAGTCCCCGATTGCGGCGTAGTGGCGGCCTCCAGCTTCGCGATGTCCCGCACAAGTTGCTTGACGCACATGTCGGCCGCATCGGCGCTAGCTCCTTTGTACTTTGCGCCTTTGCTCTCCTGAGTGGTCGTCCAGATCACGTCTCCATCGGCATTAACGAGGCGAATCGCCACTCGCGCGCGATCAATCGTTTCCGTATTCACAGATGAATCGCTAATCGCCGAATGATGCGCGACGAAGCCTCCGCTCGAACTGCCGGAAATAGAGCCTGTGCCGTTTACAACGCTGCCATTCACGTTACCGTGATGACTACCAGCCGCGCCTCCAACTGCGGTGCTGTCGCCGTAAGCGTGCACTTCCTGCGACGTCTTCTCAAGAGCTACGCCTTTTAGAACCGCGTCCGCACGATTTCGATTTTCAGTAACAGTAAAGCGCTTGCTCGCGACCAGGGCGGATACGATCATTGACTGCATCTCTTTTGAAATTGGATCGTCCCCGAAGCTATCCACATAAATGCGTTTCACCTTCACCAGGTCGGCGGGCGCTGAGACTCTGGTCGGCGCTGCGGCCGCCTGAGCTTGGGAGGAGGTCGCGGGCGCAGCCGTCGCTTGCTGCAATAGAAGACAAGCAAAGAAAAGCGCGTGAATCATGGCATGCCGCCCATACCGCTCTTGCGGGCTTCGTCATCCTCGTATTCGACCTTCTTGCCAGTGCGCGCCTCGAGAGTGACGATGGTAGTTCTCACTATCCCTTTNNCCCAGTTCAAACACTGCCGCGTGCTGCTTGTCCTGCTCGTCTTTCCAGCCAACACTGAGAAAGTGTTTTCTCTTTTTTGAAAACAGAGCCAAGGGGGTCACCGCTATGGCGAGACCGAGCCGCCGTCCGGCCTTCTGGCCGTACTCCAAATCGTTTACCTGGTCGTAGGGGATGCTTAGACTACCGCCCTTGTAGTGGAATATGAAGTTCTTTTCGTCTTTTTCAGACGATTTTCCTTCGGCACCGTCTTTGATCTGGTTTTCGGTGCCGCCGACATACACGGTCACATCGCTGCCAATTCCAGCAAATGCCAGCGGCTCGATTGCGAGAAGACACAGCAGTAATGTCGCAATAATGCGCTTCATGGAGTGATGCCTCCGCGTAAGCAACGCGATTATGTTCGGGCGGCCAATGGAATGCATGATTCCTCCGATGGGCGCGGAGTACATGGGGAGAGTGACCCAGGACTGGCGCCGATGAAAGGTCGCCTGTCACAGGTGGATGTGACCAGTTGGTATCGAGAGTCCCCTCCACAGCTCAAGCGAGGGGGTGTAAGAGCGTGTGTGAGGAAGTCTGCCGTCCCTACGGGACTCGGATCGATTTTCCACTTTACCCAGCACTCCGCCTGCGGCTGCGTGCTGGGCTAAACTATGTCGCGCCTACGGCGCTGGATCTTCCGCCAGCACAGTCCACTGGCAAATACCGCGGTTCGTTCTCACGAACGCTCAGCAGGCCCATGCGTCAATCAGGATGACACGAGAACCGCTTTGATGCGGCCTGACTACCGACCACTGGCTACCGGCTACCGACAACTGCTTCTTACGGCTGCTGTGCCACCGCTGCGGCCGCGCCATAAACATCTTCGAGAATCCTGGTGGCGCCCCGGCGCAGCAACGTGTCGCCTACGTTTTCGCCCAGCGTAACCGGGTCACTACCGCTCTGCCGCTCGCGCAGAACCTCCGTGCCGTCCGGACGCGCAACAATCGCAGTTAGCTGCAACTTGCCATCCTTCATCTCAGCGAAGGCGCCAATCGGGACCTGGCATCCGCCGCCCAGCTTATTCAGCAACGCGCGCTCGCAGGTCGTAGCTGCGTGGGCCGAAGAGTCGTCGAGAAACGAAAGATGTTCGCGCATCTCCACATCGCCTTCGCGGATCTCGATGCCAAGTGCGCCCTGTCCCGCTGCCGGACACATGAACTCCTCCGAGAGGACTTCCTTCACCAGTTCGGTTTTGCCGAGCCGCGTAAGCCCGGCGGCAGCCAGAATGATGGCATC
>PLBW01000202.1:0-17616 GCA_003135475.1 Acidobacteriaceae bacterium
ACATGGCTGCCGAAGGCAAGCTGCTGCTGTTCGTCGGCACCAAGCGCCAGGCGCAGGACGCCATCGCCGAAGAAGCGACCCGCTGCGGCATGTTCTATGTCAACCAGCGCTGGCTGGGCGGACTGCTCACCAACTGGGTGACGGTGCAGAAATCGGTGAAGCGCCTGAAGGAGCTCGATGAGATGGCCACTGACGGCCGTTACGAGCTGCTGCCGAAAAAAGAAGTGGTGAAGCTGGAACGCGAGCGCAAGCACCTGCAGGCCAACCTCGCCGGCATCAAGAACCTTAACCGCCTGCCCGACGCGCTGTTCGTGATCGACTCCAACAAGGAGCAGATTGCGGTGAAGGAAGCGCGCAAGCTGGGGATTCCCGTGGTTGCCGTGGTGGACACCAATTGCGATCCCACCGAAGTGGATTACATAATTCCCGGCAACGATGACGCGCTGCGTGCCATCCGGCTGTTCGCTTCCAAGGTTGCCGATTCGGTGGTCGAGGGTTCGCAGGCTGCCACCGACAAACAGATGGCAGACATCGCCTCCGGGGTGCAGTACAGCCCGGATGCCGAGGCTGCCGCTGCCAGTCCGGAAGAGGGCGAAACCGCTGCGGCTCCCGAGGAGACCGGCGAGGCGGAAGAAGTCAGCATGGAAGAAGTGCTGGGCAAAGGTGGCCGGCGCGCCGCGGCTGAGAATACCAGCGCCTAACAACAGTTCGAGACGACGAGTGGTTCCATGGCCCGCGCGTCATTGCAGCGCGGGCTGTTTTTCTGAGCAGCTGTTAGCTATTAGCTCTTAGCTTTTAGCAAACAGCACAGAGCAAGTTAAGATTCGGGCTCTTAGCGCTCCTGCTTATCGGCAGTTTGTTACTAAGAGCTAAAAGCTAAGGGCCAACGGCCAGAGGATTTCCGAAAGATGAGCACTACATCCGTGAACATTACTGCCGCACAAGTGAAAGAGCTTCGGGAGAAGACCAACGCTCCCATGATGGATTGCAAGCACGCGCTGACCGAATCCAAGGGCGATATGGAAGGCGCCATCGTCATTCTGCGCAAGAAGGGCGTCGCCACCGCCGCCAAGAAGGCGACGCGCGCCACCAGCGAGGGTATGGTGACCAGCTACATCCACGCCGGAGGCAAGATCGGGGTGCTGGTGGAAGTGAACTGCGAGAGCGATTTCGTCGCCCGCACCGACGACTTCAAGACCCTGGTGCACGACATCGCCATGCACATCGCCGCCACCGATCCGCGGTATATTCGCAAGCAAGACGTGAGCGCCGATGCCTTCGAAAAAGAGAAGGACATCTACCGCGCCCAGGCGGCCCAGACGGGCAAGCCCGCGCCGGTGATCGAGAAGATCGTCGCAGGCAAGATGGGCAAGTTCTATGAGGAGGTCTGCCTGTACGAGCAGCCCTTCATCAAAGACCAAACCATGACCGTGCACCAGCTTATTGCCACCGTGGTGGGCAAGCTGGGCGAGAACATCTCGGTGCGGCGTTTTGCCCGCTTCAAGGTGGGCGACGTCGGCGAGACCATCGCCATCAGCAAGGCGGCGGAAGTCACGCCCGAGTAAGAACTCGCGGCCATTTAAACGATGTGAGCAAGCAGGGCGGGACATGTTCCGCCCTGTTGCTTGCGGTGAGTACGCGAGATTATGGCCGTTTGTCCCGGAGGTACGCTAGCAACGGTGCCGAAATACTGTAAATGAGCTGTGTACAGGCCAGTAGTTCCTTTGGGATGTCGTCCCGATCCCGGCAGGAAGTTTGAGCCGCAACCAAGATTGCTCTGGATCAGAGGAACGACAAGTAGTAAGCTTGAGATTACATATGGCAAGGTGTGCAAAAACGGACTTACTGGAGCTTCCCAATTACGGGTTGCCGGAGGCATCGTTGTATCTGCACGTGCCGATCAGCACCCTGCGGTATTGGGTGATTGGAATAGAAGCAGAACGCCCTTTAGTCAGGTTAGCGGCCCGTCATCCCCGGCCGCTGCTCTCCTTTAAGAATCTGATCGAGTGTTATGTCCTCGAGGTAATTCGGCTATCTCATAGGATTGGCCTGCGCACGATTCGATATTCGCTCACGACGGCGCTTAGCAAGTATCCCTCCCATCATCCTTTTGCCGACTACAATCTCACCACTCACAATGGTCACATCTATCTCGACGAACGTGACTTGGTGGACCTTTCAAAAGGAGGACAGTTCGCTTTTCGTGAATTCATGGACAGCTCCTTCCGACGGGTTGACCGCAAGCAGAGTGGTTTGGCTAAGAGACTGTTCCCTTTTACAGAGAGGGCGCAAATGTTACAGGCACAAGTGGAGGCGTCTCGGACTGTAGTGATTGATCCCGCCGTATCGTTTGGCATGCCTGTCCTTGCCGACTCCCGTATTACTACGGGTTTCCTCGCCAGCAGGTATCGCGGAGGCGACTCGATTTCCATGCTGGCGAAGGACTATGGCCGGAAAGAAAGGGAAATCGAAGAAGCGCTCGTATGGGAAAGAGCTAAGCAGGCCGCTTAAGTCTTTCACCCTGTACCTTGACGAGAACGTCGACTTTGACGAAGTCGCCCAAGCTCTCGACAAGGTAAATGTGCGCTATCAGCGCCACAGAGATCATTTCGGAAACAAGGTAGGTATACGCGACGAGGCACTACTTCCCTACGTCGGCCGAAAACGCTGGATACTTGTTACAACCGACCAGAGGCAGCGAAGCAAGCACATCGAGCGCTTTCAGATCTTTCATTACAAGATTCGTCAATTTGTGTTTACCAGTGGCAACTTGGGCAAAGTCGGATTGGTTGAGGCCCTTGTTAAGGCGAGACATAAAATGCGTAAGATCTGCGCGTCAAACCGAGGTCCATTTAGCGCCTCGATATCCAAGTCCGGCGACATCAGTTTGCGTGCTTTCCACCGAAATAAATAGCGAGGTTAGCTTTGCGCCCGCCCACCAGTCCGACGTAGATGAAGAAAAGTCAGAGAGGATAACTCCGGCATCTTCCTCTATGCCAAGATCATCACGCCCTTGCTCATCTCTCTATCACCGGTGAATAGCCGAGGGACACCGACGGTAGGAATGTCACGTCAACCACGTTGGCGGGCATACGGCCTGCCCCGCTCCCGTGCTAAAATTTGACCAAATGCTCGCGAGAGAAGTTCTGTCTTGATCGAGATAGCGCCGTCCATATTGTCGGCTGATTTCGCCCGCCTGGCCGAGGATGCCAATGAGGCGGTGCGAGGGGGCGCCACCCTGCTCCATGTGGATGTCATGGACGGCCATTTTGTGCCCAACATCACGATCGGGCCGCCGGTGGTCGCGTCGCTGCGTAAAGCCGTGGACGTTCCGCTGGACTGTCATCTGATGATCGAGAATCCCGATGACTACATTCCGGCTTTCGCCGACGCCGGGGCCAACTGGATTTCGGTGCATCAGGAAGTGTGCCGCCACCTGAACCGCACCCTGGAACTGATTCGCAGCCACGGCATGCAGGTCGGCGTGGTGCTCAATCCGGCTACCCCGGTACAGACGCTCGGCGAGGTGCTCGATCTCGTCGACTACATCCTGGTGATGTCGGTCAATCCCGGTTTTGGCGGGCAAAAGTTCATTCCCGGGGCGCTGGAGAAAGTCCGTAAGCTGGCCACCATGCGCGCCGCCAAGGGACTGAACTACCGCATTGAAATCGATGGCGGCGTAGACCTGGCAACGATTGGACCATCCGTCCGCGCCGGAGTAGAAATTTTCGTTGCCGGCAGTTACGTGTTCGGCCACGGCGATCCGGCCCGTAAGGTGGAGGCGCTGTTGAAGGCCGCCCAGGAAGCCACCTTGTTGCGCGCCTAGTCGTGGAAAGCAGTATTTCCCAGAGGTGTCTAGGATGTTTCGTCGTGCCGTCATAGCGTTTTCGATAGCTGCCATGCTGCTGACCCTCGGATGCAGCAACAAGAAAGTCCAGAATCCAATCGCCCACATCGACTCGAAACAGCCGGACAAGGTGCTGTTCGACCGCGCCATGGACGCGATGAAGCACAGCAAGTACGACGTCGCCCGGCTCAGTCTGCAGACCCTGATCAATACTTATCCGGATTCCGAGTATGTGGCGCGCGCCAAGCTGGCCATCGGCGACTCCTGGTATGCCGAAGGCGGGTCGGCCGCTTTGACCCAGGCGGAAAGCGAGTACAAGGACTTCATCACCTTCTTCCCTAATATGCCCGAGGCGGCGGAAGCGCAGATGAAGATCGGCAACATCCACTACAAGGAGATGGAGAAGGCGGACCGCGATCCCACTCACGCCCGCCGCGCCGAGGAGGAGTATCGCCAGCTCATCTTGCAGTTTCCCGACAGCTCGCTGGTGCCACAGGCCAAGCAGCGCCTGCTGGAAGTGCAGGAAGTGCTGGCCGATCGCGAGTACATGATCGGGCACTTCTACTTTTTGCGCGAGGTGTATCCGGCGGCCATCGCGCGCCTGAAGTCGGTAGTGGAGACTTACCCGCTATACAGCGGCGCTGACCAGGCCCTGTACGAATTGGGCAACTCCTACGAAAGGGAAGTTGACATCGTTCGCCGGTTGAAACTGCCTGAAGTGGCGAAAGGTGCGTTGATCAAGCAGTACACCGAAGGAGCCATTGCCGCCTACGGCCGTGTCCTCACCCGCTACCCTCTGGAAGAGCGCGCCGACGATGCCAAAAAGCGCTTGCAGGCAATGAAGCAGCCCGTCCCCCATGCCACCGAAGCCGCCATTGCTGAAGATAAAGCTGAGATCGCCAGCCGCGGCTCGCTGGGACACTTCGGCAAGTTGATGGAGAACTTCCGCAGAGGTCCGGACGTATCGGACGCCACCAAGGTCGGCGAACCGACGCTGGTTGATCCCAAGCAGGCCAGCGCGCCTGATATGGTGCGCGCCGCGAATAGCAGCATCATCGGCAGCCTGACCGGTTCCAATAAGGTAGGGGTCGAGCGCGTGGAGAACGGCGCCGTCCCGGCCGCGAACGCTCCCGTTCCGCGCTCTGACGCCGAAGCAGCGGCGCCTGCCGGATCTACTCCCACCACGGGCAATGCTGCTGGCGCTACCCCCGGGACTGCGCCGGCCAAGCCTGCGTCGAGCGGCGCCGGGAATGGCGCACCCTCCAACCCGGCCTCCGACAGTAGCGCAGTTCCTGAAATGAAGAACGACTTGCAGCCCGCAGCCGCAACTCCTCCGCCCGGCGCCACCGCTCCTCCGCCCGCACCAGCGAACGATGCTGCTGCGTCCTCCAGTTCCGACAACAGCACGCAGCCGGCGCCCGCGGCCAGCAGTGGTTCGGCGCAACAGTCCGCGCCCCCAACCGATGCCAACAAGGAAAGCTCATCGAAGAAAAAGAAGAAGCATCATTGGCCGTTCTGACGGCGAGATTGGTCGAGAGCGCAGCTTAGGCTGCGCTTTTTTCTTGCGTCGTGCTGGTGTCACGTTGCGAGAATTGCAGCTGAACTGACGACTGGCTACTGACTACTGACCGCTCTTCCTTGTAATATCGAAGTCGAAACGTCATTCGCAGAACGGATTGCAATGCCTCACGATCTTCCCAAGGCCTACGAACCGGGCGCCATTGAACCGCGTTGGGCCGAATACTGGGTCCACGAAAAACTGTTCCACGTGGAACCCCCCAGCGACCCCGACCAGCCCACCTTCACGGTGACCCTGCCGCCGCCCAATGTCACCGGTAACCTGCACATGGGCCACATGTTAGAGCACACCGAGATTGACATCATCGTCCGCTGGAAGCGGATGCAGGGGCTGCGCACGCTGTGGCTGCCGGGCACCGATCACGCCGGCATCGCCACCCAGTTGATGGTGGAACGCCAGCTCGCTGCTGAAGGCAAGAACCGCCGCGACCTGGGGCGCGAGGCGTTCATCGCGCGCGTCTGGGACTGGAAGCAACACTATGGCGGAGTCATTCTGCAACAAATGAAGCGCCTCGGCGCTTCGGTGGACTGGTCACGCGAATACTTCACCATGGATGAGCGCATGTCGCGCGCGGTGCGCGAGGCCTTCGTCCGCCTGCATGAAGAGGGACTGATCTACCGCGGCAAGTACATCGTGAACTGGTGTCCGCGTTGCGTCACGGCCGTCTCTGACCTTGAAGTAGTGCACGAGGACACGCCGGGCAAGATTTACGAAATCCGCTATCCGGTGATCGGGTCCAAATCCAAATCCAAAGACGAGTACATCGTGGTGGCCACCACGCGTCCCGAGACCATGTTGGGCGACACCGCGGTGGCGGTGAACTCCGCCGACGAACGCTACCGTCATCTTCACGGGAAAAAGGTTCTGCTGCCGCTGATGAATCGCGAGATTCCGATCATCACCGACGATATCCTCGCCAATCCCGAGTTTGGAACCGGCGCCGTGAAGGTCACACCGTCGCACGATCCCAACGATTTCGAGGCAGGCGTGCGCAACAACCTGCCGCAGATCGACGTGATGAACGAAGTCGCGCAGATGAACGAGAACGCTGGACCCTACAAGGGACTGGACCGTTTCGAGGCGCGGCAGAAGGTGCTGGAAGATCTCGAGCAAGGTGGCTTTCTGGTCGGCACGAAGGACTATGTTGTCCCGCTGGGCAAATGCGGTCGCTGCAAGACCATCGTCGAGCCACGGCTTTCGACGCAGTGGTTCGTCAAGATCCAGCCGTTGGCCGACCGCGCCATCGAGGTGGTGGAGAACGGCGACGTCAAGTTCGTGCCGGAGAATTACTCCAAGACCTATTTCGAGTGGATGCGCAACATTCACGACTGGTGCATCTCGCGGCAATTGTGGTGGGGACATCGCATTCCCGCGTGGCATTGCAAAGACTGCTGCGAGATCATGGTTGCGCGAGAAGCGCCCACGAAATGCACCAAGTGCGGCGGCAGCCGTGTGGAGCAAGACAACGACGTGCTCGACACCTGGTTTTCGTCGGGCCTGTTGCCGTGCTCGGCGCTGGGTTGGCCCGACAGCACGCCAGATCTCGACGCTTTCTATCCGACGACGCTGCTGATCACCGGCTTTGACATCCTGTTCTTCTGGGTGGCGCGCATGATCATGATGAACTGCCACTTCATGCGCGGACACAAGCATGGCGACGTGCCCTTCCATAACGTTTACATCCACGCGCTGGTGCGAGATGCCGAGCGTCAGAAGATGTCGAAGACCAAGGGCAACGTAATGGATCCCATCGAGATCATCGAGCAGTACGGCACCGACGCCGTGCGCTTCACCCTGGCCTCGATGGCCGCCCCGGGGACCGATATCGCCTTTTCGGAGAGCCGCACCCAGAGCTATCGCGCCTTCGCCAACAAGATTTGGAATGCCGCGCGCTTCCTCTTCATGAACGTCGACAGGGCACAGGAGGCGGGTTTGTGGTCGCTGGCGGATTTCCAATCGTTAGCGAATCCGGGTGCAACGAATTCGGGTGCCCTACCCTTCTCGCCCGATTTTGGGCGAGAGGGTGGGATAAAGGGTGTTCCCGGCTTCAAGGCTGAAACCCTCGACGACCGCTGGATTCTGTCGCGCTTCAATCGGGTTGCGCAACAGATGCACGAAGCGCTGGAGGCATACCGCTTCCATGAAGCGGCGCACGTTGTCTATCACTTTTTCTGGGGCGAATACTGCGGCTGGTATCTGGAGCTGATCAAGCCGCGACTCGCTGCCGACGATCGCGAACAGGCGCGCGTAGCATACGCGAATCTGATCAGCATCTTCGAAGGCGCGCTGCGCATGTTGTCGCCGTTCATGCCCTTCATCACCGAAGAAATCTGGCATGCGGTGTACGATGGCAAGCCGCCGCTCAAATCGATTGCGCTGGCTGCGTATCCCAGGGTTGACCCGTCGCAGGTGGACGCAGACGCCGAAACCGAAATGGCGATCATGCAAGATTTGATCGAAGGCGTGCGCAACATCCGGGCCGAATTGAAGATCGAACCCAAGCAGAAGGTGGCGGTCGAGATCTTCGCGGACGGCGACATTCGGTCCTTGACCGAGCGCAACCGTGGCGCGGTGGAGCGCTTGGCGAATGTGGAAGCGATCACCTTTGTGGAGTCATCGTTGTCCAAGTCTGCGGGCGCGCGCAGCACGGCCCGCTTCGATGTGCGGGTGCTCTATGAGCGCAAGATGGATGCGACTGCCGAACGCGACCGCCTCAGCAAAGAGCTGACGCGGCTTACGCAGGAGTTGACGCGCGCGACTGCGCAGTTGAACAATGACGCCTTCCTTGCCAAAGCCCCGGCACACGTGGTCGAGGGATTGAGGAAGCGCAAAGGCGAAGTCGAAATGCTGGTCCGGAAGGCAAACGAAGCGTTGGGAGAGTTAGGCGCCTAATCGCGCGTCGTAGCTCCGGGGAGATCGATCGTGGATTGGACAAGCCGCAGGATCACCGCCATCCTGGAAAACGCATTGCAGGAAGATCGCGCCACCCGCGATGCCACCACCTACGCCTGCATCGACCCCAACCAGCGCGCCTCCGGCACCATTCTCGCCAAGCAGGACTGTGTGCTCTCCGGGCTGGGCTGCATCCCGCGCATCTTGAACGTCTTTGCCGTCCTGGACGGCACTGTCACCTCGCATCCCGAGGTCACCAGCCACACCGAAATCTTCGACGGGGTGCGCTTGCGCAAAGGACAGTCGATTGCGGTGATCGTCCACAATGCGCGGGTGCTTTTGTCCTGCGAGCGTGTGATCTTGAACATCCTGCAGCGCATGAGCGGCATTGCCACGCTGACGCGCCGCTACGTGGACGCGGTGGCAGGCACCGGCACCGTAATCCTGGACACGCGCAAGACCGCGCCCGGGCTGCGCGTGCTGGACAAGTACGCGGTGAGTTGCGGCGGGGGCATCAACCATCGTCTCGACCTCAGCGATGGTGTGCTCATCAAGAACAACCACATTGCGCTGGCCGGCGGGGAAGTGGCTGCGCTGCAACGCGCGCTGCACAATCGGCGCGGCTCGCAGATCGTCGAAATTGAGGTGCGCTCGCTGCACGAACTCGAGGCTGTCCTGGAGCATGGCGCCGAAGCGGTCTTGCTCGACAACATGTCGCCGGAGGACGTTCGCCAGGCGGTAGAGCGTGTCCGGCAACTGGATCGGGATGTGCCGCTGGAAGCCTCGGGCGGAATCACCCTGGAAAACGTGCGCACCTACGCCGAAACCGGAGTGAACTTCATTTCGGTGGGAGCGTTGACACATTCCGCTCCGGCGGTGGACTTGAGCATGCGCATCGCTCCGGCGTAAATAGCCTTCAGCTGTCAGCCGTCAGCTTTCGGCCTACAACTCTGTCCTCCTGAGCGAGGTCGCCGCGGCGACCGAGTCGAAGGATCCTATATTCCCTACTGATCTTTACCGCGCCGAGGGCCTGCGGTCGGGATTGCTTGTGTAATCGCCTGGTATCGCCAATTGACTCAGCGGCAGATAATTGGGCTGATGAGACATACGCTCGCTGTGCTTATTGGCCTTGGAGTGATAACTCTGTCGTGCGTTCAGGGTACGACCCCGCAAGCTGTATGGTCATTACTGAACTTCAGGTCTATATTCAAGCTGTGAAAACGCTGTCGATAGTCTTGCTGGCGATTGCGATAGCGGTCCCGCTGCGCAGTTCTTCATGGGCGCAGGCGCAGACAACTCAACAGAAAAATCCCACCTCCTCGGTGGTTGAGGTTGTGGGCTGTGTGGACCGGAAGGAAGGCAGGTTTGAGCTCACCAACGTCTTTTGGTGGGTGGTTTACTATCTGACGGGACGAACGGCAGGGCTGGAAAACCACATCGGTGATGAAGTGACATTGCACGGACTTGAGGTACCGTCGCCGGCGCCTTCAACTCCAGCCACTTCAACGGAAGAGCGCCGCCCACCAACGTTGCATGTAACCAGTGTCGAATTCATGGTGCACAAAAGCCCCGAGGGAGTTCGCCCCATACTCGGCAATCTTGATACATGGGTTAGCTATGAGAATCCCCTGTACGGAATTCGTTTGCGCTATTTGGCGACATTTGGGGATGCGAAGTCGGAATACACGCAGGTGCAGACGAATTTCGCCGGTCAGGAGCCGATCACCGGCAACTCCATTGTGAATGTGAGCATACCGAGGGATACATATCCCGAGTCGAACTTCGTCGGCGGCGGTTTCACTGTCTTTGTTGATCCGCGGATTCGAAGCGAAGGAACCTGCAAACAGTTCCGCACGTTCTGGCCGGAGCATACCTCTTCTATGAGTGTCGGCCGGATCACCTATTCGCGGACCCTCGATGTTGGCGTGGCAATGGGTACGGCGGGATCTGTCTACTACTTCCATACCTTTCAGCATGGCCTTTGTTACGAATTCGCCTTTGAATTTGCGGAGGAGAACGGCACCGGAATGGACGTCCCATGCTCAATACAGTGGGTATCGGAAGACAACGAGTTCGAGGTGATGCGAAGCGTGCTTTCGACCGTTTCCTTTCCGAACCCGCAGTTTAAGCGCGCGAGCACCGAAGCAACGAGCCAGCAGCTTGTCCCTTCCGTGATCTCGTTTGAGCACGGGCCGATTCTGGAACGTCCACTGATACGCGGCACCCCGAACACGATCGGCATCTCGTGGAAGACGACGAATGCTGATTATGTGCAGATTCGGTATCCGTGCTCGAAGTTCCTATACGCCTCGACTGTGCAATCGCGTGGCTATGGCTTGGGGAAATGTGGGGCGGAGACGGATACTAACTTGCCACCGAACGGTTCCATGTCGCTTCTGCTGAGCAATTTCAACTCAAAGCCGACCGACCTGGTGCTCACCATCGAGCCGTTCCTGGACGGCGTGGGACACCCCAAAGAATCAAAGACGATTTCCATCTCAGCCCCGGTCCATGCGCCGCTGCTGCAGGACAATGCGAAAGTATTCAAACCTCCGGTACCTGCTACAAAGGCGGACACGCTTACCGGCTGTCTGAAACAAATCGGCAGCACAAACAAGTATTGGCTTGCTAGCTACAGCGGCTGGCAGCGGGTAGTCAGAAGCGACAGCATTGACCTCTCCGTTTATGTTAACCATCTGGTTAAGATCTCTGCCGTGCGAGAGGACCAGGCGCCTGATTGGATCGTGACCAGCCTGACAACGGTGAGCGATAGCTGTGAGTAGGGCATTGACCCTGCACGGAAGATCAAAAATATCGATAGGTAGCGTGAAATCGCCATATCGCAAGTGATCCTACCCAATCTCTCCCCGTTCGCGCATAATCGTCGTATCGCCCGAACCGCGCCAACCCGCACCGACATCCCGCCCGACGGTTCCACCGACGCGCGCCTGGGCCGCATTGTGCGCCTGCTCAGCGACAACGCGACGGTCGTCATCAGCGGCAGCCGCATTGCCGAGGAACTGGGCACCACCCGCTCCGAGGTGTGGCGCGCGGTGCAGCATCTGCGCGAGCTGGGCCTGCAGATCACGGGTCATCCCGCGACTGGCTATCAACTGGAAACGGTGCCCGACCTTCTACTCCCCGACATCCTGAGTCCAATGCTAAAGGGGACCATCTTCGCCTCGCGCATTCATCATTACTTCCGCATTGGCTCAACCAATGTGGCGGCGATGCAGGCGGCGAGCGGCGGTGAGCCGGAAGGCGCCGTCTTTTTGGCCGAGGAGCAGACCGCCGGGCGTGGACGCGCCGGCCACAGTTGGGAGTCGGTGCAGTCGGTGGGCATCTACTGCTCGGTGGTTCTGCGGCCGGTGTTGTCGCCGGCCGATGCCTTGATGCTCTCGCTGATCGCCGGCATCGCAGTGGCGGAAGCGGTGGAACACAGTACCGGCTTGCATCCCGATCTGCGCTGGCCCAACGACGCTCTGCTGGGTGAGCGAAAGTTTTGCGGCATTCTGACCGAGATGAATTCCGAGCCGACGCGGGTGCACTACGTGGTGGTCGGCATCGGGATCAACGTAAACCAGGCGTCGTTTGCGGGCGAGTTGGAACCGATTGCGACTTCGCTGCGCATGGAAAGCGGGCGCACCTGGTCGCGCGTCGAACTGGCCGCTGCTCTGCTAAAATCCCTCGACAGCGAGTACCGCAAGCTCACCCAAGGCGGCCCCACTGCGCGCTTTTCCATCCTGCGAAGGTTCGAAGAGCGCTCCTCGTATGCCCGCTCGCGTCAGGTGCACGTTGAAGCGAGTGGCGGCGGTTATGTCGGAGTCACGGAAGGGCTTGACGAGCGCGGCTTTCTGCTGGTGCGCACCGAGTCGGGTCTGCGCACCGTACTTTCGGGAGAGGTTCGCGCGCTCAGCGGGAAATAAACCATGCTGCTTGTCATTGACGTAGGTAATACCAATACGGTGCTGGGCGTTTTCGAGGCCAAGTCCGCCAAACCGGGCCCTGGCCGCCTGCTGGCGCACTGGCGGGTTTCCACCATCAAGACGCAGATGGTGGACGAGTACGGCGTCCTCTTCCGCAACTTGTTTGCCATGCACGGGCTCGAGGTCAGCTCGGTGCAAGGTATCGTGATTTCGTCGGTCGTGCCACCACTCGACTCCACCTTGCGCGAGGTGTGCGAGCGCTACTTCCACTCGCGCCCGCTGTTCATCGAACCCGGCGTCAAGACCGGCATGCCGGTGCACTACGACAATCCTGCGGAGGTGGGCGCTGATCGCATCGTCAACAGTGTGGCCGCATTCGAAAAGTACGGCGGCCCGTGCATCGTGGTGGATTTCGGGACCGCGACCACGTTTGATGTGGTCTCGCGCAAGGGTGAGTACATGGGCGGGGTCATCACGCCGGGAATCGGGATCTCGGCCGAGGCACTTTTTGAGCATACGGCGCGCTTGCCTCGCGTGGACGTCCGCAAGCCGCCCCGGGTGCTGGCGACCAATACCGTCAACAGTCTTCAGTCAGGTCTTTACTACGGCTACCTCGGGCTGATCGACGGAATTCTGGAGCGGCTCATTGCCGAGTTGGGCGAGAACGTCAACATCGTTGCCACCGGCGGCCTTGCGCCGCTGATGGGGGGCGGGTCCAAATATATTCGCCAGATCGATGACCTGCTCACGCTGGAGGGACTGCGCATTATCTATGAGCGCAATCAGGCGCACGTGCGCCGCCGTAATGAGCATGCCGCCGGAAACGAAACGCCGGAAGGTGGCAGCGCGCGCGAGACAATAAGCTCAGTTCCCAAGCCCGATTGAGGCTACACTGGAATGGCAGGCCCGCGTCCATTCAGGTGTCGCAGCCTAGTTAGCTCCGCTGAACCTCGATGCAAACCTACTTCAATTACTTTACCGAGATCGAGGAGCACTTCCAGCGCCGACGGGGTACCCTGCTGCTGCTGTCGCCGCTCGATTGGGCGCTGATGGAGACCTGGAAGGATGCGGGCGTTCCGCTGGAAGCCGTGCTGCGCGGCATTGATGTCACCTTCGAAAAGTGGGAGCGGCGCCCGAAGCGATTTCAAAAAGTGAATGGCCTGGCTTACTGCTCGCAGGAAGTGCTGACTTCGACGGATGAGATGAAGGAAGCCGCCGTAGGTGCGGCCCCAAGCGAAAGGAAGAACACCGGACTGGACCAGTCTGCGGTGGTGGAGTACCTGAATCGCAACGCCGAGCAGCTCGATCACCTACAATTGTCGGCGACGGCGCAAACGCTGGCACAAGAAACTGCCTTGACCTTGCGTGCGCTGGCGGCTTCGTTGTCGCAGGACCGGTTGCTGTCCATGGAAGATTTAGAGCGGCGACTGACCGTGGCGGAAGAGAAGATTTTGGCCGCGCTGCTGGCGGCAACGCCGGATGACATTTTGCTGGCGGTGCGCGCCGAAGCCGACCGTGACCTGGCGCCCTATCGCCGCAAGATGAGCGCGCCGCAAATCGAGCAGCTTCACCAACAATATGTCCACAAGCGGGTGTTGGAGCAGTACCACGTCCCCCGATTAAGCTTGTTCTATATGTAGCCGAAGGTATGCTGTAAAGGGGCACGTTTTCAGACGTGCCGTCTGGTATGGTTCGCCTTTGCAAATAGAGATCGAAAAACTGGTTTACGGTGGCGACGGCCTGGCGCGCATGCCGGCTGACGCCCAGGGGCGCGGCAAAACCGTCTTTGTGCCATTTGTGCTGCCGGGCGAGCAAGTTGAAGTCTCGGTGATCGAGAGCCGCTCCGGCTTCGCTCGCGCCAAACTCGAAAAGGTGGTGACGCCTTCCCCCGATCGGGTCGAGCCGGATTGTCCGTACTTCGGCAGCTGCGGCGGCTGCCACTACCAGCACATGAGCTACGAAGTGCAGTTGCGGCAGAAAGCCGGAATTCTGCGCGAGACGCTGCGCCGCACTGCCAAGCTCGAACTCCAGCACGAAATTCAGCTCCACCCTTCGCCGCCGTGGAACTACCGCAATCGCACCCGCATGCACGTGCGGCACACGCCTGAATTTGCGCTGGGCTTTTACCGTTTCAACTCCCACGATGTGCTTCCGGTGGAGGCGTGTACCATCAGCTCGCCCCTGATCAACCAGGCGATCGCTGCAGTGTGGACTCTCGGTCGCGAAGGTGCTGTTCCGGAGTTCCTGCACGGCCTGCAATTCTTTGCCAACCACGAAGACACGCTGCTTCTGGTGGAAGCTTACGTCTGGCCCGGTGACAATCCGGCAGAATTGCAGCCGCTGGCCGCAGCCTTGCGCAGCGCGTTGCTGGGGGTGGTGGGAGTCGTCGTTTTCCCGGTTTTTTCCATCGAAGACGAGGGCCGGGAGCGTGCCCTGCGTACCGCCTATCATCCCGAAACTGCGACTGCAACAGGCGGTGATTGCTTGATGTACCACGCTGTAGGACAGCAGTACCGGGTCAGTGCGGGATCGTTCTTCCAGACCAATCGCCACCTGGTTGACACGCTGGCGCAGGTGGCGACAGTCAAAAGAGGCGGACGGGCAGCACTCGATCTCTATGCCGGCGTCGGCCTGTTTACGCTGCCGCTGGCTGGTAAGTTCGACCAGGTGCTGGCGGTGGAATCGTCCCGGGATTCGTTGGCCGATCTGCGCCTCAACGTTCCCGGCAATGTGACATGCATCCATGCGACCACCGAACGCTTTCTCGCCGAGCGCGGTCCCAAACTGGCGCCAGACCTGATCGTGGTCGATCCACCGCGGGACGGGCTGGGCGAAAAAACGGCCGCCGCTCTGGGTCGCATGTCCGTCTCCCATGTGACCTACGTCTCATGTGATCCGGCAACCCTGTCTCGCGACCTTCGTCTGCTGTTAGAATCAGGTTTTCGGGTCGAGCAGGCGCACCTTGTGGATATGTTCCCGCAGACCTTTCACCTGGAAACCGTTCTGCATCTGGCGCGCTGACCCTCGACGACTCGCCCGGAGGACCAATGTACGCGCTCGCCATCCTTCGCTATCGCAAGCCGCTGGAAGAAGTTTTGCAGCACGTTGACGCTCACCGCGCCTATTGCCAGGGCCTGAAGCAGGAGAAACTGTTGATCGCTTCTGGGCCGCTGGTGCCGCGCTCTGGTGGCGCCATGCTGCTGCGGGTCCCCGATAATGAAGCTCAGGCGACGCTGGACAGTATCCGCGACAACGATCCGTACACCCGGTTCGGGATCGCGCAATATGAAGTATGGCCCTGGGCCCCTGCATTTGGCGCGGAGGACCTGGACCGGCTGTAATCACCCAGGTAGCTGAGGTAGCGCGACTGGACTTTCAGTGGCGACAACCTCCTCTTCGACGATCACCGTGCCGGCATCCGCGCCTGCGGGACCGCTACTGTATTGCGGCGGCAAAGAGCCGGTCTTTCTAGCAGCCCTCACTTTTTCCATTGGAATCATCGCCGCCAACTATCTCTGGCGCTCGCCCCAATCCTGGCTGATCGCTTGCCTGGTTGCACTTCTCGGCGTGGCATTCTTCTACCGCCGCTCGCCGCAGACCGCTTTCGGGTTGGCGCTTATAGCGTTGATTCCGCTCGGCGGATTTTATCTTCAGGCCCGCGATGCTGCCGCTCCGACGATTGCCGAAAACCTGCAGCCCTTTGCCAATGGCGACGACCAGGTTGATGTGACCGCCTATGTCATCCGCGAGGGACTGGTGCGCGACAGTCCCTATGGCGGTAAGCAGGAGTCGGTGGACGTCGCGGCCGAGCGGCTTCAACTTGGCGACCGCGTGCTCAAAGCAGCCGCCGGCATTCGCCTTACGATCTACAGCAAACAGGCGGAAGAAGACGAGGCTAGCGAGGAAGGAACCGGCTCGCCGCTTCACGTGTACACCTACGGTCAGCGTCTGCATTTCATCGCGAAGCTACGGCTGCCGCGCAACTATCGCAATCCCGGCGCGATGGACATGGCCGGCTATCTGGCCTCGCAAGGCATTCGCCTGACCGGTTCTTCCCGCGCCAGCAGCGTGGACGTACTGCCCGGTTTCGTGGGCAGTCGCATCGGGTTGTGGAGGAGCGCTGCGCGTCGCAGCGTACTGGCGCACATCATGCAACTCTGGCCTGGCGAACGTGGCGCGCTGATGCAGGCCATGCTCATCGGAGGGCGCGCCTTCTTCGGACGCGACATCAAGACGGAATTCCAACGCACCGGCACCTATCACATCCTGGTCGTATCCGGCATCAACGTAGGCATTCTCGCCTTCGCAGTTTTCTGGGCATTGCGCAAGCTGCCCTTTGGCGAGACCTGGGCCACTATCCTTACCATCCTGCTCTCGTGGGGATACGCCTTCCTCGCCGATCTGGGTTCACCTATCGTGCGCGCCACCATCACGCTGGGGATTTACATGGTCACGCGTTTGCTGTTTCGCGAACGGGCCGCGCTCAACGGACTCGGCATCGCTGCATTGGGCATCTTGCTGGTGAGTCCGCGGACCCTTTTCGAAGCCAGCTTCCAGCTCACATTTCTTTCCGTGATCGCGGTTGCTGGTATCGCGGTGCCGGTATTGCGGCGCACTGTGTACCCATTTCGCAGGGCGCTTAGCAACCTCGACTCGCCCAGCTACGATTTCGCGCCTCCGACGCGAGTTGCGCAATTTCGTTTCGACATGCGGCTGGCTCGCGACTTCGTCGAGAGCATCTCCAACCGGCGGGTCGCGAACTTGGTAGTAGTCGGCCTCACGCGGTTCGTCATCGGCGCGGCGGAACTGCTTTTCACCTCTACCGTTATCCAGATCGCGCTGGCGCTGCCGATGGCGTGGTACTTCCACCGCGCCACTACCATGGCCCTGCCTGCCAATGCGCTGGTGATCCCGATCGCCGGGATTCTCTTGCCCGCCGCCGTGGTCGCAGTTGCGGCTTCCTACGTCGCTCAGTGGCTGGCGTGGTTACCGGCGCTTATCACTCGCTACGCCCTCGACGCGTTGACGGGCACGATTCATACGATTGGCCATCTGCGCGTCTCCGATGTCCGCGTGCCCACACCGGCGCTATGGGTCTGCTGTGCGGCTGCGAGCGCGTTCGGGCTGGCGCTGCTGCTGGCGCGGCGGCGGGCGGCCCTGGCCAGCGTTGGGCTTGCCGGACTGCTGGTCGCTGCGGTTTGGATTGTGCTCTTTCCTCCAAAGCCGCGATGGCAACCCGGAGTGCTGGAGGTCACGGCCATTGATGTGGGCCAGGGCGATTCGCTGCTGCTGATCACTCCGGAGGGCAAGACTCTGCTCATGGATGCTGGCGGCATGCCCGGCAATGCCCGCTCCGATTTCGATGTTGGCGA
>PLBW01000202.1:17657-24482 GCA_003135475.1 Acidobacteriaceae bacterium
AGGCGGCGCGCTCCAATCATATGAATCTGAAGCCGTACCACGCCGGTGAATCGTTTGAGTTCGGAAGGGTCCACGTGCGCGTGCTTAATCCTCAGCCGGGATGGCCGCCCCACGATCCGCCGCAGGATGACGAGTCGTTGGTCCTGCACCTGCAGTATGGCGGGAGTTCCGTGTTACTGGTGGGAGACTCGCATAAACGGACGGAGAAGTTCCTGGTGGACGAAGTTCCGCAATCCGATTTGCTCAAGGTGGGACATCACGGCAGCGCCACTTCCAGCTCGCCCGAATTCCTGGCAGCGGTGAAGCCGCGCTACGCCGTGGTTTCGGTGGGCTTCTACAACTCGTTCAAACTCCCCCGGGAGGATGTGATGGCGCGTTACGCCGACGCGCACATCCCAACTTACCGCACCGATCTGTCCGGCGCCATCTCCTTCTATCTCGATGGCACGAATATCACGGCTCGGCCGGTTCCTCACTGACGGCCTCGTCTGCGTCGGTAGTGGGATTCCGACGATACTCGTCGATGGTCTGCAGAGCTTCGACAGCTTGATCGGGCCGCACCATCACCCAAACGCCACCCACGCCGGGCAGGATGTCCTGGGGAGCTTCCCGGTTTTGGATCATGGCGGCAATACCTGCCGACTCCAGCAAACCACGCACTACCATCCCCTCTGACTCTTCGTCGGTATCGAAAACCTTTACCAGCTCTTCGTGATCGTTTGCTGCCTCTGCCATACTGCCTCCAATGGGTCCGATGCAAATGGTATCCATTTGTAATGGCCCTGTTTCCCGGCTGAAATTGTGCCGTTTCGGTGTATGATGCCGCCCACCACGCTCGAGCGCAACAGTGGGGTCAGGTCGGACATCCAAATTGTAGCGGAAACTGAGCAAGCACGATTTCAGGCGGCCACGGATGGCGGCTGTTTTTCGAGGAATCTATGGGGCTATCGGAACGCAGGGAAGAGGTTGGACCGCAAATCAGCAGGGAGCAGCAGGAGCAGGAAGAAGAACGCCGCAAGCTGCGCCGCTTGCAGGTGATGATGAACATGGTGATGTCGGTCATTAGCCAGGACCAGGACCTTACCGTGCAAGAGGCTGCCGAACTGGTGGCCAACACCAAGCGCGCCGCGCTGGCCATGTTCCCGGACAAGGAGTTCGCCTACGACATCCTCTACAAGCCGCGGCTGCAGCGGCTGATGGCGGAACGCTTTCGCATGCAGTAACCGTAGTCCTCATGGAACCTGAATGCTCTTCCCTGCCGTAGCAAGTAGACCTTTTGGAGCAGAAGCAGGGTTTTGATTTATTAACTGCTTAGTGTTTTCGCAATTTTTCTTCTCAGATGTGTCGAGCCGTGCTCATCGAAAACAATTGTTATCGAGCCTGAGCGAGTGATACTTCCCACGAGCGGTGGATCGTATCTGCGAACAATTCGACGTATTTCCGGCAGCGCCATGATAAGTGCTGCCGCCATGTCATTCGCGTTTAGGTTCCCGCCACCGAAGTAGAACTCGCGGGCCTTAAAGCGCCTCACGGCTGATCGTTCGAGGTCGTTGTAGCGGTTGTGCTTGTCTTTGGTTAGAACGATCCAACCGCGTTCTGAGACAGATTGGAGCCACACATCGTCATCCTCGCCAGCCCTGAAGTGCGTTTCGTGGCGTTCAAATGCGACTGCGGTCTCCGCCAGGGCTTCTAGGATCGGCTTGCACCGATGAAGATTCTCATCGAGAAAAATAATGAAGTCATCAAGCCGCAACTGCTCTGGTTTCCCAGCGGATAGCCTCTTCGATTTGTCTTTCTTCGAGGCCATACTCCCTGGCTAAATCAGGCATTGATTCGCGGGCGTTGAATCGTGACGCTATGACCGCAGTCGAAATGCCCGTACCTGTAATGACCGGCTTGCCAAATCCCACCGATGGATTGATTACGATCAGTTTCGGCTCATCCGCTCGCCTTTGGCGAACAAACGGATAGAATCGAAATCTTCCCTTGTCATATTCAATGCGCTCCAGATGAACGTTAACAATCTCGGGAATGGCGAGCTGCCCACCGCGGGAGAGATTCACAATCTTATCGAGCTCTCTAATCAGCAAATCCACGCGGTCTGTGAGAAGTGGTTGTTCGATCAACGGGTGCCCAAAGACGGATGCCTTATTTAGATGTGCCACCCCGCGCCGAATCTTAGGCAGACGCAGATCGTACAAAGAACGCATTGCCGCCAGCATATGACACTCAAGCAGGTTCATGAAGGATAACGATCGAGGAAGTCGCGATGCCGCCTTGATCATCGGCGGGATACGCCCTCTTCCAAATACCCAGTATTCGAGCGTCTTGATGGGGATACGCAGATAGAGAGCCGCTTCCGACAAGCCGTACATAGGAAGCTCAAGATGGTTGTCAAGCAAAGGACTCTTCATCGCTTCCTCCTTACTCTCAAGCGTTCTTGGGTTCGCGGCCGTCATTGTGAGACCAAACCGTGCATATCGCTTAGCCTGCTGCTATTGTAGCCGAAGTCAAAAGCACGGCCTGGGTTGGCGGATTTGCGTCGCGCGTGTCGATGACATTGTTCATTTTTGGCCCGACACTGCATTTCTCCGCCTTACTTGCCGATGCTGGTCAGGTAAATTGTGAGCATCCCCCAGAATAGTTTGGCGCGCATCTGCACCGGCAGATGTCGAGCGTCGTCGGTGTACCAAATCCAGATTCGCCCGCTGAGAATTCCCGAGTCACCTTCCGGCCCCACACGAATGGTTTGAAACGTCCCGGCCGGGGTCTTTATCTGCTCCTTACCTTCGACGTGCGCCTGCACGGTTACGGTCTTGCCTCCGTTATTGATAGGGAACCTATAGTTGGCCCCTGGCTGCAGCGGCAGGCTTCCCACATAAAAAATTCCCGATAACACGTCGGTCACGCAGCTCGGTATATCGTTCTCGGTCTTCTTCTGCTGATTGTCTTTCAGGTTGCGTTCTTCCAGGATGGCCTTGCCGCGCGCGTAGTCGTACGAGATTGCGGTGTCGCGCCGGTGCAAGCCCTCTTCGGCGTGCTTCAACAGCTTGTACGAGCACAGGCTCTTGGCGTCGAAGTAGGAGTTGAATTGGTCCTGCACGCGATAGAGGAGCGCCACCACGCCGGTGGAGTCAGCGGTTGCGGTTACGTGCTCCTGCGATCCTGCACGCTCGATGCGCAGGGTCGCCACGCCCGCCGGCAAGAAGCGCCATTCGCCTTCGTAATGCAGCGTCTGTCCGTGCGGGAACTCGTAGCCGGGACGCAAGGGTTCAATGTGCGCGGAGGCGCCAATTTTCGCTTCTGGCGTCGCTTGCGCCCCGGCATGCGGCGCTTGCGCACCGGGAACGGCCGGCGCGCTGAGTCCAAGCGACGCTGCAACTGCCAACAGGATTGCGAGTGCGGCACTGCTACGCGTAATCAGATTTACCTTCACCCGTGCAACCACAGGATCTTTGCCACCAGTGCCGCCAGCATGGCCGCGGCGCCCAGCAAGGCATTGTACTCGCGATGTTGCCAATATAGCTTACGCGAGAAGCCGTCCATCATTGGACGGAACAGCAACGTGCGGGGAAGCAGGCTGGGCACACGGCGCGCGTAGCCGTCATACGCCGGAAATTGTTTTCGCAAGAAGGCCTCCTCGCCACGAATGACCGGCACGTAAACCAGCGCGAACATTGCCAGCACCGCAATCGCCACCCAGAGGTCACGAGCGGCGACGACGAACCCAATCGCGATGATGATCGATCCCAGGTAAAGAGGATTGCGCACATAGGCGTAAGGCCCAGTCGTGGTCAGCTCCTGGTTCTTCTTGACCTGCCCCGAGGCGAGGGTGCGAAGCACAATGCCGATCGCAGCGAGGAGAGCGCCAAGGAGGAGAAACCTCCAGGTTGGTTTTGCGCGCCACAAGTAAAAAATCGCAAATGCAAATCCCATCGGCACCCGAATGCGGCGGGCCACGCGGCTCCACGCGATATGCGACTTGACGGCTTGCGGCTCAGCCATGCTGCTCTCCGAGCAACCGCTCAGCCGCTTGTATCACCGCTTGCGGCCCGATCGAAACCAGGCCCTCATCGCGACGGTCGGTGTGGGTCGTGTTATACACGCTCTGTGGACTGCGCAGCACCACGTTGGGTGTGCCGAAGGGACCATTACGCTCCGGGCGCGTGGGCCCGAACAACGCGACCACGGGAACCCGTAACGCCGCCGCCAGTTGCATGGGGCCCGTATCTCCGCCGATGAAGAGGCGGGCGCGCCGCGTCAGCGCAATCAGTTCTCCGACCGAGCACTTCAACGGGACGGCCACTCCGCCGCTGGAGTCGCGGACCGCTTCGGCCAGGGCTTCTTCTCCGGGACCATGATTGACGAGCACCGCCATGCCTCGTTCCACCAACGCGCGCGCCACCGCGCCGAAGCAGTCCGCAGGCCAGCACTTTGCTCCCCAGCCAGCACCGGGGTTGAGAATCGCCAGCGGCTTGCCGCCAAACATTTCAGATTGACGATCGGCCCAGGCCTCGATGGCAGCATCAACGGGAAATGGGGGCTGAACGTACTCCAGCGCTTGGCCTGCAATCTCCGAAGCCAGAGACAACGCATGCTCGATCACGTGAGTCCCTCGCACGTCAATGGCGTGGGTGCAGAACATGCGCGCCGGCGCCTCGCGCGGCTGCGCCGCCCCGATGCGGACCGTGGCGCCTGTAGAATACGCTGCCAGCGCCGAGCGTATCGCACCCTGGAGGTCGAGCGCGACCTGGTATTTCCTTGCCCGCATTTCACGCCGGCACGACTGGATCTCGCGCCACGTCTCACCGGAAAACAGTGCTCTGCGCCAACTGGAGAACTTGGCCACATGCACCCAGTCGGCGAGCGGCTTGCGCTCCGAGGGCGCAGCCAATCGCTCCGCATCACGCGCGCACAGCAACTCCGCCCAGCGCTCTTCCACCAGCCAGCCGATTTGCAGGTCGGGTTTGGCGCGACGCAAGGCGGCAATCGCGGGCATGGCGTGAATGATGTCGCCCATGGCGCTGAGTCGCACCACCAGGAGCCGGTCCGTCGAGGCGATGGCGGAACGGTGTTCGGTGGGCATGGAAGTCTGCTCCGGCGTCGATACGGGAGTGCTCACCGTTGGCCGCTTCCTCCGCTCCAGGATTGCAGTCGCGCAAGGAAGTCAGTAGTGGAATGGTCTTTGGAGTCGCCAACAATTTCGATCCGTCCGCCATAAGCCAGGACCTCGTCGCGCTCGGGGACATTCTCTCGCGTGTAGTCAGTGCCCTTGGCCTGCACGTCGGGGCGAATCTCGCGAATCAGGGCGCGCACGTCAGGTTCGTCAAAAAGAACTACCGCATCCACGTCGGTCAGTGCGGCGACGATCTCTGCGCGCTCCGCGGCCGGCATCAGCGGGCGGCCCGCTCCCTTGAGCCGGGTAACGCTCTGGTCCGAATTCATGGCCACCACCAGCTTTCCGCCCAGCGCCTTCGCGCCGCGCAGATAGCGGATGTGCCCAACGTGCAACAGATCAAAGCAGCCATTGGCCAGCACAATCGGCTGGCCGCTGTGCCGCCACTCGGCCACGCGGTTACGCAAGGCATCGCGCGAAAGGATTTTTTGTGTGCAGTCGTTCACGAAGATGTAGTTGCGGAATACTGGTCGATGGCCGCCAGCAATTCCTGGTTCGATACCGTAGCCGTACCGCGCTTCATCACCACGATGCCGCCGGCGAAGTTGGCCAGTCGCGTTGCCGAAGCCGTATCGGCCCCGGCGGCGAGCGCCGCGGTGAAGGTGGCGATCACGGTGTCTCCAGCTCCGGTCACATCCACCACCTGGTCGGAGCCATATATGGGTAGGACCAGCGGCGGCGCATCTTTCTCGAAGCCAACCATGCCATGGCGGCCGCGCGTGATCACCAGCGACTCCAGNNTGATGCCCAACGCCTCTTCCACCTCCGGCTCATTGGGCGTGGCCGCCGTAGCCCCCTCGTAGTCGAGCATGCGATAGCGCGAATCGAGAGTGACCGGCTTGTTGGCCAGACAGCGGTTCGACTTGATGAAGTTGAGCAGCCGGGGTGTGGCCGCACCGTATCCGTAGTCGGAAATCAGAAAGGCATCCGACGCGGTCGCATACTCGCGCGCCGCATTCACCAGGTTCAAAAGCACGGGATGCAACTCGTCCAGCGGTTCCGGTTCGCGGTCCACGCGCACCACCTGCTGGCGGCTGGTGTGCGACATGCCCGCGAGGATGCGACTCTTGGTGGTGGTGGTATGGTGCTTCACCCGCTCGATGCCGCTGGTGGGAATCTTCTTCTCGTGCAATCTTTCCAGCAGCAGGCTGCCGACCTCGTCATCGCCTACCACTCCGACGGGAAGAACATTGACGCCCAGGGAAGCCAGGTTCATTACCGCGTTGCCGCCGCCCCCGGGAACCACGGTGCGCTCGCGATGTTTCAGGATCAGCACTGGCGCTTCGCGTGACACCCGCGCGATCTCGCCAAAGATGAATTCGTCGGCGACCAGATCGGCCAGCACGGTGACCGAAACGTCGCCGAACGACTGGACGATCTTCTTCCAGCGCTCCGTATCTTTTAGGTGTCTGGTCATGAAATCAAATAAACGCGGCGCTGAATTCGAGCCACCGGGCGCGGGGCAACCGTTGATTGTCTCACGCGGGCCGCCGCTTTCGCTCGCTAACCGTGGCCAGTATGAACTCCAGGACGGCGGCCGCATTGTGCAACCGCATTCTCACCGGAACGACGTGAATGGGTTGCAGCGCTTCCAGATACCCTTCAAGGTTGATCGCGTCTTTCTCGGTGGTGACGAATGCCCTGGCGCC
>PLBW01000202.1:24498-46264 GCA_003135475.1 Acidobacteriaceae bacterium
CGGGTCACTCGCCACACCTGCTGGCGCCCCAGCCGCAGACCGTCTCCCGCCGTGTCGTTGGTGAGCACGACCGCATCCGCGCGCGTCAACGAAGAGAGCGGCTCGCGCAGCCTGCCGCTTGGCAGCAGCGAATCCCGCGCGTCGCTGGGAGAGGCCAGCACGATGTCGAATTCGCGCGCCAGCCGGCGATGCTGGAAGCCATCGTCCAGCAAGTGCAACCGAGGGCCAAATTTCTCCTCCGCCAATCGCCCGGCGGCGTAGCGGTCGTCGCCGACGATGACCGGCACTCCCAACTTGCGCGCGATCAGCAGAGGCTCGTCGCCATATTCGCGCGGNNGAAAGGACATCGCAAGGAATGCCGTACTGTTTCAGCAGCTCGCCCAGCAAGATAAGGAACGGCGTCTTGCCCGAACCGCCAACCGTGATATTGCCGATACTGACCACCGGTCCTTGCAGGCGGCTGAGGCTCAGCGTCCCGCGGTCGTAGAGTTCATTGCGCGCGCGCACGGCCGCGCTATAGAGTGCGGCGAGGGGATTCACACCCGCCGCTCCAAGATGATTTCTGCCTGGCCCAGAGCGCCCTGCTCGGATAGCAACTCCAGCAGCGCGCTCACGGTCCGCCCGGTTGCACCGCGCTGCGAGCGCATGACCTCGAAAGCTCGGCGCCCGAGGGCCGCGCGTTCGTCGTGGTTCTCCAGCAATTGCAGCACGGTCGCGGTCAACGACTGTGGAGTGACCACGCGCAAAGCATCGGCCTCGCGGAAGACATCGACGATTTCGCGGAAATTCTCCGTGTACGGTCCAACCAGAATCGGCGTTCCGAACTGCGCCGCTTCCAGCACATTGTGTCCGCCCCGCGGCACCAGGCTGCCGCCCACAAACGCCACCTCGGCAAACTCATACAGACTGGCCAACTCGCCAATGCTGTCGAGCAGGAAAACGCCTCCCGCGATTGGCATCGCTTCCTTCCATTGCGAGCGCCTCTGGTAACCCAGGCCGGATAATTCCAGCAGGGACGCAACCGCATCGAACCGCTCGGGATGGCGAGGCGCCAGCACCAACACCGCCTTGGGATAGCGCGACAACACCTGCCGGAACATCTCGAGCAGCATGGCCTCTTCGCCATCGAGAGTGCTGCCCGCCACCAGCAACCGACCGTTCTCTTCACGCTTCATAATGTCGAATGCCGCTGCAATCGGCGGCCTGAGCGGCGGCTTCACTTCGAACTTCAAATTTCCGCTGACCTGTACCCGCTCGGCGGGGGCTCCCATCCGAATCAGCCGCCGTGCGTCTTCATCGCTTTGTGCCAGGAAGAGCTGCACGTTTTGCATTACTCGCCGTAGCAACTTCTGGAATCGCAGATAACGCGGTAGTGAGCGGTTAGAAACGCGCGCGTTCACCACGGCCACCCCCGCACCCGAGAGCCTCGCCCAATGCAGCAGGTTAGGCCAGAATTCACTTTCCGCCAGCACCAGCAGCTTGGGACATAGTGCCTGCAAGAACGCGCGCACCGCAAAAGGCAAATCGACGGGAAAATAAAAAACGTTGTTTTCGCCGAAGCGCTCCCTTGCCAGCTTCTGCCCCGTGTCCGTTGTGGTAGAAACCACGATACGCCAGGCCGGTAACTGCGTCTTCAGGTCGCCGATGACTCGTGAGATCGCCAGCACTTCGCCGACGGAGACAGCGTGGATCCAAATCGTATTAGCCGCGGCCTGATTGCGGAGCCGGTCGGGGACCTTGCCTAGCCGCTCGCCCAGGCCGGCACGGTACTTGCCGTGGCGCAGCATCTCCAGCAGCCACCAGGGCGCGCTCACCACCAGCGCCAATAGCAGGAGAATGCTGTACAGGGAATACACGCTGCGATTGTAATTGCGCCAGAACGATCATCCAAATGGCAAGCGACACGCATCGAAACTGTTTTGGCGCATGCTAGTCCCTAGGCTCATGGCCCGCTCATGTCGCACATGACGCGCAAGCCTTCGACCACAAACTTAATTCGTGCTAAAGTTCTCCCTATGGTAGTCACCGTCAACATCCCGGATGAACTTGCGGCGCAGGCGAAGGCGCGCGGCTTGTCGCTGGAAGCGCTGGTTCAAGAAATTTTGACGCAAGAGCTTGCGGTGCGTCGGGTGGAGACCGGGCAGCCGCGCACATCAGAAGAGATTCGCGCATGGCTCGACTCGCTGGCCCAGTTTTCTGACAAGATTCCCCCGTTGCCGGAAACTCTTTCGCGCGAGTGGATTTACACGCAATAAGTTGAGTGCAGCCTGCCGATAGCGGATAATCCCGCTATGCCTTTCCCACGTCGCTTCTTCCTTTGCCTTGCTACCCTGACCATCGTGTTCTCCTCCGCGGCGCTTTGGGGCGCCAAGGACTTCGTTCCTCCCAAGGCCAGTAACGCAAATGCCTATCCTTGCAAGGACACGCACCCCACCGAGCACGCTACCGCTGCCGTAGATGTGTACAACAGCTCTCCGAAGGCTGACATCTTTATCACGCACTTCAGCGACGAGGGAATACTGCCCGTGTTCCTGATCATCACCAATGACGGCGACCAACCGATCGTCGTGAATAACATGCAAGCGGAGATGGTGACGGCCCGTCGCATCAAGCTGGAAGCGCTCGACGTGGACGACGTCTTGCGCCGCGTGGCGCATATCAAGGGGAACAGCACCAACCCCAGTCCGCACGCTGGCCCCATTCCGCTTCCCGGAGGAACCAAGAACAAGAAGGCCCAGCAGCAATACGAGGAACTCACGCGCGCCAAGTTCACCGCTGCGGCGGTCGAGCCGCATTCCACTCAGTCGGGCTTCCTGTTTTTCGACGTGCAGGGGGTGAGCCAACCAGTGGATGGTGCGCACATCTATCTCACCGGAATCCGCAACAGTAATGGCAACGAGTTGATGTACTTCGAAATCGCGCTGACTCCATCGAACGCGGCGACGGCGGGAGCAAAGTAAGCAGGAAATCGGCTCCGCGCTTGCCCGTTATAATCACCATCATGGCCACCACGCCGGAAGCCCCGGTCGCAGCGCAGTCCAGGTACGAGCCGGTCATCGGGCTGGAAGTCCACGTCCAGCTTCTCACCCGCACCAAGATCTTCTGCGGCTGCTCGACCCAGTTTGGCGATCCGCCCAACACCAATGTCTGCCCGGTGTGTCTGGGTTTGCCCGGGCCGTTGCCGGTGTTGAACCAGCGGGCGGTTGAGTTTGCCGTTCTGGCGGCCACGGCGCTCAATTGCAAGATCAACCCGACGTCGATCTTCGCCCGCAAGAACTATTTCTATCCCGACCTACCCAAGGGCTACCAGATTTCGCAGTACGACAAGCCGCTGGCCGAACATGGCTACATCGAAATCAAGAGCGCGACCGGTCCCAAGCGGATCGGTATCACGCGCGTGCACCTGGAAGAAGACGCGGGCAAGAGCCTCCACGATGGCCTTCCCGACAGCGGCGACTGGACCTCGATTGACCTGAACCGCTCCGGGGTGCCGCTGATCGAAATTGTCAGCGAGCCCGATATCGCCTCTCCCGACGAAGCCCACGAATACCTCACGCGGTTGAAGGAGATCATCCTCTATACCGGCGTCAGCGACTGCAACATGGAAGAAGGCTCGCTGCGTTGCGACGCCAACGTCAGCATCCGGCCGCGCGGCGAAACCAAGTTCGGCACCAAGGCGGAAGTGAAGAACGTCAACTCCTTCCGCTTTATCCGCCATGCGCTGGAATACGAGATCGAACGCCACCAGCAGGTGCTTGAGTCGGGCGGCAAGATTGTGCAGGAGACGCGCCTCTACAACCCCGCTGAGGGCAAGACCTACAGCATGCGTTCCAAGGAGCAGGCGCACGATTACCGTTATTTCCCCGAGCCCGACCTGCTGCCGCTGGTGGTGGATGAGAAATGGCGCAAGCAGATCACGGACCAGTTGCCCGAACTGCCGACGGCGCGGCGGGCGCGCATGGTTGCGCAATATGGCATCACCGAGTACGACGCCACCACGCTGACCGGCACTCGCTCCCTGGCCGATCAGTTTGAAGCGGCCGCGAAAGCCGCAAAGAATCCCAAGCGCGTTGCCAACCTGGTGCAGAGCGAACTACTCGGCCGGTTGAAGGCCGCGGGGCTGGAAATCGAGCAGTCACCGATTTCGATGAAGGGCGTCGCCATGTCGGCTGACCTGGTCGAAAGTGGCGCCATCAGCGGCAAAATGCTCAAGGAGCTTTACGATCTGGCTTTCGAGCGACGCGAAGATTTTCCCGCGATCTACGAGAAGGAGAAACCACAGCAGCTTACCGATAGCGCCGCCATCGAGAAGATCATCGACGAGGTGATCGCCGCCAATCCCAGGCAGCTGGAGCAGTATCGCGCGGGCAAGAAGACTGTGATCGGCTTCTTTGTCGGTCAGGTGATGAAGGCGTCGAAGGGACAGGCCAATCCAGCGCTGGTGAACGAGCTTCTGGCCAAGAAGCTGGGGTAGTCCACCGCCAGCCAACAACGTTATTTCGACGGTCCAGCGGAGCCGACACATGTTCGGTACCTCACCACCGCATTGAACTGTCGAGGATTTGTTACCCTGTTAGCTTCTATGAGACTACGCCTCTATTGGCTGGCCGGAAGTTTGCTTGTGATCGCGACGCTTACCGGATGCGGAACTCCCGGCGCGCCGCAACCGCCATCCTTGCAACTGGCGCGTCCGGTTGACGACTTGACCGCCTCGCGCAAGGGCAACCACGTCGAACTCGATTGGTCGCTGCAACGCAAGAATACCGATCGCACCCTGGTCAAGCATCTGCCCGCAATCCGCATCTGCCGCCACCAAGGCACTGGGCTAATGAGCACCTGTGACGTGGTCGCCCAGGTTCCTCCACCTAAGCCCCAACCGCAGCCCAAAAAGAAGCAGCAGGCGGAGGAACCGGCGATTCGGATGCGCTACGTGGATTCGCTGCCGCCACAGTTGGGACAGGAGAATCCTGCGGACTTCGTCACCTATGCGGTGGAAGAGATCAACTCTCACGGACGCAGTGCCGGGCTCTCCAATCAAGTGCCGATTCCGGTGGCTCCGACCATTGCTACCCCCGGCGAGTTGTCGGCCCAGGTCAGCGGAGAAGGCGTGCGGATCTCCTGGACCGGACCCGCTCCACCTGCGGCCCCGGCGGGTCTAAGCTACCGCTACCGCATTATGCGGCGGCCAGTTGGCGCTCCCGCCTACACCGGGTTGGCCGATGTAGGACCAGCGGCCACGGGATCGTATCTCGACAACACTTTTGCATGGGAGCAGAAGTATGAATATCGCATCACCACGCTTACGCAGGTCGATTCGCATGGCATCAACACCGCGGTCGAGGGCGACGATTCCCAGCCGGTTGAGGTCTTCACCCGTGACATTTATCCCCCGGGCCAGCCCGCCGGACTGCAGGCGGTTTTCTCCAGCGTGGGCCAGAAGCCATTCATCGATCTCACCTGGGCGCCCAACCTGGAGAGCGATCTCGCCGGGTACAACGTCTTCCGCCGGGTCGAGGGCGCGCAGTTTGAAAAGCTGACCCAGCAATTGGTGCAGACCGGGTCCTTCCGTGACGAGAGTGTCGAGGCTGGCAAGAAATATATTTATTCTGTTTCTGCTGTGGATCTGCGGGGCAACGAGAGCCAACGCTCCGCCGAGGCCACCGAAACCGTTCCTGACAAGTAAGAATTCATCGAGGTCGCATGTTCTACTGCCGATTTCAATACCAGGATGTCGCCCGCTACGGGCTCATCGAGAAGGTGCGCGGCGTCGAGACCATCACTCGCACCATGGCGACAGCTCCGCGTTCCTGGCCTGAGCTTGAAGGCGCTGAACGCAGCGATCTGCCCCTGAGCGAAACGCGCTTGCTGTCTCCCGTGCAACCGTCGAAGGTGGTTTGCATCGGGCGCAACTATCGCGAGCACGCTATCGAGCTGAAACATCCGATTCCCACCGAGCCGCTGATCTTCTTAAAGCCGCCATCTTCCATCATCGCCACCGGCGACGCCATTCGTCGGCCCAACACGCTCTCGCAGCGCGTGGACCACGAAGGCGAGCTGGGAGTCGTGATCGGCAAGCGCTGTTACCGCTTGCGCCAAGGGGATGACGTGCGCCCTTACATACTTGGCTACACCTGCGTAAACGACGTGACCGCGCGCGACCTGCAGGAAAAAGATGGTCAGTGGACCCGGGCCAAGGGGTTCGACACCTTTTGTCCTGTCGGCCCGGCGGTGGCGCCGGACCTCGATCCCTGGAAAGGCGTAGGCGTTCAAACCCGCGTGAATGGCCAGTTGCGGCAGAATGGCACCACGGTGGACTTCCTTTTCCCGCTCGACGTACTCATTCACTTCATTTCGCAGGTCATGACGCTCGAGGCCGGAGACTTGATCGCCACCGGAACTCCTGCCGGCGTGGGACCGTTACAACCGGGAGACTCCGTCGAGGTCGCTGTGGAGGGCGTTGGTACGCTGAAGAATCCCGTGCTGGACCTCGAATAGGCCGCCGCTTGCAAAACCATTCCGCCCGACGCCAGGTGCAATCGGAGTCGCCGCATAGGCAAACTCAGGATTAGGTATGTAATGAGGATGGCCGCGCTGTCCGGCAATGAGATGGACAAGAATCAACTGATCGAGGGCCAGTTGGCGCCGCCGGTGCAGCAACTCACGAGTCGCTCTGAGTGGGTGCTCGCGGCGGTGCTGGCCGTAAGCTTGGCGACCGTCGCGGTCGCGCCCTTCATCGTACTGGGGAACGTGTCCGGCCATGACGTGGAGTTCCATTTGCCGAGTTGGATTGACGCAGCCCAACACTGGCGTGAGGGCGTGCCTTATCCCAGTTGGTCTGGTGGAGGACATTACGGATTTGGCGACCCGCGATTCGTGATCTATCCGCCGCTTTCATGGATTATAGGAGGGTTACTAGCCCTAATACTGCCAGGAGCCATGCTTCCGGGCGCCTACGTTTGGATGTGCATCGCGCTCTCTGTGTTTGCGGATTATGGGCTGGCGCGGGAATGGCTGGGCCGCGAAGCCGCACTCTGGACGGCAGGACTCTATGTCACGAATCCGTACATGTTGCTGGTTGTCACCCACCGCTGTGCGTATTCGGAGTTACTGGCGCAGGCGGGATTCCCAGTGGCCCTGTTGTTTCTGTTGCGGGTTGCCCGCTCCGATGCGCGCGGACTGCGCGACCTTGCGCCACTGGCGCTGGCATTTGGGTGGATTTGGCTCTCTAATGTCCCAGCTGCGGTAATTGCAAGCTATGCGCTGGGGTTTGCGCTGTTAGCCGTAGCTATACGCGGGCGCTCACTCCATGCACTGGTGCGCGGAGGGATGGCGCTGGGGCTGGGGCTCGGCCTGGCGACCTTCTATATCTTACCCGCAGCACTGGAGCAGCACTGGATACAAAGCGAAGACGCGTTTGCAACGGGATATGATATCCGCGCAAATTTCCTATTCAATCGAAGCGGTGATGCCGATCAAGTAGCGTTCAATAGGCTGGTTTCGGAGCTGGCGTGCGCAGAAATGATGCTCCTCGCGGCTGCGTCGATACCAGCGCTGCGGTGGGCGCGCAAAGCGGAGGGGCTGCGGGGCGAAGCGCGTTCCGGCCTGCCGGTCCTGCTGGCGCTGGCAGCGTTTTTCTCCGCGCTTCTGTTCCGCTGGACTCGGCCGGTGTGGCTGCTGCTGCCGCGGTTCTGGATGACGCAGTTTCCGTGGAGGTCGCTCTTTGTTATTAGCCTGGCCCTCGCGGTGACCATTGTAACGGCGAGCTATGCCATGCGGCGCACCAGGCTGTGGCTGGGAGTGGCCGTTGCCGTGTGGCTGGCGCTCGGAGGGGCCATTCTAAAGCGCGCGCCGTGGCTGCCGGACGACATCCACGAACTGATCGAGGCAGCTCACTCGCAGAAAGGCTATGTCGGCGTGGTCGACGAGTTTCTGCCCGTTGGTGTGGACCCCGAGAGCTTGGACGCAGATGCGCCGCGCATCGCAGCCTTCCATGAGTCTGGCGAGGAGGCGGGGGGCGGGTTAAGGACCACGGTCTCCATCTGGCACACGGAGGAGAAGCGATTCACCGTGGAAACAGATCGACCGGCGCGGCTGCGGCTCCATTTACTGAACTTCCCCGCGTGGCACGCGACGCTGAACGGCTCGCCGATCATGTCGCAGACAGATCCTGACACTGGACAGATGGTAATTTCGGTGCCCAACGGGCACAGCGAGGTACGCATATGGTTTGGGCCCACGCCAGGTCGCGCGGCGGGTGTAACGGTCTCCCTCTGCGTGCTGGGGGCGCTGCTGATGTTCGCGCGAATGAAGCCAAACCGCGGCAATTCATGTTAGGGCCATTTTTCGATTCCCCTGCGGCGCCTCATGCGATTATCTTGGGGGCAAGAGTCAGCGCAAGTTTCGCGGCCCAGCCATGAATGCACTCCGCCTGTATCCAGCTCTAGCCTTCGGGGCCGCTGCCGCCATCGTTGGCTACGCCTTGCTCTCGCGCCGGAACAAGAAGTCTGCTGAACAGCTTGAACGCGAGCGCAGGACCCAGCTCACCTTGGGTGGCCGCATTATCGACGGCAACGTCATCGATGTACTGGAACTGGAGCAGAGTGAATCCAGCCGGCAGATGATTCTCCTGATCTACAAGTACGATGTCGCGGGCGTGACCTACGAGGCATCGCAGGATGTGACCCATCTGCGGCAGTTCATTGACTTATATTCCTGCCGCCTGGGCTTGCCGGCTTCGGTCAAATATGATCCCCACAATCCGGGAGATTCGGTGGTTATCTCCGAAACCTGGTCTGGACTGCGAAAATCGCCTCTTCGCGCCCCGGCCGGCGCGGTTACTAAGTCCGACGCTTTGAGGTAACTTTAGGTAGTCCTCAGCGTGTCTCTGTAGAAGAGCGTCTAATGAAGGGGTACCTTCGTAACCTGTGCCTTGGCCGCTGAATTGCTACAATAGAGGTTTATGCATAGCCTGCCGTTGCCAATCGCCGCCTTCGTGGCGGGATTGTTGTCGTTTCTGTCTCCGTGCGTGCTTCCCCTGGTGCCGGGCTATGTATCGTTGATTTCGGGAGCTACCGTCGAAGACCTGCAATCGTCGGACCGGCGCATGCTTCGAACGGTAATGCTGCACTCCATTACCTTCGTGCTGGGCTTCAGCGTGGTCTTCATTGCCCTGGGCGCGGTTGCGACTACCGTCGGGCAATTCGCCAACGAGTATCACTCCCTGTTGACCAAGATTGCAGGCGTTGTTGTCATTATTTTTGGGCTGCACCTGACCGGTCTGCTGAAAATCAAGGCGCTTTATGCCGATAAGCGCCTGCATAATGTGAAGGGCAGTTCCAGCGTGGCGGGTTCCTTCCTGGTGGGCTTTGCCTTTGCCTTCGGATGGACCCCGTGCATCGGTCCCATCCTCGCCGCTATCCTAGTGTTGGCGGGGACGCAGGACACTGTGCTGAAAGGAATTTTGCTACTGGCCATCTATTCTCTTGGCTTGGCCGTACCCTTTCTGCTGACGTCGTTGGGAGTGGACCGCTTTTTGGCGTTCTACGGGCGCTTCCGTCGTCACCTGCACACCGTCGAAGTCATCAGCGGCGTGCTGTTGATTGCGGTGGGGGTACTTATCTTTGTGAATCATCTGAAAATGCTTTCCGGCTATCTTTCGTTCCTCAACCGATTTGCGTTGTAAAGGGGCTCTTTGTGAAGCGTAATGCGCTGGTGTTCGTGGTTCTGGTAGGGGCCATCATAGGGATGCTGGCTGCCGGCAAGTACCTGGACCGTACCCGCAAGCATGGACCCCTCAAGATGGTAGGCAATGTCAAAGGGGTGCAGGCACCCGATTTCGACCTGCCCACGCTGGATGGCCGCAGAGTCAAGCTTTCCGACTTCCGTGGCAAAGCCGTGCTGCTGAATTTCTGGGCGACGTGGTGTTCTCCCTGCCAAATCGAGATGCCGTGGTTTGTGGAGCTGCAGAAGCAATACGGCAAGGATGGCCTGGTGGTTCTTGGCGTGGCCATGGATGACAGCGAACCTTCCAAGATTGCAGAATTTGCGCATGAGATGGGCGTGAACTATCCAGTCCTATTGGGCACCGACCAGGTTTCGGATGATTTCGGCGACGTGCAATTTCTTCCGACCACGTTCTACATTGATCGCGACGGAGTCATCGTGGACAAAGCGGCGGGACTGTTCAGCCGCGGAGAAATCGAGAACAACATCAAGAAAATTCTGGCGAGTAGCCGCAACTCTGGGGCTCCCCAGACCAGCCGCGCATCGGTGGGGAACACCTTGGCGCCTCCGCCAAAGGATGCTCCATGACGAAGCCCGCGGGGACTGTGGCGGCGGTGGTGTTTTTCCTTGCTACTCTTGGCTTGGCGCAAGCCCCAAGTGAAAAGCAGTCCTACGTCATCATGGCGCCGGTAGGCAATGTGCAACTACGGGCGGGCGCCAGCACCAGCGTGGAGATGGATTTTCGGATTGGGTCTGAGTTCCACATCAACTCCCATCACCCCAAGGCCGACTACTTGATTCCAACCGTGCTCAAGTTGAATGCGCCGGAGCAGCTTACTGTGGCGGATTTGAAGTATCCCGAAGGAGAGGAAATGGCGTTTGCTTTCGCGCCCAACGACAAGCTGAGCGTCTATAGCGGAGATTTCAGTATCAATGCCGTGTTGAAGGCGCCGGCCAAGGCCGCCGCCGGCAGCTATCCGGTGAAGGGCGAGTTGCGATTCCAGGCATGCGACCATAGCGCCTGTTATCCGCCCCGCTCGATTCCCGTGCAGTTCCAGGTGACGGTAGTCAAGAAGTAGGGCCAAAGCACCGCCTTTCGCTTTACGCTCTTCGCCTTTCGCTATGGCCCCTCACGCAGCCGCCATTAGTGGGGATGAAAATAACCACGGAGACACGGAGTTTTTTCTAAGAGTTTTCTCCGTGATCTCCGTGTCTCCGTGGTGAATGATTTCGCTGGCGCAGCTATAGCTCTGTCGCCTTCCTCAGCCGTGCCACCGTCCGCTCTTGTCCCAGGTTCGCCATCACGGCGAACAAGCTTGGAGCGACACCTTGTCCGGTGAGCGCGACCCGCGCTGCATTGATCAGCAGGCCAGCCTTCACGTTCTTCTGCGCCGCGAAGTCGCGCAGCATCTTCTCGGTGCTCGCCTCGGAGAATTCGGTTTCCTGCTCGTAACGCGATGCCAACTCCACCAGCATCTCGCGCACTGCATTGTCTTGCAGGAACTTCTGCATCGCCGCGGGGTCCACCTCAAAGCTGTCGCTGAAGTACGCCCGGAACAGGGTTGCGAAGTCCTTCAGGTTGCGCGCCCGCGGCTTTACCAAGTCCACCGTGGCGGCCATGGCGCCGCGGCTGGTCTGAAATGGGATGAGATCGACCTTCTTCCATTCCTCTTCGATCAGCGGCAACAACTGCACCGCGGGGCAGGCGCGAATGTATTCGGCGTTGAACCAGTCGAGCTTGCCGCGATCGAAAATCGCATTCGACTTGGCGATGCCGCTCAGATCGAAGAGGTCAATCAGCGCACGGTCGTCCATGATCTCTTGCGAGGAGTCGGGCGGCGTCCATCCCAGCAGCGCCAGAAAATTGCGGAAGGCCTCCGGCACGATGCCTTCCTCTTTGTAAGCAATCACGCTGGTGGCGCCGTGGCGCTTGCTGAGCCGCGTCTTGTCGGGGCCGAGAATGAGCGGCACATGCGCAAAGACGGGCAGCGGCGCACCCAATGCCTGGTAGAGCATCACCTGCTTGGGCGTATTGGAAAGATGGTCCGCGCCGCGCAAGATGTGCGTCATGCGCATGTCAATGTCATCCACTACCACACTGAGGTGATAGGTGGGAGCGCCGTCGGAGCGCAGCAGGACGAAGTCCTCCAACTCGGCGTTGGCGAACTCCACGCGGCCGAAGACCGCGTCGTCGAAGAAGGTGCTGCCGCTTTCCGGCACGGCGAAGCGGATGGCGGCAGCTTCGCCTGCATCGCGGCGGGCCTTCGCTTGTTCTGGCGCGATACTGCGGCACTTGCGATCATATTGCGGATCGCTACCCTTTGCCTGCGCCTGCGCGCGCCGCTGCTCCAGTTCTTCCTTGGTGCAGAAGCAGTAGTACGCATCGCCGCTTTCGACCAGGCGCTGCCCGGCCTCGCGGTACAAATCCATGCGCTGCGACTGGAAGTACGGGCCCTCGTCCCAGTCGATGCCCAGCCAGCGCAGCCCGACAAGGATGCCCTCCACCATCTCGGCAGTCGAGCGCTCGAGGTCAGTGTCCTCGATGCGGAGGACGAGCCTGCCTCGGTAATGTCGCGCGAACAGCCAGTTGAACAGCGCGGTGCGCGCCCCGCCGACATGGAGATAGCCGGTCGGCGAGGGGGCAAAACGGAGACGGGGGGAATTCGGAGTCGAAGCTGCCACCTAACGGCCTTCCTCGCGTTCCTCAAGCACGGCTTTCATCGCATCTTCTTCGCTGAGGTTGGCGCTCGGCATGGCCCAGAATTCTTCCCAGTTCATGGTTTCCACTTCCGGCAGCTTCAATACACCAGACGCAACGAGCTGGCGTTCTTCTTCTGAAATCGATGTGGGAATCGGCAAAATCCGCGCCACCGGGACGCCGCGACTGACAACGACGATTTCTTCTCCCGAACGGACGAACCGAAGCTGATCGGAGAGATGCCTACGTAGGTCGGTCAAGCTAACCGTCTTCATGCTTACATTCTAATGTGTTCGGCGGCTCAAAGTGATGTGTCATCCCGAGCGAGCGCAGCGAGTCGAGGAACCTGCTTTCTTGTGGAAGTTCATGCAACGCCGAACAAGAATGCCCCGCCCTAGCCAAAAAAACAGGGTAGAACGGGGCGCCCAAGTTTTGAAGAGAATTCCTCAATGGAACTGTTGGCCGGGCCACTCGCCAGTCGAGCGCTCGAGGTCTATGTCCTCGATGCGAAGGACGAGCGTGCCCTTGTAATGCCGCGCGAACAGCCAGTTGAACAGCGCGGTGCGCGCCCCGCCGACATGGAGATAGCCGGTGGGGGAGGGGGCAAAACGGAGGCGAGGAGAAGCCGATAATTGCTTGTTTGAACTCATGCCGAAAAAGTTTGTTCTAGAATGCAGAATATGACCGAGGAATACCAAACTGAATGGGAGGATTTGCGAAAGCTGCGACGCTGGATCGTGAAACTTGCACTCGCTGCCGTTGCAGTCATGGCTCTGGTTCCTCTTAGTCAGGTATTGCCTAAAGTATGGTCCATCCCGTTAGGGCTGGCACTTTTTTCGGCTTTCATGGTCGTGATTGTTCTATTCTTTGTTGCTGCTAACCAATATAAGCATTGGTCGTGCCCAAGATGCGGTCGACCTTTTCATTTCAAGTACGGAAAACTCTACAGACTTGTCAATCCCTTCGCACGCCATTGTATTCATTGTGGATTGCCCAAATGGTCCGACATCGATCCCGATCCCAATCTCAAACATCAACTCGATCCGTTTAGGACTGACAAGACACTGGGGCTCGAGGACATTCCCCGGTCATAAGGACTTCCCCTTTTCCCGCTTCTCAATTTTCGCCCAGGTGTCGCGCAACTGTACCGTCCGGTTGAAGACCAACTTCTCCGATGTCGAGTCTGGATCAACGCAGAAGTATCCCAGCCGTTCGAACTGATAGCGATCGCCCGGCTTGGCGCTGGCCAGCGACGGCTCCAGCTTGGCGGCGGTCAACGTCTCCAGCGAGTTGGGATTGAGATTGGCGGTGAACTCCTGACTCTCAGGCACATCATTCGGGTCTTCCTTGCTGAACAGGCTTTCGTACAGGCGCACCTCGGCTTCGATGGCGTGCCGCGCCGAGACCCAGTGGATGGTCGCCTTTACCTTGCGGCCATCAGGCGCGTTGCCGCTGCGCGTCGCCGGATCATAGGTGCAATGGACCTCGACCACCTCGTCAGTCTTTTCGTCCTTCACCACACTGGTGCACTTGATGAAATAGCCGGCGCGCAGCCGAACTTCCTGTCCGGGGAACAGCCGGAAGAACTTTTTCGGCGGCGTCTCGCGAAAGTCATCCTGCTCGATGTAGAGCTCGCGAGAGAACGGCACCTTCCTCGTTCCGGCGCTGGGATCCTCCGGATTGTTTAGCGCCTCAAGCTCCTCGACCTGCCCTTCCGGATAGTTGTCGATAACGACCCGCAACGGACGCAGGACCGCCATCACCCGCGGCGCGCGTTGGTTCAAGTCCTCGCGCAGGAAGTGCTCCAGCATCGCCAGTTCGATGGTGCCGTTGGTTTTGGATGCGCCGATGGCAGCGCAGAAGTTGCGAATGGCCTCGGGCGTGTAGCCGCGCCGCCGCAGCCCGGAGAGCGTCGGCATGCGGGGATCGTCCCAGCCGCGCACATGGCCATCCCGGACCAGTTGCAGCAGCTTGCGCTTGCTCAGCAGCGTGTAGGTAATGTTCAGCCGGTCAAACTCGATCTGCTGCGACGGAAAAATGCCCAGTTGCTGAATGAACCAGTTGTACAGCGGGCGGTGATCTTCGAACTCCAGGGTGCAAATGGAATGCGTGACCTTCTCGATGGAATCGGATTGTCCATGCGCGAAGTCGTACATGGGGTAGATGCACCACTTGTCGCCGGTGCGATGATGCTCGGCATGAAGAATGCGGTACATCACCGGATCGCGCATGTTCAAGTTCGGGGAAGCCATGTCGATTTTGGCGCGCAAGGTCCGCGAGCCGTCGGGAAACTTGCCGGCGCGCATCTTGGCGAACAGCTCCAGGTTGTCCTCGACAGAACGGTTGCGGTAAGGGCTCTCCTTCCCGGGCTCGTTGAGCGTACCGCGATACTGGCGAACTTCCTCGGCGCTTAAATCGCACACGTAAGCCTTGCCGGCGTTGATCAGTTGCACCGCCCACTGGTGAAGCTGATCAAAATAATCGGAAGCGTAGAAGAGCCGGTCTTCCCAATCGAAGCCCAGCCAGCGCACGTCGGTGATGATGGAATCAACGTACTCCTGCTCTTCTTTTTCCGGATTGGTGTCGTCAAAGCGCAGGTTGGTCTTGCCGCCGAACTCCGCCGCCAGCCCGAAGTTGAGGCAGATGGATTTGGCGTGGCCGATGTGCAGATATCCGTTGGGCTCAGGCGGAAAGCGGGTGTGCACCCGTCCGGCGAATTTGTTGGCCTTGAGATCTTCGAGAATGATGTCGCGTATGAAATTCGACGGCCGATCGGCTTGCGGAGTGGCAGCCGCCGCCACATCGTGGTTTGAGGTCATGAGTTCCTTTTTGCTGCTTCGGACTGGCAGAAGAAGGCCGCCGCCCTTGGCTCCGAGCTTTCCATTTTACGCGGTAGAGAGACGAAAAGGAGCGGTCACCGGGTGCGCATTTGCGATGCCGGGCGGATTCCGGCAATATTGCAGTGCGAAGACTGTTCCGCTCTTGCCATGTCTGAAAACCGCTCTGAATCAGCAGGCGTAAAGATACCGCCACCGCTTGTCTTTGCCGGCGGTCTCATCCTCGGCCTTGTTATTGGCGTGCGGGCTCCTCTTGTGTCGCTCCCTCCATGGCCGGCGCGGACTGCCGGGGTCATTCTTTTAGCCGGCGGCTTGATCCTCGGTGGTTGGGCAAGATTTATTTTTCTTCGCAGGGGAACCAGTGTCCGTCCGGACCGTCCCGTGACCGCACTGGTGCTCAGTGGCCCATTCCGGATCACGCGAAATCCAATGTATGTTGGCATTTCCGCCCTTTACGCGGGCATCGCTTTGCTGTGCAGGTCTGTTTGGCCGCTGCTCCTGCTGCCGCTGGTGCTTCTGGTTGTCCAGCGGACTGCAATCGATCGCGAAGAGGCGCACATGGAGCGTCGATTTGGGGCGGAATACCGGAACTACAAGGCCAGAGTGCGACGCTGGCTATGAGTAGGATAGGGAAGGTTTACGGCCAACAAATCTCATTCAGCAGCACGGCCACGTGCGCGATGGCAGCATTGTCGGTGCCCATGCCTTCCGGAGTTTTGGCTTTGATTCCCACGCATGAGGGATCGACGCCAAGTAGTTCGGCGACGTGTTGCTGGATCGCCTTGGCATGCGGCCCGATCTTGGGGGCAGCGAGGATCAACGTGCTGTCCACGTTTCCGACTACGTAGCCCGCTTCTTCGATCTGCTTCAGCGCCTCGCGGACGAAGACGGTTGAGTCGGCGCCCTTCCATTTCGGATCAGTCGGCGGGAAGTAGGTCCCGATGTCTCCGGCGGCGATGGCGCCCAGCAGCGCGTCGGTCAGAGCGTGCAGCAGTACGTCACCATCGGAGTGTCCGGCCAGACCAGCGTGGTGTGGAATCAGCACCCCGCCGATCTTCAGCGGGATGCCGGGCTGGAACTCGTGCGAGTCCCAGCCGTAGCCAATGCGAGGTGTGCGAGGTACCTGTGAGTTTGACAAGATTCGTTATGTTATAGCGAGCAGTGTCGCCGCTCCGCGGCTCCGCTTGATTCTCAACCTAACCGCGGGCTCAACCACCCCAACACGCGCAAAAACGGCGCGTGTCGGGGACCCCGGTACGCCCACGGCTGAAACAAATTTTGCCCTCCGGGCTCGATCTCCAGCCTCAGCCGCCCAGGCTGGCCTTGCGGCGATTCTCCTGCGAGAGAAAGAATTCCGCCAACTCCAGATCGGCGGGCGAGGTGATCTTCATGTTCCGCGGAGAACCCATCACCACATGCACCGTGCCTCCGCTGCGCTCGATCAGAGAAGCTTCATCCGTACCCATGAATCCGTCGGCAGCGGCTTCCGCGAACGCCTTCTTGAGCAGGCCGAAGCGAAAGCCCTGCGGCGTCTGCGCCAGTACCATGCGCTCGCGCGGGACGGTCGCAATCACGACGGCCCCATCGGCCGTCCGCTCGACTTGCTTCACGGTGTCAACCGCAGGCACGCCAGCGATCGCCGCCTCATACTTCTTCACCGCTTCAATCACGCCCACGATGGTGTCCTGGTCAACGAAGGGCCGCACCGCATCATGCACCAGGACGATGTCGTCGTCGGCCGCGTCGATCGCCGCGAGCGCATTGGCCACGGAGTTCTGCCGGTGCTCTCCGCCCTCAACTACGCGAACTGGTTTCTTCAGTTTCTCTTTTTCGATCTGCTTCTGAAAGCTGGTGGTTTCGTTTTTGCGCAACGCCACCACGATCTCGCTGACCGACGGGCATTGCGCGAACTTGCGCAGCGTGTGAAAGAGAATCGGAGTTCCGTCGAGCTCAAAGAACTGCTTGCTCTTGCTCTTGGGAGCTCCGGCAGCGCTGGACATGCGCGTGCCTAATCCGGCTGCGGGGATGATGACAATGACCTTCATGCTGGGGAGCGCAGTATAAACGCCGGAGCCAGCCAAATACAAATCGCAAGGAAAGCGTTATGTTTCGCGCTCTTCTTTCGCGATAGGCGCCTGACCCATGGACGAGTTTGGACCAAGCTTGGTTTCGCACCGGGACCCGGCGCTGCGTTGGCTCCGTCAAGTGGGAACGCCGAGCTTGGGCAGAAGCCATTGCGTCACCACAACGTAGGCAACCAGAATCAGGATGATCGGGACCCAGCCAGCCATGGTTCTATTACACTCCACCGGCCGGCTTAACGCCAAGCTTGCGCAGGAACGTCATCATGGGGCACCAATTGGTGAAGGCCGACTGAAAGAGATTCAAGCCGACAAAGGCGGTGAACAGATACCAGTAGGGCGAGACCCAATGGCCGAGTGCCAGTGAGATCATGACAAAAGCGCCCGCGATCAGGCGCACTGAGCGTTCGATGTTCATACCTGTACCTCCGAAGGGGCCGGCGCGGACTCCAAGGTGGGTGGTGCCGGCAATTTGCGTTTTTCAACCATGTAATACAGCACCGGGACGGCCATGCGCGACAACAGCGTGGAAGCCACTTCCCCGGCCATCAGAGAAATTGCCAGGCCCTGAAAAATCGGGTCGAACAGAATTACGCTGGCGCCCACCACGACCGCCGCTGCCGTCAGCAGCATGGGGCGGAAGCGCACCGCGCCGGCATCGACCACTGCGTGTTCCAGCGTCATGCCCTGCTCCCGGCGCAGCTCGATGAAGTCCACCAGGATGATCGAGTTCCTCACGATGATTCCGGCCCCAGCGATGAAGCCGATCATCGACGTCGCAGTGAAGAACGCGCCCATCAGCGCATGTGCCGGCAGGATGCCCACCAGCGTCAGCGGGATGGGCGCCATGATCACCAGCGGCGTGACGAAGGACCGGAACCATCCCACCACCAACACGTAAATTAGCACCAGCACAGCGGCGAATGCCAGTCCCAGGTCGCGGAACACTTCGATAGTGATGTGCCACTCGCCGTCCCACTTCATCGCCAGGCGATCGGTCTCGCTGGGCATGGCGACGTTGTACTGCTTGATCTGGTATCCATCGGCAGTCCGCAACTGGTCGATGGCCTTGCCCATCTTTATGATGGCGTAAACCGGGCTCTCTTCCTGTCCCGCCACATCGCCCAGCACGTACACCACCGGGCGCAGGTTCTTGCCGTAGCGGGTGATGTCGATGGTCTTCTTCTCGACGTTGGTGACTTCGGCGATCGACACCTGCCCGCCGCTAGCCGTGGGCATTCGCATCGCAGTCAGCGACTCGATGGCCGAGCGTCCCGGGCGGTCCAGTTGCACGCGAATGGGAACGTCTTCGCGCGACTTGGCATCGTGCAGCAAGCCCGCGGTTGCGCCGTCGAGCCCGATGTGCACGGTCTCGGCCACCGCCGCTGCGGAAACGCCGTTCAGCGCGGCCTTGTCGAGGTCCACCTTGACGTCGTACTTCACCTGCGGATCTTCGACATACCAGTCCACATCCACCACGCCGGGCGTCGATTGGAAGATCTGCTTGATCTTCTTCGCCATCTCGATCTGCTGCTGGTAATCCGGCCCGTACACTTCAGCGACCAGCGTTTCGAGCACGGGAGGACCGGGCGGCACCTCGGCGAGCTTCAGCCGCGCGCCATATTTGTTGCCAATCTCGACCAGGCCAGGCCGCAACCGCTTGGCGATCTCGTGGCTTTGCGTGCGGCGCTGGTGACTATTCTGCAGGTTCACCTGGATGTCGGCCTGGTTGGCGCCGTGCCGCAGGAAGTAATGCCGCACCAGCCCGTTGAAGTTATACGGGCCCGAAGTGCCGGCGTAAATCTGGTAGTTCACCACTTCGGGCTGCTTGCCCAGATACTGTCCCAGTTCCTGCGCCACGCGCGTCGTCTGCTCCAGCGTAGTGCCGTTCGGCATGTCAACGATGACCTGGAACTCGCTCTTGTTGTCGAAGGGCAGCATCTTGACTTTGACCAGCTTGAATGCCACCAGCGAGCAAGCGAGCAGCAGCAGCACAACCATGCTCCCGAGAAATAGCCAGCGCCGTCTTGCGTGCGCAACCAGTGGGTCCATGATTCGACGGTAGAGGCGGGTCGTCCAGCCCTCGGCTTCGTGCTCGCCGGTGGTGCGCTCGGCGTAGTGGCGCAGCAGGCGCAGCGCCGACCACGGCGAAACGATGAACGCCACAATCAGCGAAAACAGCATGGCCGCCGATGCGCCCACCGGAATCGGCCGCATGTACGGGCCCATCAGCCCGCGCACGAATGCCATGGGCAGGATGGCGGCGATGACGGCGAAGGTGGCCAGGATTGTGGGATTGCCGACCTCATCCACCGCTTCGACTGCGATCTCGGAGAGTGTGGGTGCCCCACCCAAGCCGCTTTTGTTTGGGTGGGATTCCGCAGTTCTTGGCATACGAAAGTGGCGCACGATGTTTTCCACCACAACGATGGCATCGTCCACCAGAATGCCGATGGAGAAGATCAGCGCGAACAGCGTGACCCGGTTCAGCGTGTAACCGAAGAAGTAGAAGATGAACAGCGTGAGCGCCAGGGTGACCGGAATTGCGATCAGCACCACACCCGATTCGCGCCACCCCAGAGCCAGCGCGATCAGCAGCGTGACCGAAAGCGTCGCCAGGAACAGGTGCTGCAGCAATTCATCGGACTTGTCCTTCGCGGTCTCGCCGTAGTTGCGAGTGACGGTGACATTCAGGTCGGGCGGCAGGAGGTATCCGCGCAGTGACTCGATCTTCTTCTCCGCCGCCTGGGTAATGTCGGTGGCGTTGGTGCCCTTGCGTTTGGCCAGCGTGATGGTCACCGCCGGATAGTCTTCGGGTGCCCCACTCATTCGTGCATTTACGAATGAGTGGGAGATCCCATTCGCGTAGAGAACGTAATCCTGCGGCTCGGCGGGGCCGTCCGTGATCGAGGCGGCAACATCGCGCAGATAGACTGGCCGTGCCTGGTGCACGCCGACGACGATCTGCTGCAAGTCATTCGCGGTCCCAAGGAACCGTCCGGCCTCGACGGCGAACTCCTGGTTGTCGCGCGCGAAGCTGCCGGCATCGTCGCGCGCATTGGCTTGCTGCAACTGCGCGACGATGGCCCCCGGCGTCATGCCATACGCCGCCAGCTTCTGCGTGTCGAGGGTGACGCGCACCTGGCGGGGCAGGCCGCCGATGATCTTGGTCTCGGAGACGTTGTCGAGTTGCTTGAGCTGATTTTCCAGCTCGCCCGCAATCTGCCGCAGTTGATAGCTGTCGTAATTCTTGCCCCACAGGGTCAGCGCCATGATCGGCACGTCGTCGATGGAGCGAACTTTGATCAGCGGCTGCGAAACGCCGGCGGGTATGCGGTCGAAGTTGGAGTACAGCTTGTTGTAGGTCTTGACGATGGCGTCTTCTTCCTTCGTCCCCACGTAGAAGCGCACCACCAGCAGGCTCATGCCGGGCTGGGAGATGGAGTATACGTACTCCACGCCCGGCACTTCGCGCAGCAGCCGCTCCATGGGGATGCTGGCGCGCTGCTCGACTTCGGCGGGCGATGCGCCCGGCATCTGCACGAAGACATCGAGCATGGGCACGACAATCTGCGGCTCCTCTTCGCGCGGGGTTTTCCAGATGGCGAATGCGCCCAGCAGCAGCGAGGCAGCCACGAACAGCGGCGTCAGCTTCGAGTTGATGAAGGCGCGGGCGATCAGTCCGGCAATTCGAAGCGGAGTTTTTCCTCCGGCCGCCATTGTCATTTCGCTCCGATTTGCTTTCCGCTCAACTCGCGACCGCCGGGCTGGGCGACCACCTGGTCGCCAGCTTCGAGTCCCGAGAGGACCTCGACCTGCTGCGCTGAAGCGGTACCGAGCGTGACGTAACGCAGGCTGGCGAGCTCATCTTTCCCCACCACGTACACCGCATCCAACTGTCCGCGATGCAGCAGCGCGGTTTGCGGGACAAGGATTGATTGGCGCTCTCCGCGCGCGAAGCGTGCGCGGCCGAACAATCCTGAGCGAATTTGCGGATTCACCGGAAGATCGATCTTCACCGTGAAGGTCCGGCTGGCCGGATCGGCCGCAGGAACAATCTGCACAACCTTGCCGGTAATCGCCTGGTCGCCGAGCGCATCAATCACGACCGGAACTGCCTCACCCAGACGGACCGCGCCCATCTTGCTTTCGTCCACGGTGGCTTCCAGGCGGAAGTGGCCCGGGTCTTCGACGATCAGCAGCGGAACGCCCGGAGTCGCAATCGCGCCGGCGTCCGCCAGCTTGGCGGTCACCAGCCCGTTAAAGGGCGCACGAATTTTGGTGAAGCCCATGGCCGTGCTCGCTTGGGAGACTCCCGCTTCGGCCTGCGTGCGGCCAGCGTGGGCGGCATCGCGTCGCGCTTTGGCGGCGGCCAGCTTGGTCTTGACCTCATCGAACTCCTGCGGGCTGACCGACTTCTTGTCGTA
>PLBW01000104.1 GCA_003135475.1 Acidobacteriaceae bacterium
GTGAACATGTACAGTCCGCGGAAGCTCAGCTTGTTATGGTGATAACGGCGGTGGATGGGATCTTTCGACATGTAGAGAAGGCTGTCGTGCATCCAGCCCATGTCCCACTTCATGCCGAAGCCGAGCCCCCCGATGTAGGTTGGCCGCGAAACCATGGGCCACGCCGTTGATTCCTCGGCGATGGTCTGAATATCAGGAAAGGCCTTGTAGGCGTCGCTGTTTACGGTTTTCAGCAACGATACGGCTGCCAGGTTCTCCCGCCCGCCAAACTCGTTGGGAATCCACTCGCCCGCTTTTCGCGAGTAGTCGAGATAAAGCATGGAGGCGATGGCATCCATGCGCAGCCCGTCGGCGTGATAGCGATCCAGCCAGAAAATCGCGTTGCTCAGCAGGAAGCCGCGCACCTCGTTGCGGTCGTAGTTGAAGATCGCCGACTTCCAGTCGGGATGGAAACCCTTGCGCGGGTCGGCGTGCTCGTACAAGTGTGTGCCGTCGAAGTAAGCCAGGCCGTGTTGATCGTTGGGAAAATGCGATGGTACCCAATCGAGGTACACGCCGATGCCGCGCTGGTGCAGATAGTCCATCAGGTACATGAAATCCTGGGGGGTCCCAAAGCGCGCGCTGGGAGCGTAATAGCCGGTGACCTGGTATCCCCACGACCCGCGGAACGGATGCTCCATCACCGGCATGAACTCGACATGGGTGAACCCCATGTCGTGGACGTAATCCGCCAGCTTGGGGGCGAGTTCGCGATAGGTCAGCGAGCGGTTGCCCTCTTCAGGGACGCGCATCCACGAGCCGAGATGCACTTCGTAGATGGAAATGGGCGCGTCGAACTTATTGTGCTCGTGGCGGGTGCGCATCCACTCGTCGTCGTTCCACTCGTAATCGAGGTCCCAGACAATCGAGGCGGTGCGCGGTGGAATCTCGTGGTAGAAGCCGTAAGGGTCGGCCTTATCCACCTCATACATGTGATACCGCGAGCGGATGTGATACTTGTACACCGTGCCCTTGGCCAGCCCGGGCAGAAAGGCCTCCCAAACCCCTGAGCTTCCCCGCGGAGTCATGGGGTGGGAGTCCGCACTCCAGCCGTTGAAGTCGCCGACCACCGAGATGCGTTCGGCATCGGGCGCCCACACCGCGAAATACGCGCCCTGCTTGCCATCGAGTTCGGTCAGGTGCGCGCCAAACTTCTCGAATAGCCGGTTGTGTTTGCCTTCATTGAACAGATGAAGATCGAAACTGGTCAGAAGCGTTGAAGCCTGCTCTCCAGACGCCGTAGGTGCCATTGGCTCGTTCTCCTTATGGCTTGGATGACGCTCCGCTGCGCCATGATACGAGGAACCGGAAGATCCCTGGGCCGTTTATTTGCCGACGGGCGTATTCAGTTTAGAGGAAGAGCGCCGTAATGGGCGACAATTACGATTGTGCCCGGATTTGTGACGAATTCCCAAAGCGCGAGACGTCCGGCCGTTTGTCCCCTCGCGGCTTCCCGATAAGATAAACCCTCCACCGCACACATCTACGTGACGCCGGTTACTGCCTTTCCGCCCGCGCGGTGTTTTCATTGGGTTGGCGACGTGTTCTACCCGATCCGTACTACGGCAGACAGCTTGCTGCCGCCACGTCGACCGCATAGTGAGGAGAACTGCATGGCCGACAAAAAAGCAGATCTGGCTGGCCCCGGAATTGGCGATTACACAGAGCTGGAACGTGTGCTTCCGGCGGACTATAGCTCGCTGCTGTCACCCAAAGAAACCCAGAAGGCAATCTTCGAGCTGAAAAACTACATCGAAGCAAACCTCTGCAAAGAATTGAACCTGATGATGGTCACCGTGCCTCTGATCGTGGACGAGGAAAGCGGCGTCAACGACTATCTTGACCGGGATGGATCGCGCACCCCGATCCAATTCCACATCTCCAACGATCGCGATAAGCACCCCATCAACGCCCAGGTGGTGCAGGCTGCGACCAAGTGGAAGCGGATGGCGCTGAAGCAATTCAATCTGCAACCGGGCGAAGGGCTGTGCACCGACATGCGCGCCGTACGCAAGGACTACTTCCTCGATCACGATCACAGCGCCTACGTCGATCAGTGGGACTGGGAGCGCGTGATCACGCCTGACCAGCGCAGTCTGAGCTTCCTGAAGGAAGTCGTGAGCAAGATCTGGAAGGTGATCGTCGGCGCCGAGCGCCACGCGCAGGAGCTTTTCCCGCAGCTCAAGGATTCCAGATATCCCAATTTGCCGGAGAACCTCACCTTTCTTCATGCCGAAGAAATTCTCGACATGTATCCCGACCTGCCGCGCAAGCAGCGCGAGACCTCCATCCTGCAGAAGTATCCGGCGGTGTTCATCATCGGCATTGGCTGGACGCTGAAAGATGGCTACCCGCACGAGATGCGGGCTGCCGATTACGACGACTGGGTCACGGAAACCAAGGACGACGGCCACGTGCGGCACGGATTGAACGGCGACATTCTGGTGTGGAACCCGGTCACGCACCGGCGCCATGAGCTGACGTCGATGGGAATCCGCGTCAATGCGGAATCGCTCAAGAAACAACTGGAACTGACCAACCAGCTCGATTTCCTGAATTTCCCCTACCACAAGGCCATCGTGAACCACGAGATTCCGTTGAGCGTGGGCGGCGGCATCGGGCAGTCACGGACCCTGATGCTGTTGCTGCGCAAAGCGCATCTCGGCGAAGTCAGCGTGACCGTGTGGCCGAAAGTACTAAAGGAGATGTGCGAGAAGAAGAACATCCATGTATTGAACTAGGACGTGTTTCAAGAATGGTCGGAAGTCAGACTTGTGTCAGGGCAACTGCGGTCCCAGATAACGGCTTTAGCCGCTGAGGACCGGGGGCTAAAGCCCAGATGGTTACAAGGCCTTACGGCACGGCTGAAGCCGTGCCCTGTTACAAACCGATTTTTTGGAGGACGCCTTAGGATCGGGTTCGCCACAGAGATACCGAGGCACGAAGAGCGCATTCTCAGCTAGAGAAAACGGGTGTCAACCCAAATCGACTCCGTGCGGCAAGTGTCTCTGTGGCGCATTTAGATTGAAACTCCTCGAACCGGATGAAGCGGCGTGCTGGTGGCCGGCCTCAACGACCAGCCCAGGTGGTCTCTCGGATGGAATTACCTACCCTCGACAAGTTCCCCAAACGCGTCCTCGCGAAAATTGACATACAGAGGGCCTTCATCCTCTCTCGCTTGATCATCGCGGCGGAGAGGCTGCAACTGTTTCGTGCCTTGCACGACAAACCCATGACCGCAGCGGAGATCGGGAAATCCCTCAAACTCCACAAACTCTATCTCTTGCCCTTTCTCAACACCATGGTCGCGCTGGGACTGCTGCACAAACAGAAGGACAGCTACTGGAACACGCAGTTTGCGGAGAAGTACTTCATCGCCGAGCGCTCCATCTACTGGACTCGGCAGTACTCGAGAGAGTGCGTGAGCGACTATGAGACGCTCACCGTGCTGGAGCAAGCCCTGGTCTCGGGCAAAAGACATTACCAGATCAAGGGCCGCGCCAAGCCTGATTACTTGGAAGGCATGAAGCGGGACCCGCGCGAGGCGGAAGACTTCACCCAGATGCTGTTCCACCTGCACCAGGGAGACGCCGAGGCGCTGGCGGGTCATCTCGATCTTTCGCAGCACCGCAAAGTACTGGATGTCGCCGGCGGCTCCGCTGTGATGTCGATTGCGCTGGCTAACGCTAAGAAGAACCCGCACTTGCACGCTTGCATTCTCGACATTGCACCGGTTTGCAGAGTTGCAGCCGGGAACGTGCGCCAAGCAAAACTGTCCCGCCGAATCCGCACGCAGGCGGGAGACATACACCGGGGGCTGCCCCCCGGCTACGACGTAATCATGTTCTGTGACATAGGTCCGATATCAAGCGGACTCCTACAGCAGGCTTACGAAAAACTGCCTCCGCATGGCTTGGTGGTTCTCGTGGACCGTTATGTTTCAGACGACGGCACTAATCCGTTGGACCGCCTGGCTACGCACTTTGTAGCGTCGGGTTTCGGATTGGCAACTCGCGGGCAAATGGTCGAAGCGTTGAAATCGTGCGGCTTTCGCAGCATAAAGTCGAAAAAAGTTTACCAGGACGTCTGGTTCATAACCGGTGTTAAGCCAGTTGCCAGTAGCCAGTAGTCAGTAGTCAGTTGCCAGTCGTCAGTTGTCCATGGTGAACTTCAGATCAGCAGATTCTGAGCCGCCCGGTTGGGGTGAAAAACAACTGAACGAGCGGCGAGTTGCCGTTAGTTACGAGCTGACAACTGACTACTGCCAACTGGCTACTTCTTCTTCGGCTTCATCATCTCCCACGCCGCGTCCGGTATTTGTCGCCCCATCAGGCTGAAGGTACTTGCGCCCGCCAGCATTTCGCCGCCGTCCATGTATACCATCTCGCCATTGATGTATCCCGCCTGATCGCTGATCAGAAACGCTCCCAGATTGGCAATCTCCTCCAGCGTTCCGAGGCGGTGCAGAGGATTATGCTCCAATAACTTCTTCTCCAGTGCAGGCGTGGGCAGCAGTCGCGAGAACGCGCCTTCAGTGCGAATTGCGCCCGGAGCGATGGCCACGAATCGGATTCCACGGCCACCCCACTCCACCGCGAGGCTGCGCATCAGCGCGACCACGCCAGCTTTGGCGACAGCACTCGGCACCACATAAGCCGAACCGGTATCGGCGTAGGTGGTCGCAATGCTGAGCACCACGCCTTTGTGCTGGGCCGCCAGCCAGCGCCGTCCGCAAGCCAGCGTCATATTGATGGTGCCTTTGAGGACGATGCCAATCACGGCTTCGAAGGCGTGGGCCGACAGCTCTTCGGTGCGCGCCAGAAAATTGCCGGCAGCGTTGTTCACCAGCACGTCGAGCGGGCCCTTGGCCCATATTTGCTCGATGAGCGGCTCGACATCTTCGGGATAGCGCACGTCACACGCGAAGCCCTCAATGGTTCCGCCGGTGGAAGCCGACAACTCTGCCGCCGTCTTCTCCACCACCTCACGGCGCCGTCCGCAGATGTAAACCGTGGCGCCCAACTGCAGAAATCGCTCGGCCATGGCGCGGCCGATTCCGGTGCCGCCACCCGTAATGAGAATGCGCTTGCCCTGCAGAAGATCGTTGGTGAACATGGCCCTCCCTCGGAAACGTACAAACCTAACACCGGAAGCGGGTGCCTGTCTGTGTCTGTTGCGTTGCTGAGGGACGCCGCAGGGTTGCGCCTACCTAAATATGTCGAACCCGCTCGGGGCAGCCGAGCGCGAGTCCCAGGTTTAGACACCACTTAAGTGACAATTTAACACTAGAATCTTCACCACCATTTTGCCAGATTAAGCGTCCCTAGGAAGTGCCATTAAACGCGCGGAAATGGCCCTAGAATCGATTCTGAGGGTGGGGGACGTGGTTTAGGTAATCTCCGCCAAAACAGGGGCCTCCTAGGGCTTCTAAACGCAAAATCGGCAGTTTGGGGTAATTGTGACACTAAGGTGCCATAAAATGCTCGGCTCGGCGCACAGTCTTGGGTCCAAGAAACGCGGCGTTTCAATGCCCCATGTGCGGGATAAGGCTTCATCGCCGACCGCATCGGGATCCATCACGCGTTTGTGCTGCCGGTGATCTGCTATTTGTACATCCTGCTCTTCGCCGCGAAAGGGCAACCGAGGAAAAGAGTTGCCTTGCGCGGCGCGACCGATTAAAGTTCCGGGCTGGAGGATCGACGATGCGGCCAATGAAACTCGTGTTCCTGCTTGCGTTTTTTGTCACAACTGCCAGTGTGCTGGGATGTGTCCCGCAGCTGGCAGTACCGCTACTTGCCGAAGACAAATCCGCCATAGCCCCGAATCCGTCATTTGACAAAATGAAGACGCTCGATGGCGCCTGGGTGGGCAACATGCTGGACGGCGGTAAAGAGTATCCGGCCACCACCCGGTTCACGATGGTCTCCGACGGATCAGCGCTGATGAGTTGGCTCGGCGAGGGCACGCCCTACGAGATGGTCACCATCTTCCACATGGACGGCCCCAGGTTAATGGCAACGCACTATTGTGCGGCGCACAACCAGCCCCGCATGGTAGCAACTCCCGGCGGCGATCCCAATCGCGTGGCCTTCAAGTTCAAGGACGGCACGAACATCGGGCCGAACGACGGCCATATGCAGGAGGTTGTCTTTATCTTCGATGGCCCCGATCACCACATCCAGGAGTGGACCTCCATGGACAATCACGGCAAGCTGAGCACCGGACGCTTCGACTTTCGGCGGAAGAAGTAGGGTTCGGGCTGGCGTCTCTACGGGACTCAGATCTATTTCCACCTTGCCCAACGCTGGACATAAAAGACGTTAAGTTGTAGAGAGTGTAGAAGCGTGGTAGCGTCGCTCCATGCCGCCCAGTCAGCCCTTCTCAAAGCGACAAAGATACATCGGTCAGCCCAAAGAGATCACAATACGGGAAGACGCCCCGAGAGACCTGCGCTTCGCCTTTCTTGAAACGACCCGTGAGATCGCTCACGCGTACCAAGGGGAGTATCCAGAGAAAGAAATCCGAGACGTTGTTGCCAAAACCCTTAAGAAATGGCTTGATCCAGCGGTCTGGCACTACAAAGAGGCTTGGGAACAGATCGAACATGCTGTGTACGACTGCGAGTGGTTCCGCGTGTACGACTTGATGGAATCAGTCAACGCCCACTTCGAGAGAACGACTGCGGCGGCGGCAGAGGCGTTCGCCGAGCGGCTCAATGACCTTTTCGCCGAACAAGGCATCGGCTGGCAGTTCGTCAACGGCGAGATCGTAATTCGTGGGGACGAGTCATTTGAGAGCACAGTAAAGACAGCTGTCACGGTTCTTGAAGAAGATAAGAAGCCAACCGCTGCGGGACATCTGCAGTTCGCCCTTACCGCACTTTCTGCAAGGCCCAAGGCGAACACTAGCGGCGCGGTCGCACAAGCGACCAATGCCGTCGAGTGTGTGCTTGGTGAGATCACCGGTAAGGCGATGCCGCTCGGGAAATATCTGGACAAGTACCCGGGCCTGTTCCATTCGGCACTCAAGAACGGGCTGGATGGAATTTATGGTTATGCGTCAGACGAGGGCGCCCGTCATGGGAAGGAAGGCACCGAACCTCCCAGAGAAGAAGCGGAATTCGTTGTCGCCGTCTGCGCCGCCGTTTGCACCCTCCTGACCCGAAAGCATCCCAAACAACAGACCACATGAAGACTAAACCTGTGTGCCCCGTTTCTGTGCCTCTGCAGGTTGAGGCCTCATCAATTGCCTTTAAGGCTGATTCCTTTGGGAAGGTGCTTCGGGTCGTAGAGAAAATCAACCAGCCCGTCGCGGTAATCGATCTTGACCTGCAGGATGCGCAGCATCTCGAAGCCGAGGATGCCCGAGACCTCTGTGCCGGTAGATTTGCTGATTGCGGATAGATCCAGTGTCACGATGTTCTGATTTTCCTGCGAGTAGTGGCCGAACTGAAGCGTAGCTTTGTCGGCGCGGTAAACGTTAGCCACGGTACCGCTTAGTCCTTTCACTTGCGTGCGGGAATCCGCCCTGACCTTGGTTACCTCGCGTGCCGCCCTGGTGGAGAGAATGTTGGTGAACGAGCCGGTGTCAATCATGAACAGCATCGGCCCGAAGCCATCCACCCGCGTGGGAATCAGCAGCATGTGGCCGAAGCGAAAGACCCTGGTCCAGCGGGCCATTTCGGGCGCGACGTAGGCGTCTTTCGGCAGGTGCGGGTTGGCGGCCAAGTTTGCCCCTTTCGCCGGGTTGGGCAATGGCTGCTCCTCGCCGCCATTTTCCACATTGTCCTCAGGGGCACCGTGGGTCTCGCCGGCACTGTTCAGGGCCGTTGGGGCGGCGGCCTCATCCGGACGCTTGGGCAGTGGCGACAGTCTTAGCTTCTGCCCGGGAATGTCGATATCGATCACATACGCGCCAAAGACATCGGTCCCAATCAGACCGTCGATGTCGCGGGGCCCCGTGGTATCCACGACGCGCACCATGCAGTCTTCAAATTCGAGGTCGCCGACGCGAATATGAGCGGCGACGGCCACGTATGCACTCTGCTGGCCCTTGTCACCCAGACCGCCAATGCGCTGTTCGCCGATACGGGTGAGCCCGGCTTTCTGCGCCGCCGCGCTTCCGACCAGGATTCCGCTGGTGCCGGTGTCCAGTGCCAGGCGATTGCTGTGTCCGTTGAGTTTCACTTCCAGACCGGTAGCGCCAAGGTGGGATGTGGCGGAGGGCAACACCAGCAGCTTGGTATTGGTTTGCTTGACCTTGCTGACCAAACGGCAGGGATACGCTGGCTTGTCCACCATGGCCTTGAGGAAGTCGAGATCACGACGCAGTAAAGCCGTTTCTTCCGGGTCCTCAGAGCGCCCACTCGCCAGATAAGCTTCAATCGCCGCGATCCGCTCACGCGGGGGCAGCGTCCCCAGCCAGACGCGCTGCATAGCGGGGCTGTCGGGCGCGATCTGGTGCGCACGGTTCAGTTCATCGAAGGCGCGACGGTAGAGCGAGTAAGCGCGGTAAACACGGGCCAGAGCGATATAAGGACCGGGGTCCTTGGGATTCAGATTCAGCGCCTTAAGATACGAGCGTTCCGCCTCCGGCATTTCTCCCAGCCGGAATTGAACGTCTCCCATGGCGGTCGCCAGCGGGGCGGCATTGGGCAGCAAGGTGAGCGCCCGGGTGGCGGCGGCCTGGGCTTGATCAATTTCTTGCGCGCGCAACAAAGAATGGATCAATCCAACCTGCGCCGGCACCAGCTTCGGATCAGCCTTCACCATGGCTTGAAACTTTGCCGCCGCCTCTGCGAACCTGCCCGAGCGATAGAGCATGTCAGCACTGCTCAAGTCAGCATTCTGCGAGGCGGTGCCAGGGTGTTGGGTGAAGCCAGGAATCGGGAGCCCTAGCAGCGCAGAAACCACCACAGCGGCGAGAAAACGTAGGGTCATCGGATTAAGTTCCTGAGGCTAAGCAGGGTAGCACGAAGCCAGGTGCGGCGGAGGTCTCCGATAACCCGCCAGGTTGAAAGCAAAGTGAATTCGACCGATCTGAGCGTGACGTACGTCACCGTGCGTTGTTCAAGCGCAATTAAGTGTGATGGCAAGATGCCGATTCCGCTCTACAATACCAGCCAATGTGAGAAATGGGGCCAACGCTCACATTACAGTTCTGCGCGAGCAGTTCATGCAGCAACCGAAGGCTGGTTCGGCTTCGGAATTTTGTTTATCCCAAAACTTAAGGAGATCCTATTTCTATGAAGCGTTACTTGATGATGTTGACGGCAGTTGCACTGGTATCAGGCATGGCGTGGGCCCAGGATGGAGCCGTCCTGTATAAGTCGAAATGCGCCATGTGCCACGGGGCAATGGGCGAGGGAAAAGTTGGACCGTCCCTGCAGAAGACAGCCTTGACGGAGAAGCAAATCACCGATTTACTCACCAACGGCGCAGCCGGAAAGAAAGCGCCGCATACCAAAGCGGTTTCGGGCTTGACCGCCGCCCAGGCGGGGGAAGTTGCCACCTACGTCGGGACCCTGAAGAAGTAATCGGCCCCTCAGAGCACGCACAGAAGCCGACCGACCCTTTGCGGTCGGCTTCTTCGTTATGCGCAATTTCCAGCCCGCACATCAGAACGTCGCTCGCACCCCAATCTGCGCCGCAAATGGAATCCCCACCGTCGTTCCGGGACCGAAAAAGTCGCCGAGCGCGCCCGCGGGCACCAACAACTGATTTGGGTTGGTGATGGGCACGCTGCACGCGGGAGTCGGGCACAGATGCGTTGCGTTGTACAGGTTGTCCACGGGCGTCGGCAATGCGGAGATGTCGGTGACGTAGTTCGCGCCGGGATTGTTGCGGTTGAACAGATTGAAGAACTCCACAAACGGCATGATCTGCCAACGTTCGGCGACCTTGAACGGCCGGGTGACACGCAGGTCAACCTGGACGTACGGGGTCCCGCGGAACTGGTCCATGGTAGTCTGCACGCCATTGATGACCGCGCGGTCATTGGTCGGATCGCCAAGTCCGTTGACGTCCACCGGCGTGGTGAGCGTAATCGGGCGGCCGGCTTCGGCCTGAATGATCGTCGACACCTGAAAACCACCGGGCACGTACACGACGCCTGCCAGCGTGAAACGGTGGAGGACGTCTTCTCCCGATGGGCCGTAATCGCCCGGAGCAAAGGGCTTGAGCGGATTGCAAACACCGTTCACGTAGTCCCAGAGCTCGCCCAGCACGCAGCCCCAAGTCTTGGCGCTCGACAGCACGTAGTTCGCGGTGAGATTGAAACGCCGCGAGACGTTGCCCTGTACGTGCAGCATCATGGCGCTGTAGCTGGAAGTATTGTCGGCTTTGAAGACCGACAGATTGGGCACATTGGCCATCTGGGTGTCGGGGTCTGGCGCGAACAGCGGCGAAATCAGTGTGGTGCCTGCCGTGTATTCATAGCGCCGATAGCCATGGACGCCCTGCTCGTGAACGTAGTCGGCGCTGAGCGTCCAGTTTTTATGCCACAAGTACTGCACGCCGCCGCTGACCGTCAGCGAGTAAGGCGTGTGGTAGTTGGGATCGATTACGACTCCGGCGCCACCGTCGGCAGCTCCCGGCAGGCAGCCGGCATCGCCCGGCGCGTTGCAGGGCAGAAACGCAGACGGAGTATTCACCGCCTGAAACGCCGTGGCCCAGCCGCCCTGCGCGAGGTCGTTGTAGTAGAGACCGATGCCGGCTCGAATGACCAGGTCTTCAATGCGGTCGGGATTGTAGGCAATCCCCAAACGCGGCGCAAAAGCCTTGCGGTAATCATGAGGCACGCCCGTGGGCAGGGGCAGTTGCAGTCCGCGGATAGTCTGCACTCCAGGATTAAGCAACTGGCTGACTCCCGAGGCTTGGAACAATCCAAACGTAGTGTCGTAGCGCAGCCCGTAATTAACGGTCAGCTCCGGCGTCACCCGCCAGGTATCCATGGCATACAACCCGAGCCGCTGCACGTTCTGCGAAAAATTGCCGTAGCCGGCCGGGGTGGACGTGGTCTGACAGTTGGTGCCGTCAAATGGGGGTAGGCAGTTCAATTCCGCCGTAAGCTGAGCAGGATTGGTCAGATAGAAAGTCGGGTTCTGGGTGAGAACGTACAAGGTTTCCGCCTGGCCCGGGAAGGCGCCGCTGAGTACTGGTTCATGGATGAAGTCAACCCCGAACTTGGGAGCGTGCGTGCCAACCGAGCCGCTCACATCGTAGCGAAACTGGTATTTCTCCTGGTTGCGCACCACCGGGAATGCGGTGATGGCGGTGACGAACTGGTTGTCGCCGTAAGTTTCGAAGCCGGAAATGGTCTTGGAGGTGGAGCTGAAGGGGAAAGCCAGCGCAAAGCCGAGGTACTGGTTGCGGTCGGCAGTGCCGTGCAGGTAACTGGTTCCCACGCTTAAATTCCCCACCCACGATGGGCTGAAGGTGAGCGTATTGCTGAGGACAGCGTTCTGATAGTTGTAGTGCGTGGTCGCGCCAGTAGACGGCAGCGTGGCTTGCTGAACCAGGGCGTTGTCGGTGGAGTTGTTGTCGAGGGCCCAACGCAGGAACCACTGCGAACGCTGCGATTGCGCCCAGTCAAACCGCATCATGCCCAGGTAAGACACGAATGGGACCCGAACGTACGGGGGCACCCCGATCGAAGCCGTGTTGGGAATCAGCCCGGCTTGCGCCAACTGTGACAGGGCGTTGAACTGCGTCAGGCTGTCGGGGCTGTAGTTCACGCTGGCGTGCTCGTTCACCATCTCAAAGCCGGAGTAGATCCACACTTTGTCCTTTACGATCGGCCCACCGATGGTTCCGACATAGTTCTGTCGCGAAAAGGGCTGCTTCGGCTCGGGCGCTGGATTTTCGATGGGAAAGCGTGCATTCAGGGCGGCCGCACGCTCATAAAACGCCAGGTCGCCGTGCCAGTCGTTGGTGCCGCTCTTGGTGCTGATCACCACGGAACCCGCGGTGGTGCGGCCGATGTCGGCATTTTGCTGCGAGGTCTGCACCGCAAACTCGCGAATCACGTCGGGAGAAAAGTTCTGCAGGAAACCCCCGATGAAGTCGTCGGAGTTGTCAACGCCATCGACCGTGAGCTGATTGTTCAGGCCCGAGCTTCCCCCAGTGGACACCGCAGTGATGCGCGCCTTGGTGGGATCGGAAGGCTCGACCGGTTCCGTGCCCGCTACCATGTAGGCAATGTTGGCGAAGCTGCGCGCCGCCAGGGGAATGGTCTCCAGGTCCTTGCCCGTAACGACTCCTCCATTCACGGCATCCGTGGTATCGAGCACCTGGGTAGTGATGGAGGAAGGTTCCGCCTTCACATTGACGGTCTGCTGCACGGCTTCCGGACGCAAGGTCACCAGCACGTCGCGCACGTTACTCACCTGCACCGTGACATCGGAGCTGGCCTCGGCAAATCCCTTGGCATTGACGGCCACGCGGTAGTTTCCCGGCAGCAGATCGGGGAATCGGAATTGTCCGCGGCTGTCGGAGGTCGCCGTGTGCGCGACCCCGGACCCGTTATCGGTGACCACGACGTTGGCGGACTTGATCCGGGCTCCGCTGGCATCCTGCACTTCGCCGAGCAGCGAGCCGGTCGCATTCTGCGCTCGCAGCGCGAAGGGAAGCAGAGTGAGAACACAGATTGTCAGCAGAGCGTTTCGGAGTAACCGTCCATTTAGTTTCGACAGCGTCATTGTTTTCCTGTACCGCGGGATTTAGTTGGGGTAGAGATTCGAATTTTCAAGGCTACCGTGACGGGGTAGTTACTACCATCGGTAGTAGAACTGGCCTGGCTCTGTTGACATCCGGGCAGAAACGGTCTGAGCTTACCGGAGCCGCGCCAGCGGCGGCACAGAACTCGTGGAACGCTGCCGCCGCTACGCGGCTCGGATGCGGTGAGACGACGCTCACCGCGGGCTCAACCACCCCAACAAGCGCAAAAACGGCGCTTGTCGGGGGACCCCGGTACGCCCGCGGCTAACCCAAATGCTGCCCTTCGGGCTGCTGGTTGCGAACCAGCGACTGAGACGTTGGTTCTTGTCGTACGATCCTCGGCTGCTACTACAACAAGATGTCAACAGAGCCAACCCATCGCATCAATCGTTCTGAGTCGTACGAGGCGACCGATGCCCATAAGGTTTAAACTGAAGCGGTATCGAGGCCAGCGGCGCTTGACAGGCACAATCATGATTGATAACTTTTATCAGGTAGGAAGTATTGTCAGCCGTGGCCCTGGCATCGATTTACCGGCTGTTGGTTCACAGGACGGTTTGGCCGCCGAGTCACCGAGTTATTGGCAACCAGGGTCAACCGGGAAATGTCTTAGTCCCCGCTCTCCGTAGCTCGTGATCTGCGACCGCTGCGGCAAGGTTGAGGACATTGAGTGGTGCGACGTGCCCAGGCCTGCCTCGGGCTCCCTCGGTAAGCGG
>PLBW01000196.1 GCA_003135475.1 Acidobacteriaceae bacterium
TGATGTCGCACAGTACCGCAACCGGGCCCCAGCGCGATCCTTCAGCGAGCGATCCTGCCACCCCAGAGCGCGCCCGCCGCGGCGGGCCGCCCCACGGGGACCCCAGGCCTCCGGCACTGCTGTGCGAACTGGAACCGTGGCATCGCGTCTTTCTGCGCAACCTCGGCGACCTGCTTCCGCACCGCCAGCCGCCGCCGGTCGAGACCACCGCAGAGCCTGTTGCCCTGCGGCCGGGATACTTCATCCGCACCGGCATCGATGCCTACCGCTTTGCCGAGTCGTATGCCGGCCACATCGCATTCATCATCGTGCTCTATCTGGTCTGCACGCTGCCATTTTTCAATCGCCCGCCCAAACTGCAATCGCCGTTTGAGAATACCAAGGTCGAGTACTACCCCGTAAGCGAGTATCTGCCACCCATCAACACCGCCAGCGAGGCGCCCGTGAAGCCGCGCCAAGGCGCGCCCAAGCTGGCCCGGCAGGAGATCCTCTCCGTCCCGCCGGAAGCGGACAACAATCACCAGACGATCGTCACGCCGCCCAAGGTCAAACTGAATCATGACGTAGCGCTGCCCAACATCGTCGCCTGGACACCCGTACCCGCCGCCCAACCGATAGCCGCCTCGGCGCGTTCGGTTTCGCAGTTGAAAGTTCCGCAGTTTGACGCGCAGGTCGTCGCGCCGACCGCTGACGTCTCCCAACTCAAGTCGAAGCTGCAACTTCCCACGCTGCCGCAGCCTTCCGTGGTAGAGCCTCCATTGTCTCCCGACCAGTTGAAGCTGCAAAAGGGAGATCTCAACATGGCGCAACTGGAGCCTGAGGTGGCGGCTCCCAAGCTGCCGGTAGCGGCGCAGCGGGCCAGCGGGGTTGGCGACAACGGAGCGGCGAACGTTCCACCACCTGCCAACGTGCAGAACCTGCCCGCGTCGCAGGGCCAGGGACAGTTGATCGCATTGGGACTGAGTCCGGCTGACGTACGGGGGCCAATCACGGTGCCCAGCGGCAATCGCAGCGGAGAATTTCACGCCTCGCCCGGCGGCAAGCCGGACGCNNGGCCGGGGCGCCGGAAACGGTCTGCCTCCGGGCATTACAGTCGGAGCTGCTCCGCCGGGAGCTATTACTTCCGCCATCGCCGGATCGCCCGCCAAGCCGCCCGCTTCGAATCCCGACATGGAAGCTCGCAAACGCATGATCGCCGCCGCTATGAAGCCATCGCTGCCCAGCTACCATGACCGGCGGCCTCCGGCCCCACCTCCCACATTGTCAGACGACCCCGACGTCAGCATCGAGAAGCGGGTCTTCCGCGCGAAGCCCTACTATTCCCTCATCATGAACATGCCCAACCTGACCTCGGCAACCGGAAGTTGGATCATTCGTTTTGCGGAGCTGAAGGAGACCACCGACAAAGGTTTGCTCACCGCGCCGGTGGCCACTACGAAGGTTGATCCCGCCTATCCACCCGACGTGCTGCGCGACCGCGTGGAAGGCACGGTCACGCTGTATGCCGTGATCCGCGCCGATGGAACCGTGGAAGGTATCAAAGTGCTCAACAGCCTTGACTCCCGCCTCGATGCGAACGCAATGCGCGCACTGTCGGGCTGGCACTTCCGCCCCGGCACCAAGAACGGCGAACCCGTTGCCCTCGAAGCCGTAGTGCAGATTCCGTTCCGCATGCGGCATTTGCAGTAGCAGCAATTAGCAATCAGCGATTAGCATTCAGCCAATGAGTTGTCATCTTGAGCGAGGAGGTCGCCGCGGCGACCGACGAGTCGAAGGACCCCTATAGCTACCACGAACCTCGACTCAGCTATAGGGGTGCTTCGGCTCGCTCAGCATGACATTGCTTTGTTGAATGCTGGGTTCTAGCCTAGCGCCGGTACACGTTCGGCTCGGGCCCCTTCTCCAGGGTCTCGCGGTTCCAGATGAGCCCTTCCCTGCTGTAGTTCGCCATCTCAAAGTCCTGGGTCAACTCCAGCGCGTCGGTCGGGCAAGCATCTTCGCAAAGTCCGCAAAACATGCAGCGGCTGAGGTCGTAGGTGAAGTCCGTCAGCTCCTTGCGCCGGGTGTGAGGATTGCGTTCGCTGTTCACCACAATCAGGTGCTCAGGACACGCCAACGCGCACAGGTCGCAAGAGATGCACAGGGTCTCGTTGGTCTCGGGATTGTTATTGAGGCGAGGCGCGCCGCGGAAGCGCTCCGCGACTTCAGGCCGCTGCAGCGGATACTGTTCGGTGATGAGTTCTTTCGGGTCCTGATTGCGGAAGGTGACTCTGAGTCCCTTGATCAAATCCACGAACATCAGCTTGCGTAAAACCGTGTTCATCCTCAACCCTCGACGTGAGTGAAGTTTAGCACAGGCGGTTGGTGCGATCTATTACTGCCGCACCTGCGACCTACTCGTAGAAATGAAAATCAACCACGGAAGGCACAGAGATCACGGAGAAGATTCGATAGAAACCCAAACTCCGTGTTCTCCGTGTCTCCGTGGTGAACGATTTCGACTGAGCGGCTCACCTGGTTGTCTGACGCGACAATCCCCAAACCACTGGCATACAATCTCAACACTGATGCACTTTTTGGCCGGGATGCTACTTGCGCTCGCGATGACAAGCACGCTGGCTGGGCAGCAGACCGCTGCGCGCGCCACGGCTACTGCTCCGCCGAACGGCGCAACCACAGCCGCCAGCACGGCGCAATCGTCCCAGCCGGATAACCCCAACCCGCCCAGCCCGCCACCTTCCGACGCCAATTCGCCCACGCAAGCGCCGGCCTCGCAGCCGAGTGCGGCAAACCAGACTGCTCCAGCACAGCCCGGCCCGGCGCATGATTCGCCTGACGATCCCAAGGATGTCGCCCAAGCTAAGCGCCAGTTCAAAGCGGGTGTGAAGCTGAAGTCAGCGGGCCAGACGGATGCAGCCTTCGAGAAGTTTGAGCTTGCCGCAAAGCTCGCCCCTCACAACGTCGAGTTCCTCACAGCCCGTGAGTTCACGCGCCAGCAACTGGTGATGCAATTTCTGAAGCAGGGCAACCAGGCCATGCTCGACGGCAACGAGATCGTTGCCATGGCCGACTTCCGACGCGCTCTGGAAGTCGACCCTACCAACGAGTACGCGCTGCAGCGGTTGCGCGACACGATGCCGCTGGACGAAGAACCGGTGAGTCACAATATGCGCGTGGTGGAACAGTCCACTCCCATCGAAATGCAGCCCACGGCCAAGCACCAGGACTTCCATTACAAGGGCGATGCCAAGGGCCTGCTCACCCAAGTAGCACAGGCCTACGGGATAACCGCTCAGTTCGATGACTCGGTGCAGCCCAAGCGGGTCCGATTTGACATTGAAGACGTGAACTTCGCCACCGCCATGGAAGTGGCGACGCGCGTCACCAAGACATTCTGGATACCACTATCGGCCAGGCAGATGCTATTCGCGGCCGATACCGTCGAATACCGGCGCACCTACACACGCATGTCATTGCGCACTTTTTACCTGCCCGACCTGGCTACCGACCAGGAGCTGACGGAGATGACGAACTCTCTTCGCGTGCTTCTCAACCTGCGCTACATCGCGCCCGACAAGGCACAATCCACCATCTCGGTGCGGGCGGAAGAGCCGGTGTTGGAAGCAGTGGGCCAGTTGCTGGAAAGCCTGGCCGGCGGTCGTCCCGAAGTCCTGCTGGACATGCGGGTCTATGAGATAAGCTCAAGCTTCCTGAGGCAGCTCGGGACCACCCCACCGGCGCAGTTCAATCTATTTAACATCAGCCCGGCGCTCATCGCGGGCCTCGGACAAAACTCCCAGAATCTCATCAACCAATTGATCGCTTCCGGCGGCATCAACCAGGCCAATTCGCAAGCCATCCAGGCATTGCTATCGCAACTGTCCAGTCAAGCCAGCTCGATTTTATCGACCCCGTTCGCCACCTTCGGCGGCGGGGCTACGCTGTTCGGGCTTAGCGGAGGCACCGGCACCACCGTCAACTTTAATCTCAATCAGTCGGACATCCGGTCGCTTGAGCACGTTACCCTGCGGGCCTCGCAGAACAACGCTGCCGTGTTCAAGGTGGGTGAACGTTATCCCATCATAAATGCAACCTTCGCTCCCATTTACAACTCCTCGGCCATCTCGCAAGTCATCGGCAACCAAAGCTACATTGCGCCCTTCCCATCCTTCAATTTTGAAGACCTGGGACTCAATCTGAAGGCTACCCCCATCATTCACGCCGACCGGGACGTCACTTTGAAATTGGAGTTGAACATCCGTTCCTTGGGCGCGCAGACGGTGAACGGCATTCCCATCATCAACAACCGTGAGTACAGCGGCAGCATTACGCTGAAGAGTGGCGAGTCCAGCGTAATTACTGGCCTTATTTCCTCAGCCGACAGCCGCAGCATAAGCGGATTGCCGTTTTTGGCTAGAGTTCCGGCTCTAACTTACGCGGCTTCGGGCCACACCAAGAACGATATGGAGGACGACCTGTTAGTGGTTATCACGCCCCACATTCTCCGCCTGCCGGAAACCAAATCGTTCGCCGTGCAGTTACCCAGCGGACACTGACAGAAGCAGGGCTCGCAGGCAGTTTCGCGCCGTAGTAAGATACGGGGTTAGAAGTACTGAGTAAATTTGAAATGTGCTCAAATTGAGCCCGACCTTGACAACTCAGTGGTCAAACTGGGGTTAATCTCGAGAATGGAGATGAGTGGAGATGAATGATACAGTCCGGCGCAGACGCAACCAAAAGCTCCATTTGTCTTGTCATCTTGAGGCGAGATCGCCCTTGCCAGGCAAAATTCACTCGAAACTGGCATCAGCCGGGAGAGTTCTTCGGCTGGTGGGCCCTAGGCGGCGCTCAGTGCTAGCGACAGGCATCGCCATTCTCCTATGCCTGGCGTGCGCGGGCTGCACGGGTTTCTTTATAAATCCTTCAATAAGTTCAATTTTTATCACCCCCGCTTCGACTACGATCGCCGTCAACGGCACGCAGCAGCTGACCGCCACCGGCACCTACTCCGACGGAAGCAGACAGCCGCTTTCGGGATCCACGGTCGGTTGGTCAAGTTCGGATGACAAAGTAGCCACGATCTCGAACGGCGGACTGGTCACGGGAGTCGCCACGGGCACCGCAACCATAACCGCCACCGCGCAAGGCGTCAGCGGGACAGCCAGCGTCACCGTCACGGTCCAGAACTTGACATCAATATCAATTACTACGACGCAGGGGAGTACCCTCCCCCAATCGACCGCTTCGATGTCCGGGATACCATCAACCCTGCAGTTCTACGCCTACGCTAATGGATCGGCTAACCAGGATATTACAAACGCCGTAACCTGGAGTTCGTCTAACACGAGCGTAGCTACGATCAGCACCGGTCTCAGCAGCGGCAGTGGGGTGGCCACGAGCGTGGCGGTAGGAACTACGGTCATCACTGCGCAGTCCGCTGGCTCCATCGGCACGGTCACCAGCAACCCTATAACGCTGACCGTTCAGTGAGTTCGCAAAGCCAGACGCTGGTCGCCGGTACGCGACGTACTCCGATGGCTCTTTCGGCGCGTCGTCGGAACCACAAATCTTACCGTGCAACAATCTGCGCGTTTCAGGCAATGCTGGCTTCGGCTTGCCAGAGTTTCCAACTTTCTGGTTACGTTTCTCGTCCTCAACCGTCTCATTCCACGGGGGATAAGCGAAGATCATGGCTGGTTTCGGTAGATTTCCCGCACCAGCCGTAAGAATTTGCATTTTCCTTTGATCTTAAGGGGCAAAACGAGGTATAGTGTCCAGTCGCTAGGCCTTCTGTTGGGACCCTACCCTCGTGTCCCCCACGGGACAAACGCGCCTCTTGAATCGTTGTAGAAGTGGCGCGAATCCAATCAGATAACCGGGCTGTGTAGGCATCATTTGGGGCCGATTACGTCATCCACATAATAAATCTCGAAAGCGGAAAGAGCGCAAATATGGCAAAACGTCGTGGCAATCCTAATTGGGGCAAGCCGGAACCCATCGGACCGGTTGTTCCCACGATCACTGAATTCGAGCAGGTGGTGAAGGAATTCAAGCTCCAACCTGACCAGTACATTCGTTCCACCCGTCTGCGGGAATGGGCACGGAAGAATAAGAATTCCAAATACATCCCCGAGCCTCTTCTCGAAGCTTGGGGATTCGAAATCGAGTCCACCCTGTAAGTCACCCGATTTCCGCAAGGGCCGCCCTTGTGCGGCCTTTTTTGCTGCTCAGCAGTTGCGGATAGTTCATTACAACGAAATATGATTCGAGGCAGACGCACGGCGGATCCCGCGGTCGCCGCTTGGCGAATAGCGAACAGCGAACAGCGAATCCCTGCTTTCCCGCTTCCCTGCTAAAATCTGAATCGAGCCATCGTGCCCACTCATTCTCCATTTTGCGACGTCGAGACCGCGCTGGAGCACATCCGCGACGGCCGCATGATTGTGGTCATCGACGACGAGGACCGCGAAAACGAGGGCGACCTGACCATGGCCGCCGAGAAGATCACTCCGGAAGCCATCAACTTCATGGCCAAATACGGCCGCGGCCTGGTCTGCCTGGCCATGACCGAAGAGCGCCTCGACCACCTTCGCCTCGGCCAGATGTCCGCCGAGAACACCTCCAACTTCGGCACCGCGTTCACCGAGTCCATTGACGCCAAGGACGGCGTCACCACCGGCATCTCGGCCTACGACCGTTCGCAGACCATTCGGGTGGCGATTGATCCCGCAACCCGGCCCAACGATCTGGCGCGTCCCGGGCACGTCTTCCCTCTTCGCGCCCGCAAAGGCGGAGTGCTGGTTCGCGCCGGACAGACGGAAGCGTCGGTCGATCTGGCTCGCCTGGCCGGGCTGGTTCCGGCCGGCGTGATTTGCGAGGTCATGAGCGAAGACGGCACCATGGCCCGCGTTCCTGAGCTGACCGAATTCTGCCGCCGCCACGACATGAAGATGCTCACCGTCGCGGAGCTGATCCGCTACCGCATGGCGCACGAGCGCTACGTGCGGCGGCTGGCCGAGGCGATCGTGCCCACCGCTTACGGCGAGTTTCGCATGATCGCCTACGAGTCGGAGATCACCGGCAACTCGCACATCGCCATGGTCAAGGGCGACGTGGAGAATGCGGGCGACGAGCCGGTGCTGGTGCGCATGCATTCCCACTGCCTGGTGGGCGATGTCTTCGGCGCGAAGTGGTGCGGATGTCGCGATGTCATCGATGCCGCCATGCGCCGCATCGCCGAAGAAGGCCGCGGCGCGCTGATCTACCTGCACTCGGCCTCGAAAGGCTATTCGGTGCAGCGGCTCGGCGACCGCATGACCATCCAGTTTCACCACGAGCAGCAACTGGCAACGCTGCCCGAGAGCCAGCGGCGCACCCAGCGCGAGATCGGCATCGGCGCGCAAATCCTGTCGGACCTGAACCTCAAACGCATTCGCCTGCTCACCAACCATCCCCGCAAGGTCGCCGGCCTGGAAGGCTTCGGCATCGAAATCGTGGAGCAGGTTCCGGTCTCGGCAGCAGGAAAAGCCTCGGTGCGATAAGGCCTTCTGTTCACCACAGAGACACAGAGAACACGGAGGACGGAGAGGGTGGGTGCCCATCCAAGCTGGTTTTGGTTGGGTGGGGGATTTTCGTAGGCAGGCCCTCATGCGCTCTCCTCTTTGTTCTCGCTGACCTTCACGCTATCCGGCGATTTCTTCGAAGCTTTTTCGGACGCCGCGCTACTCGCATCCATCATCCTGAGGTTGGCGGCCGCGCCGTGCAAGGCTGACAGGATCATCCTCGCTCGCCATTCCTCAATCCGATGTTGCGACACGCCGTAAATGAACTGCATGAAAGCAATCTGCACTCCGGCCGCGTCCTCCAGATACGGAAACTCGAACGCGTAGTAAGGGTCATTCTCTTTGCGCCCCGGATTGTCCAGGAAGACGAACAGGTTGTTCCTGGGTACGGTCTTGCGGACCTTCGAGTGGTAATAGCAAAACTTGTGATCGCGTAAGGCGGGCGAGCCGCAGCGCGTCCCGCTCGGCTTGATGTGCTCGCAGATTGTCAGCGAGAATTCAGCCTCATCGCCAATCGGAAGACTTGGTGTTTTCTGTTGGCCGGTGGGCGGATTCTCCGGCGCCACATCCTCAATCCTTGTAAGACTCATAAGTATCCCCCCGTTCCAATAAAGTATTTAGGATTAATACTTTGCCCGCAAAGTATTGAACTCATTAGAGTTACTGTCGTCCATAAGCTGCTTGTTTTGAATACTTTGAACTGACCCAATGCAAAGTATTGATTCCCGGCGACTTGCACCCAAAGTACTGCGGAATAAGGACTTGCACTAATTTATTCCTCCAATAATCAGGCAGCTAGCAGCGCCGATCCCCAGCCCCTGACCCCACCGCATGCCCTCCACAAACACAAATGGGCAGGAGCGCCGAGCGAGGCGGATCCTGCCCTACAAGGAAAGTATGGGTCGGCTCGACAGTGCGGTCAAGTTACGAAAGTAGCAAATGGCGCTCATATTTTGCTCATCGTCCCGGAACGGGAATGATGGCAACTGGACGCAACTGCACAACCCCAGCGCCTCGGGCGCGAAAGATGATAGCCTTCTGTCGCGTTCATCAAACGCTACGGGTCACGCCAGCAATGGAAGCCGGAATCAGCGATCACGTTTGGAGCATCGAAGAAATGTGCGCCCTACTGCCTGAGCAGGAATCGGCAGCGAAGCGAATTGACAAGGGGCTTATCCTGAAAGCACTCCGAGATAGAACTGCATGACAGGCGACACATACACAATCGTGAAGGGCTACAAAGTCTACAGGGGCGATCCTACCGGAGAGCCAATCGCCGAATTCAGTGAACCGCAGTTATACACTTGGTTGCGCAAGACTGGCGGATACTCCGCTGAAGAATCGGCGCGGATAATTGTCAGAGTTGACATAAACGGCTCAAGCTTCATCGTCTTTCCATAACCTCCCTGTGGAAATCAAACTGACCCACTACCAAGTAGCAATGGACGCTCCTATTTTGCTCGTACTCCCGAAACGGGAATGGTGGCAGTTGGACGCTTCCCCAGCGCCTCGGGCGCGAAAGATGATAGCCCACCGTTTCAACGGTGGGTGGACTAGAAAAAGAAACCGAGTCCCCCGGGGACGGCACAGGATTCTGTCCTGGAATTTGCCCCGCCCTAGCCAAGACCGGGCTAGAACGGGGCACCCCAGATTTGGGATTTGCGTGTATCTCCGCTTGGCCGGGGCACCCGGTAGGATTACCATGCGAGGGTATCTCGCGCCCGCCACGAGTCGGTGAGTCATTGTTTGTTCCGACAGGGAAGGCGGCAATCCGCCATGTTCAAAACGGCAAGATTCAAGGTTCACAATCCGTCGCGACACAAAGCCACATTGCTGCTGTATGCGCTTACGCGGTATCACAACACTCTGAAGAGCGTTCTTGAGACCGCCCTTTCCACACCGGGCCTACTCGAACAGATCAGCATCCCTGATAAGAAAGGCCGCGCACGTATCAACAGGTTTGCGGTTGCGCACTTAGTGCGCCAGGAATCCCCAAAGAATTGGGAACTCGCACCGTTGCGCGAGTATCTGATTGGCGACGTAACAGCGATGCTCCTGAGCCATTTCAAGAAGGTGGAGAAAGGAAAGAATGAGTCCAATCCGCCAACATTATCCAGCCTCACACCATTGAGCGACGAGCAGGCAACCGCAGCCTACCGTGAGTTCACCGAGACGCTGAGTTTTCCAATAAAAGAAAGGCATCAAGAGAAGATCGACGAGGCACTGTCACAGGGGAAAGTGCGAGTGGCTCAACGCATGGAGCGCACGTACCAGAACTATGCCACATCTCGTGCTGCCGGGGAGATACTTCGCAGGATTGAAGGCCCACTGCCAAGGCCAATCGAATTTACCCACACGGAATTCGGACGTGGCGCACTGCTGGGACGCAAAGGAAACAACTACTATCTGCTGGTACGGCTCTTTTCGGAGGGTCATCACTATCGCGAGCAGAAGACGCTTGACGAAGACTTTGTGGACTGGCGAACGAGAGAGTTAATCGGAGGCCGAAAGTATCCGGGCGTGATTTTGCCGCTGGAGTTTGATCGCGATTTTCACGATCACGAATATTTCCAGAACGGCAGCCCTCAAAGTGCGAAGCTGCTGGCGAGGAAAGATGACCAAGGCCGGTTCGAGTTTTACGTTCATATCGCCTTTGAGTTCAAGCCTGATCCCGTGCAGCCGATTTCAATTCTGGGAATAGATCGCAGGGCTGCCAAGATTGGGGCTGCCACCGTAATCGACCAGCAGGCGACGGTGGTCGCCAGCGGAATCGACATGGAGGGAGCTGCATTTTCCGCAGAGATGGCACGGTTGCGGGAGCGGATTGCCCAACATCAAAAGAAAGGCCTCCAAAAGGGCCGCCTGTTACGTCTGCGAGGTCGCAAGGCGGACAACGTCATCGGAGAATATGCAAACCGTATCGTCGAGTTGGCGGCAAAGGAGCGTTCACAAATCGCCATTGAGCGCATCGACGCCCGGTCAATGGCAAGGTTTCTGACGCAAAGTCAGTTCGGGAAGCTGAAGAGTTCCCTCAGCTACAAGGCCGAAAGAGTTGGCCTGCCTGCCCCGATTGAGGTTCCGGCAGCGTACACCTCACAGACATGCGGCAACTGTGGACACGTCGCCAAAGAAAATCGGCCTAAGCGGGATGAGCACGGCCACACACTTCAAGATCGTTTTCTGTGTGTCCGGTGTGGTTACAGCGCGAATGCCGACGACAACGCGAGCCACCTGATTGCACTTCGCGCTTTACATCAACAGCTCAATGGAGGAAGATTTCAGCGGTTCCATTTATTTCAGGAGTGGTTACTATCGGTATTGGGCCGGGACGGGTTGGAGGCGAAAGCCGCCACCCAGTAGTTTCAGCGGCCCAGTTCTGCGAGCTTGGCGAATGACAGCGGCTTCGGCGGCTGCGTACCCGACCAGCTCGCGGTGCAAACCCACGAAAAGTGCGTCACCTGCGACTTGAAAATCGCGGGTTGGGCTTCGCCCATGCGCTTGTATTGCGGGAATTTCGCTTGCGGTTCTGCGGAAAGGACGTTGGATGTCAACAGCTTGCCCTCAATCGGGTGGAGTACACCAGAGATTCCCGTGGGACTGAAACATGCCGGGAAAGGGATGCGGCCCTTGTTCTGGTGGAGTACACCAGAGATTCCCGTGGGACTGAAACATGCAGCAGTATCGAGTGGTGCGAGTGGTGCAGGTTGAGGTTGGAGTACACCGGCGATTCCCGTGGGACTGAAACAAGAAGCGTGGAGAGGATAGAGAAGCCCTGTTGGAGTACACCGGCGATTCCCGTGGGACTGAAACCAATGTCGTGGCTCCATTCACTGCGGCAGGTTGGAGTACACCGGCGATTCCCGTGGGGCTGAAACATAGTGAGTGACAACCCCCGTTCACCCCCGTTCCATCGCAGTTGGAGTACACCGGCGATTCCCGTGGGACTGAAACGCTTCTTATAGCTGACCAGAGCTGCGATCCGTTGGAGTACACCGGCGATTCCCGTGGGACTGAAACGACTCATCCGTCCAGCCGAGCCGAGCCGGGTGCGCCATCCTTGTCCGCTGCTTTTGCGGACAGGATGGGAGCGGACGATGAGCCCCGCTGGTAATCACGCCCACGCAACGGTGTCGCCGGCTGAAGCCGGCTGAGAACTCATATAACCAGCCCACCCAGGACTTCCGTCCTGGGCTAATCTTGTATCGCCCTGGCGGGCCCGTTCAGGCAGTTGTCAGTGGTCAGTTGTCAGCAAGAACAACCGCAGATCCTTCGACTCGGTCGCCGCGGCGACCTCGCTCAGGATGACAAGAACCAGTTGTCAGTAGCCAATTGTCGGTTGGGGAGAACGCAAGGAATCGAGATGACAGAGCTGATGAGACGAGAACCGCAG
>PLBW01000200.1 GCA_003135475.1 Acidobacteriaceae bacterium
TACGAATCGGGGGTCGCGCAGACCGTCGATCCCCTGGGCGGCTCCTACTTCCTGGAACGCCTCACGCTCGACATGGAGAAGGGCGCGTTCGATTACTTCGAGAAGCTGGATGCCATGGGCGGCATGGTCGCGGCCATCGAGAAGGGCTATCCGCAGAAGGAAATCGCCGAGGCCAGCTACCAATTCCAGCGCGCCACCGAGGCGCGGGAGAAAATTACGGTTGGCGCCAACGATTTTGTCGTAGAGGAACCGGCGCCGAACATCCTCTACATCGGCGAAGAGGTCGCACAGGCGCAAAGCAAGAAGCTGAATGCGTTGCGTGCGCGCCGCTCCAATGACCAGGTTCGCCGCTGCCTCGATGCTCTGCGGAAAGCCGCCGCGCAGGAACCGAAGGCCGGCGAGAACGGCCAGGTCTCACCGGCGAATACCATGCCCTTCATCGTGGATGCAGTGAAGGCCTATGCGACCGTGGGCGAGATCTGCGAGGCGCTGCGCGACGTGTATGGAACGTACACCGAAACCGCGTTCGCGTGAGAAACAAGCTATCAGCCGTCAGCTATCAGCCCTCAGCTTTCAGCCAGACCGCGTCCGCACCTCTACGCAGAAACGTGAACCCGATGATGGTTAGCCCTACCGGAGCGCTTACTCGCCATGCGGACATGTCCGCGATGACCGACGTTTGCAGCCTTGTGAGCGCTTTGCGCCTTCGGGCCCGGTCCGTTGGCTTGCGCCGCTTGCGCTTGCTCGAAGTGATCGGGGGCAACTTCTTGTTGTCCTTGCGCCTGCATCAAGAACGCGGGGAAAACTCCAATTGCCAGCATGAGAGTTAATAGTCTGAACAGTTTCACGATTTTTCTCCTCGAAGGGCGTGCCTTTGTAGGTAGCAAGTTCAGTTCCAATCGCGGCGTGAGTGAAACGAGCTCTCTGGTACGCGCTAAGTGGTTGACGGCACGTAAGCCGGGAAATTGTGCGGAGTTCTGACTTTAGTGGACAAGTAATGGAACGACAGGAGCACTATCCGAAGGGATAGAAGACCTCTCCAAGTGGATAGTCGAAAACAGTTGGGGAATCGCATTCCCCGCACCGCCATACCTTAGGACGAAAGCAAGAACTGGATATTTGGCCTTGTGTGTGTGCATGGGGCGTTCGGCGGTTAGGATTTTAGTCCCACGGCACGCGCGAGTTTCGCCTGCCGGTCATCGAAGGTCCAAAACCGCTCAGCGCCGAGCTCCAGCGCTGAAGCGACATGCAGGGTATCTAACGTTCGCAAGGCGACGCGGCTCGCGTACTGCTGAGCGAGTTGCACGCACCGCTCGAAGGTCATCTCCGGCAGGGCCACCTCGATCCAGAAGTGTGATTCACAGTCGCGCTGGAATTGCGTGTACACCGTTTGTGCCTCGGCGGCGGAAATCCTGCGCTGGAAAAGATCTTGTGCGACCGCGTGCGCCCATTCCGCCCGATGAAGTGGCGTTAGCCAAACACGAGCATGTTGCGCAGCAAGGCGTTGCGCCTTGGCAGAATGCTTGTCGGGCAGGTAGAGCGAGGCGAAGAAGCTCGAGTCCGCGTAGACGCTCAATAGCGTTTCCGTTTCCGTGCCTCGATGACTGCGTTAGGGAACACCCGGTCGCCGAAGATCTTTTTCGCGCGAGCGGCGAAGTCGGGCATCTCGACAAGGGGTTGATCTCCGTTGGCAGGAACAATGCGAGCAATCAGCCGATCTCTCTCACGCAATTCAACTGTCTGGCCGGCGCGCAACCAGGCTTTCAGACGGCGGGTGTCGCGCAGTTGGCGGATATTCATGGATGGCATAGGAGCAAATGTGCCACAAAATGTGGCACATAGTCAAGTCTCTCGGTGAGGCCACCCACTTACGAAAGCGCGGCCCAGGGTTTATGATTCTTTTGTTCGGCTGCAGTTGCTGGATTGAACCGCAGATCCTTCGACTCGACCGCGCAAACAACCGCGCGATCTCGCTCAGGATGACAGGGCGAAGGCGAACCATAGAGAGCGCCCTATGTCCCCTGACCGCAAGATCCGTGTACTGGTTGCCAAGCCCGGCCTCGACGGCCACGACCGCGGCGCCAAGGTCATTGCTCGCGCCCTGCGCGATGCCGGCATGGAAGTGATCTACACCGGACTCCGCCAGACTCCAGAGATGGTCGTCAACGCCTCGTTACAGGAAGACGTGGACGTCATTGGCCTCAGCATTCTCTCCGGCGCGCACAATGCCATCGTGCCGCGGGTGATGGACCTGCTGAAGCAAAATCAGATGGACGACGTACTGGTGCTGGTGGGTGGCATCATTCCCGACCAGGATATCGAAACGTTGAAGAAGCGCGGGGTGGCCGCCATCTTCCAGCCGGGCACTCCGATGGACTCCATCATTGAGTTCATCCGCGCCAACGTGAAGCCGCGGGGCGTGCCGGCCAATACCTAGTTCACCACAGAGACACAGAGGCACAGAGAGCTACAGGGGCAGTTGGCAGGTGAATGAGTAGTTCCGGGTTTGGTGTATGCGCTTGCACGGGTAGTGCGGGCCTTCAGGCCCGCGTATAAAACCGCCCGCAGAATTCCTAGCTTCAGCCGCTGAGGTCGGCGACCTCAGCGGCTGAAGCCATTTTTCTTTCTGCCCTTGGACGCGGGCCTGAAGGCCCGCACTACCCGAGGTGCAACTATTCTGAAATTGCTCTAGTAGTTGGTTCTTGACCCTTCGCTTCTGCGATTCCCCAAGCCACTGTTATCCCGCATGTGACGACTTCCGCTCGACTGGACATACTCAGCTCGGCAGAATAAATCCGTCAATGGTTCGCAGATCCGGTTGCACCTTACCGACGACCGCAGTTCCCTTCATCACCTTCTGAAGCGCAACTTGGAACTGGTTCATCTCCTCGCGCGTCCCAACTGTGATGCGGGCATAGGTTGGCATCAGCGGCCAGATGCGGCCAATGAAGACGTTCTGCTGGGCCATGGCGGCGATCACCTCTTTCGCCGGTCGCTTGGTATCGAGCATGAAGCAGTTGGATACCGAAGGAATGTAGGAGTACCCATTGCGATCGAGCCACTGAAAAGTTTCCTCGCGGATTTCTGCGTTGATGCGCTTGCGCTCGCCCACCAGTTGCGGATCTTGCAGGCTCGCCGACGCCGCGGCGACGGCGGTCACGGGCATGGGATTGCCGCCGCCGTAATCTTCGAGCTTCTGCATTAAGTCGGGCCGGCCGATGGCAAATCCGCAGCGCAAGCCCGCCATCCCATAGAGCTTCGAGAAAGTGCGCAACACGATCAGGTCATGGCCGGACGTGACCAGGTCAATGACGGAAGGCGCATCGCAAAAGTGAATGTAGGCCTCGTCCACCAGCACAATCGAACCTTTTGGCTTGTTTTCCAGCAGGTATTCGATGTCGGCATGGCTGGTCAGCGTTCCGGTTGGATTATTCGGCGAGCAGACATAGAACACGCCCGCGTCGGGCGCGGCGGCAATCATCGCCTTCACATCGTGTGCGTGATTCTTCGTGAGCGGTACCTTGACAATGCGCGCCCCGGAACTCTTCGCGGCGTACATGCCGGCTTCGTACCCGGGATCGGCGGTCACGTAACTCGCCCGGGGCGAGGTGAAGGCCATGACGGTGTAGTGCAGCGGCTCGCTTGAACCGGCAAAAATCCGGACATGGTCCGCTTTCACGCCGACGCTTTGCGCGTAGAGGCTGACGAATTCTTCGGTCAAGCGGAAGCGATAACGGCCAGCTTCCGGCATGATCGCCGCCACCGCACTGCGCGCGGCTGCGCAAGGGCCAAGCGGGTTTTCGTTGGCGTTGATCCGGACCCCGCCGACGGGCGCGTACGGCAACTCCTGCGCGTAAGCCAGCATGGGCTCGGTCACGATGCGCAACGCCACCGCTGCGGATGCAGCGGTAGAAACCTGCAGAAACGATCTGCGGGAGAAAGACGTTAGCCTCCCATGGTGCGCCATTAGCCATCCTCCTCTTGCCTTGTGAGCGACATCTTACCGCTTTTTCGGCTAATCCGCCGCAGCATGGCGGCTGGCGGGAGCAGACGCCAGCGACAATACCGCTCAGATGTCGGCCGTTTGCTACCCTAGCTATCGGTGCATCCCGCTTCCCAAGAAACTCTGTACTCTCGCGAGCCGCGTGACAGTGCCGTCATTCTGCGCCTCGTCTCCGACGATGGCACCAACCGCCTGACGCGCGCCCGAGTGCAGGCCCTCACCGCTGCGGTCGAGGAGCTTGCGACAGATCCGCCCGCGCGCCTGGTGATCGCCGGCAATGCCAGGTTTTTCTCGGTGGGCGCCGACCTCAACGAGATTGCGGCGCTAACCGGCGCGGAAGCCTTTCGTTTCGCGCAGATGGGTCAGCGCTTGATGACTGCCATCGCCCGCTTCCCCGCTCCCACCATCGCCGTGATTCAGGGCTACTGCATGGGCGGAGGACTGGATCTCGCGCTCGCCTGCGATCGCCGCATCGCCAGCGCTCATGCGATGTTTGGACATCGCGGCGCGGCGCTCGGCCTGATCACCGGGTGGGGAGGGACGCAACGCCTGCCTCGACTCGTCGGCAAAGCCCGCGCGCTACAGATGTTCCTGGCAGCGGAAAAGCTGCACGCGCCGCAAGCCTTGCAGCACGGATTGGTGGATGCGATTGTGGACGATCCGCTGGCAGCGGCGTTGCAGCCAGCCCCGTAGCGGAATGGATTATGCGGTCGCAGGTCGGCCGCCTGCGCTATGCTTTAGCAATGGGCTCCCGCTTGCCACCTGGCGATGAGAAGCTGGTGCAGATTATCGATTCGGCCCTTGCCGATACGGCCCGCCGCAGTGGCGAGTGGTTGGTCTGCAAGCTGGGATGCACGCAGTGCTGCATGGGAGCTTTTGCCATCAATCAGCTCGACGCACTTCGGTTGCAGCAAGGGCTCGCCGAATTGGAAGTGGCCGACCCGGCCCGCGCCGCGCAAGTGCGCGATCGCGCACACGCGTCGATTGCCCGGTTCTCACAGGACTTCCCCGGAGATCGGACGACCGGCATTCTGGATGACGGCGAGACAGCCGAGGCGCTGTTCGAAGAATTCGCCAATGACGAACCTTGCCCCGTCCTCGATCCCCAGACTGGGATGTGCGATCTGTACGCTGCGCGGCCACTCACCTGCCGCGTCTTCGGACCGCCCGTGCAATCCGAAGGTGGTCTGGGTGTCTGCGAGCTGTGCTATCACGGCGCGAGCGAAGAAGAGATCGCCGCCTGCGAGATGACCGTCGATACCGAGGGAGTGGAGCCGGCGTTGCTCGACGAGTTGGAACGAACGACCGGACGGCGAGGCAGAACCATCGTGGCGTTTGCAGTAGGGCTGTAGTGTCTATACGCCTCGCATTGCGTGCAGCCGCTCCCTGCTTTATCGTAGATAGTTTGCCCCTCACTCATCATGACCGACCATAGCCATCATTCCGGATTGCCCTCCGCGTTCGAAACCAAGGTGAAAAGCGACTCGTCACGCTTCGAACACAACCTGAAAGCCATGGCCGAAATGGTCGCCAACGTTCGCAATGAAGAACAGATAATCGCCCAGGGTGGTGGCGATAAGGCGATCGAGTCGCAACACAAGAAAGGGCGCCTGACCGCGCGCGAGCGCATTGCGCTGCTGATCGATCCCGGTACGGAGTTCTTCGAGATCGGCGGCTTCGCGGCATGGGGAATGTACCAAGAGTGGGGCGGCGCGCCCTCCGCCGGTGTGGTGACCGGCTTGGCGCGGGTGCAGTCGCGGCTGGTCATGCTCATTGTGAATGACGCCACGGTGAAGGCCGGCGCGTTCTTTCCCATCACGGCCAAGAAGGTGATTCGCGCCCAGAACATCGCCATTGATAATCGCATTCCCACCATTTACCTAGTGGATTCAGCAGGGGTATTTCTGCCCTTGCAGGAAGACGTCTTCCCCGATACGGACGATTTTGGCCGCGTCTTCCGCAACAACGCGGTGATGTCGGCGATGGGCATTCCGCAGATCGCCGCCATCATGGGCATGTGCGTGGCGGGCGGCGCCTATCTGCCGCTGATGTGCGACCACATTCTGATGACCGAAGGCAGCGGCCTGTTTCTCGCCGGACCGGCGCTGGTGCAGGCTGCCATCGGCGCGAAGTATTCGGCCGAAGAGCTTGGCGGCGCCAAGATGCACTCGCAAATCAGCGGCACGGTGGACTTCCGCGAACCTAACGATGAGTCGTGCCTGGCGCGCATTCGCCTGCTGGTGGACAAAATAGGTAACCGTCAGTTGGGCGTCTTCGACCGCAAGCAGCCGGAAGAGCCACGGTTCGCCGCGGAGGAAATGTACGGCATCTTCGATGGCGATCCCGCACGCCAGTACGACATGAAGGAGATCATCGCGCGCATCGTGGACGGCAGCCAGTTTGGCGAGTACAAGGCTGAGTACGGCGAGACGGTCTTGTGCGGCTATGCGCGCATTGGCGGCTTCGCAGTCGGAATCGTCGCCAATCAGAAGACCCACGTGCAGCAGGTGGACCATGCCGGCAATAAGCGCACCGAGTTTGGCGGCGTCATCTACACCGAGTCGGCAGAAAAGGCGGCGCGCTTCATTATGGATTGCAACCAGAACCTGGTGCCCCTGCTCTTCCTGCACGATGTGAATGGCTTCATGGTGGGACGCGACGCCGAGTGGAGCGGCATCATCAAGGCCGGCGCGAAGATGGTGAATGCGGTGTCGAATTCGGTGGTGCCGAAGATCGCGGTGATAGTAGGCGGCTCATTCGGCGCCGGGCATTACGCCATGTGCGGCAAAGCTTACGATCCGCGCTTCCTGTTTGCGTGGCCGACGGCAAGATACGCGGTGATGGCGGGGGCCTCGGCGGCGGGAACGCTGGTGGAGATCAAGATCAAACAATTGGAGCGGGGCGGCAAGAAGCTGAGCGAGGAAGATAAGAAGAAGCTGTTCGACGAAGTGAAGGCGACCTACGACGAGCAAACCGACCCGCGTTACGGCGCGGCGCGGCTGTGGATCGACAAGATTATCGACCCTGCGGAAACGCGCGAGGCGATCATTACTGCGTTGGAAGCGGCGGCGCTGAATCCCGACGTGCCGAAGTTCAGCGTGGGAGTGCTGCAAACATAGGGCAGTTGCCAGTAGTCAGTTGCCAGTTACCAGTGGTTTAGTTGTCAGCCTGGAATTGTCATCCCGAGCGGAGTCGAGGGATCTGCGGTCGGCGGTCAAGCTATCAGCTATCAGCTAAGACTTGAGCCGCGTGGCGGCACCGAGGCTAAGAACAAATACAATCCAAGGGTCACGCAAAATATATGCTCTATGACATTGACAGAAATCTGGTGACCACGGTTCCGCACGAAACTGAGTACCGAGCTTGGATATCCAATCTGTCCGACAAGGATCTGGCTGGGATTCGCAAACAGCTGACGCGAATGATAACCGATTCCGATATCCACACCTCGAGCTGGATGCCAGGTGAGGATTGGACGGGCACGCCATTCGAACCAATATACGAAACTGCGTGCGGACAAAGTTTTCAGAAAGCGGGCTGGTGTTTCGGACTGATCCTTTGGGAGCTAATGATGGAGCGGGAAGAAGCTTGGTGCTTCATAAAGGATCCCGACCGCGAGATTCTCGGCACTACATACTTTCGGGTGCCTGATCTCGACGATAGGACTGGCGGTTAGTGTCGCACTACTAACACTGAATGGCTGACGTGTTCAAACTCATCGAATGTCCGCGCGATGCGTGGCAAGGACTGCCTGGGCAGATCCCCACCTCTGTCAAGGTCGAGTACCTGAAAGCCTTGATTGCTGCGGGATTCAAGCACATTGATGCCGTGTCGTTCGTCTCTCCCAAGGCCATTCCACAGATGGCCGACTCGGAGACGGTGATGAGCGAGCTCGATCCGCCAGATGACGTCGAGATCATCGCCATCGTGGTGAACGAGCGCGGGGCCGAACGGGCCATCGCCACCGATGCGGTGCGCACCCTGGGCTTTCCCTACTCTCTGTCGCCGACATTCCTGAAGAACAACCAGAACCAGACGCTGGAGGAAAACCTAGACATCCTGGAAAAAGTGAAGGAGAAAGCCGACGAGGGCGGGCTCGATACGATAGCCTACATCTCGATGGCGTTCGGCAATCCCTATGGCGATCTGTGGAACGTCGACGAGTTGATTGAAGGGATCAGCCTGCTTGCCGATATGGATTTGCAGGCCATTTCGCTAGCCGATACGGTGGGATTGGCCACCCCGCAGCAGATCGCCGACTTGCTAGGCCCGGTGCTGGAGAAATTCGACGGCGTCGAGATTGGCGTGCATCTGCACAGCCGTCCGGACGATGCGGCGGCAAAAGTTCTGGCCGCTTATGATGCCGGTTGCCGGCGATTCGACTCCGCCATCGGCGGCATGGGCGGCTGCCCCTTTGCGCAGGACGTGCTGGTGGGCAATATCCCCACCGAGAAATTGCTGGAAGCGTTGAAGGGCCGAGGCGCCGACTTGCCACTGAAGAAGCCGATTACGGAACCGCTCCGCCAGGCGCTGGAGATCGCAAGCAAGTTCAGCGGGCCCAAGATGTAGAAGAACAGTGGTCAGTTGCCAGTTGCCAGTTGAACTACGCATAATGCAGCGTGGAAAGGAACGGGCGGCAAGCCATCACGTACGATCTTGCTCATGCCGAAACAACCTAACTCCTACACGACTCTCACTCTCGACTCCGACGGCCGTGTTGCGACCATCACCCTGAACCGGCCGGATAAGCGCAACGCCATCAGCTACGAACTCATTGGCGAGCTGTTGCGCGCCCTGGACGAGATCGAGCAATCGGCTGCGCAAATCGTTATCCTGACGGGTGCGGGCAAAGCGTTCTGCTCGGGCATGGATCTGGACAATTTGCGCTCCATCACCGTCCGCAGCGAGGAAGAAAGCCGGGCCGACTCCGCCACCATGGCGCGCCTGTTTCGCACTTTGTATGAGTTCCCCAAGGTCACCATCGCCGCCGTGAACGGCGCCGCGGTGGCTGGCGGCTGCGGATTGGCGACCCTCTGCGATTTCACCCTGGCTTCTTCCGAAGCCAAGTTCGGCTATACCGAGGTCCGGATTGGCTTCGTGCCGGCGATTGTTTCGGCCTTCCTACTGCGCCAGGTCGGCGAGAAGCACGCGCGCGACCTGCTGCTCACCGGCCGAATCATTGGCGCCGAAGAAGCCTTGCGCATGGGGCTGGTCAACGAGATAGTTGCACCCGAGAAGCTTCTGGGACGCGCCCGCGATCTGGCGGCCAGCCTGCTGAGCAACAGTCCCGCCTCGCTACTGGCGACCAAGCGCCTGCTCACGCACTACGCGTCGGAGAGTCTCGACCGGGAGATCGCGGCCGCCGTGGAGGAGAACGCGCGCATCCGCAGGACGGCCGATTTCCGGGAGGGTGTAAGCTCGTTTCTGGAGAAGCGAAATCCGCGCTGGACAGGAAAATAGCTGGTGGAGATCCTGGCGAACTCATCCAGTTCGGACCATAAGTCCCCGGCAAGCGAGTGGGATTGTCCAGAGGCACAAGCCACTTGCGATAGAATTGGCGGTGCCTTAAGCTGCAATAAGCGTGAGCGGAATAGCGCCACGTCTCTGTTGTCACGAAGCGTCGCTTCAAGCATTATTCACTGTCAGAGTTTCACCAGGGAGAGTCATGATGACATTTCGTCCGCATTCCATCGTAGCGGTAATGCTGTTTTCCACTATGATCTACGCCCAATCCTCGTCACCGGCCTCGAAGCCGCAGGCGGCGCCCGCTGCGGCCAAGGCGTCCAGCAGTTATGCCGCTTATCCCTTAATGAGCCAAGCGGCCGAGGAGCGTGCCAGGAAGCTTTTTGAAATGTTCAAAGCTGGCCAGGGGAGCGCGATTTGGGCTACGTATTCGGCGGAAACCAAAAAGCATGCCGACGAGGAGCGGAAATTTGTAGCCACGCTCGCGCAGTTGAAAGCAAAACTGGGCGCTGAGACAAAGGTGGTGGCGGAGAATACCGCTCCCTACATGCTGAAACGAGTTACGGTTTACTCGCGGCTGTCGGAATTCGCCAACGCCAAGGTTCAGGTGGCGACCGTGATCATGATCAACGAGGATGGCCCCACCGATGGTTTCGCGGTCAGACCGCTATCATCGCCTCCCGAAGGCCATAATGCCGGCTACAAGGACACCACCAAGTTGAAGCTACCCTTCTCCGGCCAGTGGCTCGTGGACCAAGGTGGCCACGGCGTCTTTTACAACATCTATCAGATGACCGACGATCGGCAGTTTGCCATGGATTTTGTTCTGCTGAAGGATGGGAGTCTTTTTGAGGGCGACGCGACCAAGAACGAACAGTTCTACTGCTTTGGCCAGCCGGTGTTGGCCCCGGCCGACGGTAGGGTGGTTCGAGTGGTAAATGACATCGGCGACAACGCGCCCGGCAAGCCCACTCAGGAAACTCCCAATGGAAACATGATTCTGATCTCGCACAACGACCACGAATACTCGCTGCTGACGAACCTCAAGCAAAACAGCGTTAAGTGGAAACATGACGACATGGTCAAGCAAGGTGATCCGGTGGGAGAGTGCGGTAACTCGGGCAATTCGATCGCTCCCAAAGTACACTACCAATTGCAGAATTCGATCGGGTTCCCCACCGTCGAGTCGTTGCCAGCGCAATTTGTTGACTACATCGCAGACGGCAAGCCAGTGCCTGTAGGTGAGGTGGTACGAGGGCAGATGGTCAGCAACGCACCTGCTTCCAGCAACTCTCCACCGCCGGAGAAAAAATAAGGCTTCGGATGCGATCCAGGTGCTGTCGTCTCTGCGGCCTATTTCATGGGTGGTCGTGTCTCCAGCCGAGTGGGTGCCAGGTTGAAAGCTGAAGACAGGCAGTCTCGACGTACACGCTCGGAAGCTCAAGTGTACGAGACCAGGTTTCGGGTGCGCTATGCGGAGACCGACCAGATGGGTGTGGTCTATCACTCCAACTTTGTCATCTGGTTTGAGGTGGGGCGGGTAGAGATGCTGCGCCAGATGGGCTTCACCTACAGCGAAATGGAAAAGCAGGACGGCACACACATCGCCGTCGTGGACATGCGCTGCCGCTACAAGGTCCCGGCCCGCTACGATGACATGGTCACCATCCGCACGCGCCTGGTCAACGTGCGCGATTCCCTGCTGCATTTCGGCTACGAGGTGGTGCGCGACGAAGACGGCATCATGCTGGCCGAGGGTGAGACCGTGCACCTGGTGGTGGATTCTGAATTCAAACGAATCCCACTGCCGCAAAAGTACCTGGCGTCGTTTTTGAAGGCGGCGGGGAAAAACTGAGGCCAGCGGCGAGTGGGACGCCCGCCACCAGCCACACTGGAATTGCGATGGTGACTCAAAACTGACCCTTACTTCAGAATGCAAGCACTCCACATCGACGGCAACGATCTGAGCCTCGACGAGGTTCGCCAGGTGGTCCAGGAACGGCGTCCGGTCCTGCTGCAACCCGAGGCGCGTATCGCCGTCGAGCGGGCGCGCGCCGTGGTCGAAGAGCTGCTGGAGAATGACCGGGTTGCGTATGCGGTGAACACCGGCGTCGGCAAACTCGCCGATCTTCGCATCCCGCCAGACGACGTTCGCAAGCTGCAAATCAACCTTTTACGCTCGCACGCGGCAGGCGTCGGCGAACCGCTGGCGGAAGAGGTTGCGCGCGCCATGGTCCTGCTGCGCGCCAACTCGCTCGCCAAGGGTTTCTCGGGGGTGCGTCCGGCGGTCATTGACACGCTGTGCGAGATGCTGAACCGGGGCGTGCATCCTGTCATTCCGTCGCAGGGCAGCGTGGGGGCCAGCGGCGATTTGGCCCCGCTGGCGCATCTCGCGCTGGTGCTGATCGCGGAGGGCGAAGCAACCTTCCGCGGCAAGCGCGTAGCGGCTGCCGAGGCGCTGAAGCAGGCTGACATTGAGCCTCTGGTGCTGCAAGCCAAGGAGGCGATCTCCCTCATCAATGGCACACAGGGCATGCTGGCAGTCGGACTGTTGGCCACCCTGCAGGCAAATATACTTGCGGACACCGCCGATGTGCTCGGGGCCCTCACCGTGGACGCGCTGAAGGGTACGGACGCCGCGTTTGACAGGCGCATTCACCAGGCACGTCCGCACGCCGGACAGTCGCTGGTCGCGGAGAACCTGCGCCGCATGCTGGAAGGCAGCCTGATTCGCGAGTCGCACCGCGAGTGCCAGAAGGTGCAGGATGCCTATTCGCTGCGCTGCATCCCGCAGGTCCATGGCGCGGTCCGCGATACGCTCGCCCATTGCCGCCAAGTCTTTGAGATCGAAATGAACTCGGCGGTGGATAACCCGCTGGTCTTTCCCGAGGAAAAGAAAGTGGGCGCGCCCAAACGCGGAGTGGGCGCGACGGTCACCGGCGACATCCTGTCGGGCGGCAACTTTCATGGCGAACCGCTGGCCTTCGCGCTCGATTTTCTGGCCATCGCGCTCAGTGGGTTGGCTGGTATCTCAGAACGGCGTATCGAGCGGTTGGTGAATCCGGCGCTAAACGAAGGGCTGCCTGCGTTCCTCGCGCCCGGCGCCGGCTTGAACTCGGGATTCATGATGGCGCAGGTCACGGCCGCCGCTCTGGTCAGCGAAAACAAAGTGCTGGCCCATCCCGCGTCCGTGGATTCCATCACCACCTCGGGCAATCAGGAAGACTACGTCTCGATGGGTATGATTGCGGCCAACAAGCTGCTGCGAGTCGTCACCAACACGCGCAATGTGCTCGCCATCGAAGCCCTGGCCGTGGCCCAGGCCCTGGACTTTCGCGCACCCCTGCAGACCGGCAAGCGCGGCCAGGCGGCCCACGCAGCCATTCGGTCGGTGTCTCCCACCATCAGGGAAGATCGAATCTTGACTCAGGACTTCGCCAAAGTAGCGGAACTGATCGCCAGCGGCAAGCTGGCAGAAGTGCTGCGCTAGAGATGCTACGCACCAACCCGCCGTATCCAGAGATGGCTTCGGTCTTATCGAGCGCACCCTCGGTGACCCGCGTAGCCAAAAGAAGGCTAGAACGGGGCACCCAGATTAGGCTCTCGCAGGTATCTACTCCCACTGACCAACGTACCCGGCAAAGGAAATCCCCACCCAAGCAAAAGAAGCTCGGGTGGGGCATCCGGCCGGGCCACCCGGCAGAGAAGAGAACTAGTGCGGCGGAACTCGATTCATTGAGTTCCGCCGTACACGTATTCAGAGTTACTGCAAACCGCCGTTGGCGCCTGGAGTCGTCCGCGGCGGATTGTCCGAGGCAACCTTCATCTGCGTCGCGACGTAGGATTCCAGCTTCGACAGACGCTCCTGCAACGAGGCGTTCTGCTGTTGCAGTTGCAGCTTCAGGCCGTCGATCTCATGCCGCTGCGTTTTGATCTGCTGAAGCTGGGTTTGGAGTTCGTCCTGCTGCGCCGTAACTACCTTGTGCTGCTTCTGCAATTCGCTCAGCAGCATGGGAGCGAGCAACTGATACTTCACCGAGTAGGGCTGACCGTCTTTGTCGTACACCGCCATCTCGGGATAGACCTTGGCCACTTCCTCGGCGATCAGGCCGTATTGCTGCAGGTGTGATCCATCGTCGTACTGCGGCTTGTAGAAGAAGGTGACCGGCCGCAATTGGAACAGCTTGCTGCTGCTGTCGCCCATGTCGAGAATCTGCTCCTTGAAGCGGCGTGAGGACGGTGTGCAAGTATATCCGGCTGTTCCCCAGAGCTTTCCGTTAACATCGACACAGACAACATAGTTGGGCACCATCCCAGGGGCCGAGTTGTAGATGCCCGCGATGTAGGCGACGTTTTGCTGGCGGTCGAGGGAACCCTGGGTTCCGATGCGGATCGCGTTGCTTTCCGTGCCGGAGATAGCGCCTCCATTGCCGATGTAGATGTCGCTGCTGCCAGTTTTATTGCTGGCGCCAGAGTCGGCTCCGAAGAAACTATTGTAACTTGCACAGATTCCGCCGAGACAGGTGCTTTGGCTCCCCGAATTACCTCCATAAAAACTGTTTGAGTACCCACTTGTATGTCTGACGCCACTAAACCAGCCCGTGAAGGTATTATTTTGGCCATCCACGTCCATAGTACCAGCGGCGTAGCCCGTGTAGGTGTTCCCGGCTCCACTGGCGTTGCCAGAACCGGCGAAAGCGCCAGTGAAGACGTTAACGCCTCCGGTTGTGTTGCCGACGCCGGCTAGCCAGCCATTGTAGGTGTTGAGAGTTCCGCTGTTGCCGCCAACGCCACCGTAGCCAGACCCGTAGCCGCTAAATGTGTTGCCATAGCCGGTCGCGGTGAAGCCAGACTGATATCCTACAAACGTATCTTGGGTGGCGGTGGCGGCGGCGTTGAAGCCAGCCTGGTAGCCGAGGAAGGTGTTAAAGCTGGCGGTCGTGTTGGCAAAACCAGACTGATAGCCGTAAAAGACATTGTTGTCTGCGCTGTTGACCAAACCAGATTGGTAGCCGGAGAAGGTGTTGTTATTGCCGTGGTTACCGGCACCGGCTTCCTGGCCAAGAAAGGCGTTGAAGTTTCCGACGTTACCGCCACCGGCTGCCTGGCCAAGAAAGGTGTTGGAGTTTCCTTTGTTACTGTAACCAGACGTGTCGCCGAAAAATGAGTTGTTTTGGCCTGCGACGTCACCCGCGCCCGCCACGTTTCCGACGTAGGTGCCCCCGTAGCCGATCCTATGGTTTTGGCATGCCGAGGCGCCGACGCAGGTGTTGAAAGCGGCGATGTTGTCACGGCCAGCTAAGGCGCCCACCATGGTGTTGGCGTTGCCGCTCACATTGGCAGAGCCGGCAAAATATCCGTTGTACGTGTTGGCGACGCTGCCGGCGGAGGCGTTGCTGAAACCAGCGCTGAAGCCGGTGAAGGTGTTAAAAGACCCGTTTTGCTGAAATAAGCTAGGGCCACCAGCAGACCAGCCAAGGAACAAATTGGTGCTACCCCCTGGAGCCGGGTTAATGAAGGGATTCGTGTGGACGGCCACGATTCTCGTCTCGGGATTGCCAATGTCGTACCATTTCCGCGCGTTGATTTCGCCGCCGTTGGGGCCGATGCCGCCCACATCGAGAGGCTTTGAGGGAGTCGTGGTCAAGATGCCTATATAACCGTTAGTGGCCCCAGTGGTGGACTCCCAGATTGTCGAGGGACAGATGCCGAAACCAGGGGGACGCCAGAACAGTATGAAATTGTTGCTCGCGGGGCAGGGTGCTTTAGAAGAACCGCCGGTACCTTTGCCGTTCGCAGTGCTGCCTGCCTTCCCGGCGGTGCTCAATGCGTTCACCGCGATCCCTGCATCGCTCGATCCGCTACCGGACCCATCCGACGGCGGGGCCTTGACGAACGCCGACGCGGGCAGTCCGCCCAGGGTCTCGGCTTCGTGCGCTTTGAAGGCGTAGGGCACGCTCACCAGCAGCACGCGCGCCTGCTCAGCTTCTCCCTGCACCTGCACTCCCAGCCATCGCTGCTCTTGTTGCAAGAACAGGTCATCCGGTAATCCTGTGGCTGTGGTGCTGCCCAGAATCACGTTGTATTGGCCATTGGCGTCAGGCATGACGTTTTGCGTCTCCATCCAGACGGCGGCGCCGCCATCTTGCTGCTTGTAGATGGAGAAGGTGACGCCGACGGCGGTGGAAGACGAGAGGGCCGCGCCCTGCGCGTCCTTCAAGGTTCCGCTGTAGCGAACGAGGTTGGGAACAGATGTGGTTGCTGTTTGTTGGGCTGAGCAGATGGAGATGGACAAAAAGGTGGCGAAAGCAAGAACGATGGTCGTGCGAAAACGGCGCATAAGGTTCTCCTTTGTGGAACCAAGGTGAAATAGGTTGTGGGGCCCCTGAGAAAGGCGCCCTTGCTACGTTCTGTAGCCCGGCCCGAGCGAGTGGAACTCTCACGTCGCGCACTGCCAGCTAATGCTCAATGGAATACAGTGCCTTGGCTCGCAAAGGAGAAGGTTTGCGATGCGGGCGCCGCCGGGAGTCAAGGACGACGAGAGCGGCGCTGACTTCAGTAGGGCCCAGGGGAAAGGCGTTCTTTACTCCTGCCGCTCCGCGAAACAATCAGCGGATACCATGCAAGAGTTCCCTGCCTAAATTCCTGCAACTGAATGCTTGCTCACCCACGGCTCGAAAGGGGGTACGAGCTGTCGTACGTAAATGGGGCCGAATAGCGAAATTTCTCGGCCAAGAGTGAGAACATAGTGTTCCCTGTTTGTCAAGATGTCAAGCACTTTTTTGACAGGATTTTAACAATTAAAGCCGGGATGAGACGTGAGTGCCTGAAAGCGACAAAGCATTCCGCCGGTACCGCTCCCCCTGGGACGACAAACTGAAGGGCAGGTGCGTGGGCAGCAAAAATCCTCGCCTGAGAAACCGCCGTACAATCCACGCCAGTAACCAGCCGCCCACCCTGCTGACACGGTGGGCCCTCCCTGCTTTACAATAAGGACTGCTCTGGAGCCGTTCTTAAACCTCGTCGATTCGGGCGCCGGTTTTGCTGTGCCCGAGGGTTGGATCGCGTCCTCGGATGCCGAAAGTTTCGAGGATTTCCTTAGGAAACCCGCATCTGGAGATAACGGAAAGCGCCGCATCGCCGTCTTAGAGAGAGCGGCTTCTCTGCTTATTCATAACTGTGGCAATCAAGATTAAATTACCTGATGGCAGGGTTTCGGCCCGTCCCGCGTCCGGGAGGAATTCCCGCGGCGGGCGGGGCAGGCCGGCCCGCGTGCAACACTTCTCGATCGCCGATCCTCTCGTCAAGCTGTTCTTCGCGGGCTTTCTCATCGCCGGCTTCGTCTTCCTGGCAGTGTTCAGTTTCTTTTACGCAAAGTACGGGGCGATCGTGGATCGCCGCATGGCTGGACCGATCTTCAGCAACGCGGCCAGGATCTACGCTCGTCCGCAAACCGTCACCGTAGGGGAGAAGCTTGACGCGGCACAGGTCGCCGCCGAGTTGCGCCGCGCGGGATACGCTGAGCAACGCGGAAACAGCGATTCGCCGATTGGCCATTATGCCTTCACCCCGCATGGCATTCAGGTGATTCCCGGACCAGAGTCTTTCCACGCCGAAGAAGGCGCCGCGATCCAGTTCGAAAATGGCAAAGTCACCGCCATTGACGAGACTGGAAAAGGCAGCCGCAACCTGGAAGCTTACGAACTGGAACCGCAACTGGTGACGGCCTTGTTTGAGGGGCAGGAACGCTCCAAGCGCGAGATCGTCAAGTTTGAGGAAATTCCTCAACCGCTGGTGGACGCGGTGCTCGCCATTGAAGATCGCCGCTTTTTCCAACATAGTGGGGTCAACTATTTTCGCCTGCTGGAGGCGGCTGCCATCGACGTTCGCGAAGGCCGTCACGGGCAGGGCGGTTCCACTCTGACCATGCAGCTTTCGCGCGGTTTCTTCCTCTCACCGGAGAAGACGGTCAAGCGCAAGCTGGTGGAAATGTTGATCGCCGTCGAATTGGAACACAAGTTTTCCAAGCAGCGCATCTTTGAGATGTACGCCAATGAGGTGTACATGGGACAGCGCGGCTCCTTCACCATCAACGGCTTTGCCCAGGCCTCGCACGCTTACTTCAACAAGGACATCAAGAACCTCGCCCTGCCCGAGGCCGCTCTGCTGGCCGGAATGATCCAGCGCCCGAACTACCTGTCGCCGTACAAAAATCCGAAGCGCGCGCTGGAGCGCCGCAACCTGGTGCTCGACTCCATGGTTGAAACCGGCGCCATCACTCGCGAGCAGGCTGACCGCGCGAAAGCAACTCCGCTGAAAATCGCGGCGTTCAACGTGGAAGCCAGCGATGCTCCCTACTTTGTGGACCTGGTGAAGGACCAGCTCTCGAACCAGTACAGCGAAGGCGAGTTGAACGATCATGCCTATCGCGTGTACACCACCCTCGACCCTGACCTGCAACGCGCCGCAGCCGAAGCGGTGGACACGGGCATGAAGTTGGTGGACGAGCAGGTGGAAAAACGGCGCACCCACAAGATCAAAGTGGGCTCGGGCAAGGATGCCAAGACGGAAACCAGGGTCGAGACCGGACCGATGCCGCAAGTGGCGCTGGTGGCCATCGATCCGCACACGGGTGAAGTGCTCGCACTGGTGGGGGGCAGGAACTATGGCATGAGCCAGTTAGACCACGCTATCGCCAAGCGTCCCACGGGATCCATCTTTAAGCCCTTCGTGTACGCCGCGGCGATCAACACCGCCGTGACCGGAGAGACGCTGGTCGCGAGCGATGGGGCCGATTCGAATGGTGACGGCGGCCAAAGCAATGGCGACGCTGGGGTTTTCACCCCGGCCACGTTAGTTGACGATTCTCAAGTCAGCATCGTCAACGGAAGCCAGGTTTACGAGCCCCGCAACTATCATGACACCTTCAACGGAGAAGTGACCGCTCGCTATGCACTGGCGCTCTCGTTAAACAATGCGACGGTCAGGATTGGCCAGGAGGTAGGCTTCGATAAGGTGGCCGCGCTGGCCAAGGCGGCCGGCATTCAAAGCGTACGAGCGACTCCGGCGATCGCTCTCGGCGCCTACGATGCAACTCCGCTGGAAATGGCCGGCGCCTACACCGTCTTTGGCAACCACGGCACCCATCTCACTCCGCTCCTGGTGAAGTCGGTGCGGGATGCGCGCGGAAACATTCTCGACAACTATAAGGCCGACAGCAAAGACGTGCTCGACCCTCGCGTCTCCTACGTTTTGACCACCATGATGGAGGCCGTGATTAACAACGGCACCGGCTACCCGGTGCGCGCCCGAGGGTTCCAAGCGCCGGCGGCAGGCAAAACGGGGACCTCGCATGACGCCTGGTTTGCGGGATACACCAGCAACCTATTGTGCATCGTCTGGGTAGGAAACGACGACTACACCGATCTAAAGCTTGCCGGCGGTGTCACGGCCGCGCCCATCTGGGCCGAGTTCATGAAGCGGGCGGCCAAACTGCCGCAGTATGCGGACATGAAAAACTTCACCGCGCCCTCCGGCGTGGTGGAGGTGACGCTGGACAAAGTGACTAACCGGCTGGCCACCGCCTCCTGTCCGCAAACCTACACGGTCGCCTTCATTGCGGGCACCGAACCGAAGGAAACCTGTGATCAGGCCGCCGGCGATCACCGGGGTTTTTTCACCAAGATCTTCGGGGGATCGCCCTCGGCTGCGCTGCCACCGCCGACAACCAATGGCGCGGTCCAGCCCGCACCGGGCGGAACTCCAGTCCAAGGGGCCGTCAGTCAACCCGGTTCGAGCCAGACGCCGCCACCAGCAAAGAAGCGGGGCTTTTTGGGCCGCCTCTTCGGCCGGGGCGACAACGCAGCTCAGCAGCAAAATGGTGGAACGGATAGTTCAGAGAAAGGGAACAATCCCGGCCCAAAATAGGTCTAATATGGGACAATACTGGACTCTGGAGGTCCGGCCATGGCCCCTCTCCCATCGCCACGGACGCTGCTGCCGCTATCGTTGTTCGTGATCTTGCTGCTTGCCTCGCCGCTGTGCCTGTTGGCCGGCGATGGACAGCAGGCGAACGCACCGTCGCCGGTTCCCAATCCCGATGCTTCCGCCAAGAATTTGGAAGAGCAGGGCGACGCGCTGCGGGCGCAAAAGCGCTATCTCGATTCCCTCGACTTCTACTCAGCCGCAATTGCAAAACATCCCACGGCGCTTCTGTGGAACAAGGAAGGCATGGCGTACCTGTTTCTGCAAAAGTATTCCGAGGCAACCAAGTGCTTTAGTCGGGCCATTAAGGCGGACAAGAACGCCCCGGAAGGCTACAACAACCGCGGCTACATGGAGCAGAGAAAGCAAAACTACAACAACGCCATCAAGTACTACGAGAAAGCGTTGGCGTTGCAACCCAACGATGCCGTCTTCCACTACAATCTGGCCAGTTCGTACTTCGGGAAGCATCAGTATGATTTGGCGGCACAGCAGTATCGGTCGGCATACCTACTCGATCCAGACATTTTTAATCGGGTTTCGCGGATCGGTGTAATGGCGCAATCCGGTTCACCCGAAGACCGCGCCGCGTTCTCTTTCATGGTCGCCAAAATGTACGCTCAAGCGGGCGACCTCGATCACTCGTTCGAGTATCTGCGCAAAGCCATGGAAGCAGGCTATAAGAACATCAAGAAGGTGTACACCGACTCCGAGTTCGCCACCTTGCGCACTGACAAACGCTTCGAAGAGCTGATGTCGCAAAAACCGCAACCCATACCGTAGCCCGAATGTCGACACATGAAGAAGCCAACAACAAAAAAGGTCTCTAAGAAAAAGGCCCCGGCCTCACGGGCGAAGAAGGCGCCGGCGAAGCAAGCCAAGCCGCGACGGAAGAAGGAGATCGCTGCCGCGGAGACCAGCCAGAAGCTCACCTTCAACCACGCCATGCTCTATGCCAAAGACGTGGAGCGCAGCTTGGGGTTCTACCGCGATCTGATGGGATTCAAGCTCATCGAAGACTTCCGCTATGAGGGCACATCGGTGTATGCGCGCCTGCGCGCGCCGGGCGGCGATGGCACTATCGCCCTGCACCAGGCGGGACCGGGCGTTTCCGTTTCGAGCGACGGGGTGCGCTTGTACTTCGAAGTCGGCGATCTCGACGGCTTTTGCCGGAAGCTTCAGCAAAAGGGCTTTTACATCACGCAACTGCCGCGCCTGATGCCTTGGGGCTGGCGGCACGCCTATCTCAATGACCCCGATGGCCACGAAATCAGCCTGTATTGGGCGGGTGAAAACCGCATGCAGAAGACCGTGATGCAGGCCGCCAAACAAGCTGCCCGGACCTGAACTCTCCTGTGCGCAGTGGTGAGCTGGTGCTGCTAATTGCCGGCGATGCCAACCCACGAAATGCTTTCCATGGTCCAGATTGAAGCTGCCGCACCTATACTCCATGTACTTCGTTGGCGGCTGCTAACCGGCCAAACTCGCGCTGAGCGTTTAGGCCGGTGCCAAAGTGCGGTGCGGCTTTGTGGCCCGCTGGTGCGCCCACTGGGCGATGTCGGCAATCCCCGCAATGGCCGCATCCACTTCTTGCTCCGTATTGAAAGCGCCGATCGAGAATCGCACGCCACCATCTCGCGGCACCGTTCCAAGTTGCGCGTGCACCAAAGGTGCACAATGCAGACCGGTGCGGGTCGCGATGTTGTGGTCCACATCGAGCATGACACCGACATCACCCGGATCGACGCCCTCCAGGTTCATAAGGATGGTCGGGAGGTGGTTTTCAAGGCTGTCGCAGCAGTACAGTTGGACGCCTTCGATTTGCCTGAAACCATCCACGAGTCTCTCGGCTAGCTGCATCTCGCGCGCATGGACACTCGCGATGCCGTTCTCGTCCAACCAGTCCTGTCCGGCCCACAACGAGGCCACGCCGACCATGTTTGGAGTGCCGTACTCAAGTCTCCAGGGATACTCGGCGAGATGAAACGGATGGATAGACCGAACGCCGGTGCCGCCGCTGCGCACTTGTTTGATTTCTACGTGCTTGCGAACACAAAGGCCGCCGATGCCCATGCTCCCCATGAGCGCTTTGTGGCCGGTGAAGGCAACCACATCGATGTTCATCTCCCGCATGTTGATCGGAACGATGCCGGCGGTCTGAGCGGTATCCACGACGAAGGTGACGCCGCGCTCACGGCAAACCGCTCCAATCTCCTTGATCGGCTGTATCGTGCCGATCACGTTCGATCCGTGGTTGACGATCACCAGCTTCGTGTTAGGCCGCATCGCCCTGGCGATATCGTCCGGATCCACGAACCCGGCGTGGTTGAAAGGGATGAAGGTCGCCTCTGCGCCGTGGTCGCGGACCATGTGGTTGACGGGCCGGATCACGGAGTTGTGTTCGAGGTTGGTGGTGATGATATGGTCGCCGGACGAAACCAGCCCCGGGATGACGAGGTTGAGTGCATCGGTCACGTTATAGCCGAAGACCAGCCGGTCCGAGGCATCCTCATCGCCGCCAAAGAATTTGGTGAGGCGCTTGCGAAGGCGGTCGAGCAGCGAGCCCGCCTCCAGCGCCAGATCGTAACCACTGCGTCCCGGATTGACGCCATGGGTGCGGTAGAACTCGTCCATGAACCGGTAAACGTTTTCCGGCTTGGGCCACCCCGTGGCCGCATTATCGAAATAGATCAGTGCCTTCTCCATCGCTGCAAATGATAGCACCGTGCCCGGTGCATGGCCCGTGGCGCGCATCACTCTGATCAGTGATGCGACTGGGCCTGCGCGGCGGTCACGGGACCGTGTGCTGACTATCACTGTTCGCGTGGCGGATATGTTCGATAATACTGAGTGGTTCCCCAAAGTAGGAGGGCAGAGATTCCTACCATCCAACACGACCACAGCCAGCGGGCCGAAAGGAAGTCTCATGGATACCAAACACCTCGGCATTAACAGCAAACTAATTCATGCGGGTCACCAGGCGGATGCCAGCGGTTCGGTCAGCGTTCCCATCTATCAGACCTCCACCTTCGCATTCCGGAATGCCGCTCATGGGGCGGCGCTCTTCGCCGGGGAGGAAGAGGGATTCATCTACACGCGTATCGGGAATCCCACCATTGGCGCCCTGGAGGATTGCGTAGCCGAACTGGAAAGCGGTTGCGGAGGCATCGCCACCAGCTCCGGCATGGGCGCCATCTGCACCGTGTATTTGGCTTTGCTGGAGAGCGGCGCGCACATGGTGAGCACGGCATCGGTATACGGCCCTAGCCGTGGGCTGATGGAAAAACACTTCTCGCGCTTCGGCGTGCAGTCAACCTACGTGGACACCTCCGACTTGACTCAAGTTGAGCGGGCATTGCGGCCCAACACCAAGCTCCTCTACGTGGAGACGCCTTCCAATCCCACGATGCAAGTCACCGACATCGAGCAGGTTTCAGCCCTGGCCCACGCCCATGATTGCCTGGTGGTGGTGGACAACACCTTCGCCAGCCCCTACCTTCAGCAGCCACTGAAGCTAGGTGCAGACGTGGTACTGCACTCCGTGACCAAGTTCATCAACGGCCATGCCGACGTGGTAGGCGGAATCATCGTGGCCCAGGACATGGATCTGTACCAGCGCCTGCGCAAGGCGATGGTGAACTCGGGATGCAACATGGATCCACACCAGGCGTTTCTGGTGCTGCGCGGTCTTAAGACGCTCGGCATCCGTGTGGAACGGGCCCAGCACAGCGCCATGGAAATCGCCGGTTGGCTGGAGCGGCAGCCTGAGGTGAAGACCGTTCGCTACATCGGGTTGGAATCCCATCCCCAGCACGATCTCGCCAAACGCCAGATGAGCGGCTTCGGCTCGATGATCAGCTTTGAGCTGGAAGGAGGTATGGAGGCGGGACGGCTGCTCATGGACGGTGTCCGGATCGCCACCCTGGCCGTTTCGCTCGGGGGCGTTGAGACCCTCATCGAGCATCCAGCGTCCATGACCCACGCGGGCCTCTCATCAGAGGAGCGCTGTGCGGCAGGTTTCAGTGACGGCCTGGTACGATACTCCGTCGGTATTGAAGACGCAGAGGACTTGATCGCGGACTTGCGGCAAGCTCTGGATGCAGTTTCAGCCCAGTCACTCGGACGAACTCGGGAGAGGGCCGTAAGCGGCGTCGTGAAAGAGCCCGCCCTGGCTTGATCGCGCGTCCGTGGAGGCGACTTCGCAAATGTTTGGCTTGTGATCGCTGGCATTCGCCCTAAAGTGGTTCTGGTTCGGCGACACCGCGCCCCGGTGGCGCAGGGTCTTCGGTGGCTTGCTGACATTCCTCATTCTGTTCGTGGCGGCGTTGCCGGTCATTAGCAAGGACGCAACTCATTGGCTGCGATGGCTCAATACCGGCGACAACTTGTAAGCAATGTGCTTTGCGGACTTCTCCACTGTGAATATCCGATTAACAGCTAGCGAATCCTGCGCCAGGCACGCCAATTTGTGTTCAACTGGCGGCCGCCCCGGTACAATTAGGGTCTACCTATAGCTCCGACCCTTATGAGCACACCCGCGAAGGCCGCGTCATCCAAGGCAAGACGAACCACTGCCCGCGCAACTCCTCGTTTCCCGGTGCATGTTCTCGCGCCATCTCCCCGGCAACTCGACGATCCCGAATTGTTCATCAATCGCGAACTGAGCCTGCTGGAGTTCCAGAGGCGAGTTCTGGAAGAGGCGCAGGATGGCAGCAACCCGCTGCTGGAACGCTTGATGTTTCTGTCGTTTGTGGGATCCAATATCGACGAATTTTTCATGGTGCGGGTGGCCGGCCTGAAGCGGCAGATCGAAAAGGGCGTAGTGGACTCCGGTCCCGACGGAATGAGCGCCGCCGAGCAACTGCGCGCCATCCGCGCCTCGGTGATCCGCCTGTATCGCGGCGCCCATGAGTGCTGGAGCAAGGAGCTGGTGCCTGCCCTGGAGAGTTCGGGAATTCGCATCCTCAGCTACACCAATCTCACCAACGAGCAGCGCGCAGTCGCGGACTCCTACTTTCAGGAAGCCGTCTTCCCTACCCTGACCCCTTTGGCCTTCGACCCCGGCCGCCCCTTCCCACACATCTCCAACCTCAGTTTGAACCTGGCGGTGCTTCTGCGAGTGGGCGAAGGGGAGCAGCATTTCGCGCGCGTCAAGATTCCCGATACCCTGCCGCAGTTCGTTCCGGTGAACGTTGCGCCCAAAGCCAAGGGCCGCGCGAAAACCGCCCACAAGGAACAGTGCTTCGTCTGGCTTGAACAGCTGGTCACCGCCAACCTGGGGACCCTTTTCCCCGGCATGGAGATTCTTGAGGCCCATCCTTTTCATATCACCCGCGATGCCGACAGCGAGATTCAAAATCTGGAAGCCGGCGATTTGCTGGAGTCGGTAGAGGAAGGCGTGTGGCAGCGCCGCTTCGCGGATGTGGTGCGCGTGGAAATCAATGAGGCGATGCCGGCAACCGTCCTCGACATCCTGGTCGAAAACCTGGAGTTGGAGCGCGACGACATCTACAAGCTGAGTGGTCCGCTGTCTCTGGTGCGAGTGCGGCATCTTTGCCGGCTGGATCGTCCCGACTTGAAGTTTCCTCCCTTTGCTCCCGCTTTGCCGGATCCCTTGGCCAGGGAGGCGGAAGAGGAGGATATCTTCGCCACCATTCGGCGCGGAGACATCTTGTTCCACCATCCCTTCGATTCGTTTCAGCCCATCCTGGGTCTTCTGCAGAAAGCAGCGCGCGATCCCAACGTGCTTGCCATCAAGATCACGCTCTACCGGATTGGACAGAACGCCCCTGTCGTCGCCGCCTTGCTGGAAGCCGTGGAGAACGGAAAGCAGGTGGCTGTCCTGCTGGAACTGAAGGCGCGTTTCGACGAGGAAAGTAATATCGGGTGGGCACGCAAGCTGGAAGAATATGGGGTTCACGTGGTGTACGGTTTGCTGGGACTAAAAGTGCACTGCAAGGCCGCGCTGATCGTACGCAAAGAGGGCGACGCCATCCGGCGCTACGCCCATCTGTCCACCGGGAATTACAACAGCATCACGGCGCAGCTTTACACCGACATCGGAATGCTGACCTGCGACCCGGCCATTGGCGCCGACTGCACCGACCTGTTCAACTTTCTTACCGGCTATTCCGCAAAAACCGCGTATCGCAAGCTGCTGGTTGCGCCGGTAACCCTGCGCCAGCGTATGCAAACCATGATCGAGCGTGAAATTGAGCACCAACGCAGCGGACGCGGCGGCCACCTGATCATGAAGATGAATGCCCTGGTCGACAGGAAGATGATCGAGTTGCTGTACCAGGCTTCGCAGGCCGGAGTACGAGTGGACTTGCTGGTGCGGGGCATCTGTTGCTTGCGGCCGGGAGTTCGCGGAGTTAGCGACCACATTCGCGTCACCAGCATTGTGGGACGTTTCCTGGAGCACAGCCGGGTGTTCTATTTCCGCAATGGCGGACGCGAAGAAGTGTACCTGGGCAGCGCCGACCTAATGCCTCGCAACCTGAATCGAAGGGTCGAAGCGGATTTCCCCGTTCAGGACAAGAACCTGATTCGCGTGCTTCGCGACGAGATTCTCGGCACCTACCTCAAGGACAAGGTCAAGGCTCGACATATGAACTCCGAGGGCAAGTACGTGCGTGACCCGGATTTCCAGAAGAAGGGCGCGTTGAACAGCCAGGAGGCACTCATTGCGCGAGCAATCAAGCGGCAGAAGTTGACTCAGGCTTCGCGAACCAAGCCGGCCCCCGGCGCGACTGCATCAAAGTAGGACCTCCCCGGAACGGGCAGGGGGTGTTTGGATGCCGCTGCCCTCTCGCGAACTCGGCCGCTGCGCTCGGCTAGCACTGTGCGAAAATCTAGGCGCACTGATTCCTACACAAGTCGGGAGGACGCCATGCGCGAAGTGATCGCGACCAACGACGGGCCCAAGGCCATCGGGCCGTACTCGCAGGCCATCAAGGCTAATGGCCTGGTATTTCTCTCCGGACAGATCGCGCTCGATCCCGCCACGCAACAGCTCATCTCGGGCGACGTGGCGGCGCAGACGGAGCGGGTGCTGCAAAATCTGGCAGGCATCCTCACCGCCGCGGGCAGCTCGCTGCAACAGGTCGTGAAGACCACCGTCTTCCTCAAGAACATGTCCGACTTCGCCGCCATGAACGAGGTCTACGGTCGCTATTTCACCCAAGCTCCGCCCGCGCGCTCCACGGTCGAGGTGGCGCGTCTGCCCAAGGACGTGCTGGTGGAGATCGACGTCATCGCGCTCGCTTGACGGGAAGTGAAGCTTTCGCGGCCAAAAAGTAACCCTCTCGAATCCGAGAGGGTTGCAACTTAACGAAACGATGAGGCTTACGCCTTAATCACTTTGCCGCTACGCAGGCAACTGGCGCATACCCGCATGCGCTTGTTGCCCGTCTTGGTCTTGGCGTGTACCGGGCGCAGATTGACGTTCCAGCGCCGCCGGGTGACGTTATGCGCGTGACTGATGTTGTTGCCGAACTGCGGGCCTTTGCCGCAGATTTCACAAACTTGGGCCATGAGTAACTCCAGAAAATTGCCGAGCTGGCTGGCTAAACACCTATGATACCTGACCGGCCCGATTTCCGCCAATTTACTCCGCCAACCGCTAGTAGTGCAGTTTGAATCGGGCACATCAAATAAATGCGGTCAGCATTGGGAACGGCCCGCAGGCTAGGAGCTACTTATCCTCCGTCGCTGGTCTCGCAACAGGCGCCGCCGCTCGGCTGGAATCCTCGCCGACCTGCTCTCTTTCGAGGACCGCCTGTTTCCGCTTGGCATGGGATACCGGGTTTGCTTTGCCGGTGATCGTGTGACACCTTTCTCCAGGTTTAGCGCCACAGACTGGGCATTCGAAGTCTATTGCGTTCATGCTTACAGTTTACGCCCTTCGCCCAGCCGTTCAAGGCCGCTAAATTTCGAATTGCACCACTACCCGCCAACCGGGACAGATCGGTATCCGCACCCGGCTGTTTGCCGCTGACTACCGCACCACGTCCACCACACAAACGGTCCGGGATTGTCCTCTGGCCTCTGACAACAACTCCCTCTCTCCGCAGTGCTACACTGCGCGTAGTGAGCAAAGAATTCCCCAGTTCGGCAAATGGCACTGATGCCGAAGTTGTTGCTGCCGGCACGCTTTACCTGGTCGGCACTCCGATCGGCAATCTGGAAGACATCACGCTGCGCGCTTTGCGGACCCTGAAAGAAGTGGACCTCATCGCCTGCGAAGATACGCGGCAAACCATGAAGCTGCTGAACCACTACGGTATCGAGAAACCCACCATCAGCTATCACGAGCACAACGAGCTTACCCGCGCGGCTGAACTGGTGGTGCATCTGGAACGCGGCGACAACATCGCCATGGTGAGTGACGCCGGCATGCCCGGGGTAAGCGATCCCGGCTATCGGCTGGTGGCGCTGGCGGTTCGGCATCACCTACGCGTGGTGCCCATACCCGGAGCATCGGCATTTTTGTCGGCCCTGGTCGCCAGTGGTTTGCCCACCGATTCCTTCCACTTCGGCGGTTTTCTTCCGGCGAAGGAAGGGGCGCGCCGCACGGTGCTCGAGGCCATTCGCAGCTCGCCGCGCACCCAAATCTTTTACGAGGCGCCGCACCGCATTGTCGAGACGCTACGCGACATCGTGGACATTCTCGGGCCGGAACGCCACGTCGTGATGGCCCGCGAGGTGACCAAGCTGCACGAGGAATTTCTTCGCGGAAGCGCCGACAGCGTGCTGACGCAATTGCAGGAGCGCGCGGACATCCGGGGTGAGATCACGCTGCTGATCGGCAAAGCCGACGACCACGTCCCTGCGCCAGCCTCCAGCAAGAGCATTGCCAAGCGGATTCGAGAACTGATGGCAGCCGAGCAGCTTGATGAGAAAACCGCGCTCAAGCAGGCGGCCAGGGAGTTCGGGCTTTCCAAGAGCGCGACCTACCGAGAGTTCCAGAGAGACAAGTGATCGGCGGACAATGGCTAGGAGCGGGGTCAGCCGCTGATCAGCCTCCCGCGCCATTTGACAGTCGGGACAACCATGCTCAACAATGGCGGGCAAGTTAGTAATTGGGGCAATTGGCGTAGGTCCACCAGTTAGCTATCCCTCAGGCCGAATGTCCACGGGCAATCCTCATGGCGAAAATCCTCTGCGTCGATGACGAGCCGCATATTGTCACGCTAGAGTGTGCCATTCTCGCGGCTGCCGGACACCAAGTGACCCCCGCCACCTCCGCCCACGGAGCGATTGAAGAGCTGAAGCTCAACCGCTACGACGCGGTGGTCACGGATTGGCGACTGGGCGACTCCAACGGTCGCGCCATCATTCAGGCCGCCAAAATGCATTCCACCATGCCGGTGGTGGTGGTGTCGGGTTATGTAGCCGAGGCCTTCCAGGCTGCTGAACCGCTGGCTGACCTGTACCTGGAAAAGCCGGTCAATCCTGAGGAACTGGTAACCATCGTCAATGAGCTCCTCGAGACCAGCGAACATCCCCAATAAACCCGATTGAGTTCTGCAAATTCCAGTTGCACCCTATTCTTCGCGGGCAAGGGAACGACATTCTAGGTATCTCTGCCCATCGCTGACGGTCAGGAACGGCAGGATTCTCGCGCAGCATAGGCGCCATTCCCCAACCGTGGAGCAGGCAGTATTCTCCCGGCGTGCGAAAACCACAAGCGTGAAATTGGGAGGCCTTCAGTGGATGGAGGATGACTCAGACGGGCCTGCGCGACGCTCGCTAACACTTTGCGACAGCCGGGGACGCGCCGGCACCACCGCCACCGAGGCCGTCGCCTGCGCCAGAATCCGGTGGTGAACTACAAACAGCGCCAATTCCAATCGGTCGGAGACCCCAATTTTGTCGAAGATGTTGCGCAAAGCGTTCTTGATCATCTGTTCGCTGGTGTAGAGCTGCAAGGCGATTTCGCGATTCTTGTATCCTTGCACCACCGCGGCAGTAATTCGCAGTTCTCGGTCGGAGAGGCGGTCCCGCACCCGCGCGCCCACCAGGTCTTCGCTGACATCCGCGTCCGCCGGGTTGGGACTCTGCAGAAACGACTGGCCCCGTGAGAGCCGCCGCACCGCTTCGATGGCGACGTTGCCGCAGGCCGAACGGTAGATGACGCCCTGCACTCCCATGCGCATGAAGTCCGATGCGCGCTCGGCGTTTTCCGCCAATATGAGCACTGCGATGCGATGCTCCGCAGCAATCTCTTGAATCTCCGGTAGTGAAGGCAGAAAACTGGTTGAGAGAATCAGGACATGCGAGCGCAGCTTGGGCAGCGAGTTCAGCAACTGCTCGGGTAACTGCGGCTGACCAACAATACGAATGTCTTCCTCCACCGCCAATACCTTGGCTATCCCGGCGCGAAAGATTGCTTGATGGTCAGCGATGATGACGTTGATCATAGTTGGAACGCGTTCCGGTTCCGCTCTGCTTTTCCAGGGGACCCGAATTCAACTTCGAGAGCAACTTACCGCTCCTCCCCGAAACGGAGGCCAGCTTGAACTCTGGTTTATACCATGAATGTGCAGCCAATGATAGGTCTTTGGTCACCTTGTAATCAATAGTTGAACTACCTAAAAGTTGTAGGTTGTTTTAGTGAGAACCGCGGGGCGTAGTGCTCGTCATAGCTTTGACTATCCCCGGAACTATTCAGTAAACCCTTGGCGGCTGGCGAGTCGCCGCTGCTAGCTTGTATGATCGAAACTAGGTGGCTACAACCTTTACATCTTCTCGTATCGAGACCCGGCCCAATTGGGCTGAAGTTTCTCTTCCCGCCTTGCGTCACAATTTCCGGGTGTTGCAAAAGCATGTGGGCCCCGACGTCGCCATCTGCGCGGTGGTGAAGTGCGACGCCTACGGACATGGCGCGCAGGAGTGTGCGCTGGCGCTTCAGCAGGAAGGCGCAAAGTGGTTCGGGGTGACCTCTACCGACGAGGGAGTCATCTTGCGCGAAGCCGGCATCACCGGACGTGTGTTAGTGATGTGCGGCGTCTATCGGGGAGAAGAAGAAGACGCCCTGCGCCTTTCGCTTACGCCTGCAGTGTTCCGTTTGCAAGACGTGGAAGCGCTGGCCCAGGCGGCCGCGCGTCAGCGGCCCACTTCGCGGATTGCGATCCATCTGAAGATCGATACCGGCATGGCGCGTCTGGGACTTCCTCTGGCTGATCTGGAGTCGTTCGCCGAGGGCATCCAGCGCCTTCCGCAGATCGAGTTGGAAGGCGTATTCAGCCATCTTGCCTCGTCGGAGGTGCTGGACGACGAGGCCACCCAGCGGCAAATCGAGCGCTTCACCGCTGCGCTGCGTACGCTCGCCGCATACGGTCTGCGTCCCCGGTTGCGCCATCTCGCCAATAGCAGCGCGGCCATCGAGCGTCCCGATACCTGGCACAATTTTGTGCGGCCCGGTCTGGCGCTCTACGGATACGAGCAGCCACCCTGCTATCGCGATGGTTCGCCGGCGATGGCGCTCCCATTGCCGCTGCGGCCGGTATTAGCCTGGAAGACGCACGTCATCGCGGTCCGTGACATCCCCGCCGGTCAGGCGCTGGGATACAACGGCGCCTACAAAACGACGGCGCCGGCACGCATCGCCACGGTTTCCGTCGGCTACGGTGACGGACTCTCGCGCAGGCTCTTCGGAAACGGTGAAGTACTGCTGCGCGGGCAGCGCGCGCCCATACGCGGGCGCATCTCGATGGACCTGACCTTGGTGGATGTGACTCACATTGCGGGCGCCGCAATTGGCGACGAGGTAACCCTCATCGGCCGCAGCGGCCCGCAGGAGATCACGGCGTGCGACCTGGCGCGCTGGGAGGGCACCGTGGTCTACGAGACGTTGTGCAATCTCACCAAACGCGTGCCTCGACGCTACGTGGAGTAACGCCTGACCTCACGCCAGCCTGTAAAAGCTCAGCGAGGCATCGCCCTGATCGAGCCGCCGCGAACGCACCAGCGCACCGAAGCGTTCTCCGGGATCAAACTTTTTTTTGTGCTCGGCAATGACAAGGCTTGCCGGCTGTAGTAGCCGCGACTGCGACAAATAACCGAGCGTGCGCTCGTAGCTGCCGCGCATACGGTACGGCGGATCGAGAAAACAGTAGTCGCAGACCACGCCCGTACTTTCCAAAAGCGGCAACGCTTGCGCCACCTCGCGCTCGTGCAATTCAAATGCATCCGGCATGGCAAGCGGATCCAGATTTTCACGCAGCAGGCGCGCATGTTTTTTCACCGATTCCACGAAATACACCTGGCGGGCGCCGCGACTCAGCGCCTCGATCCCCACGGCCCCCGTCCCGGCGTACAGATCGAGCCATACGCTGCCCTGCAGATTGCCTGCGGCGGCCAGCACATCGAATAGCGTCTCCCGCAGCCGGTCGCTGGTGGGACGCAGATCCAGACCCGGCAGCGAACGCAGGCGGCGGCTCCGAAACTGTCCGGCGATGATGCGCATCTCCTAGAGTGTATAGAATGAAATTGGAGGCTGACGCCGCGCAATGAGAAGTTGGTCGATTCCCGCAGGGCGATTATTCGGAGTGGACATCCGCATCCACCTCACCTTTGTGTTTCTGCTGGCGTTTGTGTGGTTCACCCAATCGGTGACCATGGGCGCCGCGGGCGCCATGCGCGGTCTGGCGCTGGTGGGCATCATCTTCGGCTGCGTTGTGCTGCATGAACTGGGGCACGCAGTAGTGGCCAACCGTAGCGGTGTGGCCGTGCGATCCATCATTCTGCTTCCCATCGGCGGAGTCACCCTGATGGAAGACGTGGGACAGCACAATGCCGACTCCGCTCGCGATATCCGCATTTCCGCCGCCGGTCCCGTAGTCAACCTGGTTATCGCCGCAATCTCCGGGGCATTCATCCTGGCGTTTCTGCCGCAAGTGCACCTGTGGGCGCAGCCCTTCGTGCACGCCAATAATCTGCCGCGCAGTTTGTTCTGGGGAAATGTGTTCCTGGGCGGCTTCAATCTGCTGCCTGCCTATCCCATGGATGGCGGACGCATCCTGCGAGCGCTTCTTGCCGAGCGCATGGACTATGTGCGCGCCACCCGCCGTGCCGTTGCCGTCGGGCAAGCGTTCGCCATGCTGTTGATCTTTCTCGGAGTATGGAACACCTGGCTGATGCTGATTGGCTTCTTCCTCTTCGTTGGCGCGCAACTGGAGGATCGCTCGGTGGTCTTCCAGTCGGTGCTGGAGAGCGTGCGCATGGAAGATGTCATGCTGACCGGCTTCTCCACGCTCTCGCCGGCCGATACCCTGGAGGACGCGCTGCACAAAGCGGTGCACACTTTGCAAGACGACTTCCCGGTCGTCCGCGGCAGCGACATGATNNAGTGACTCGCTGGCGTCGGCCTTCCGCAAACTCGGCGGACGCGGACTCAGCATGATTCCTGTGGTCGATCAGCAACGCCTGGTCGGCATCGTCACCATGCAAAACCTGATGCACAGCATGACCCTGCTGGCGGAGACCCGAAGGTTAAAAAAGCAGCAGGAAGCAGGTTAGCTGGATGGGAGCCCCCGCATTCGTGCGGGGGAAGGAGCGCTAGTTCTGCTTCAGTATTTCCTCAGCACTCCAATCACTCTGCCCTGCACTTGCACCACGGCGGCGGGAACCATGATGGGCGGCATAGCGGCATTGGAAGGCTGCAGGCGAATTTTATTGCCCTCAACGTAGATTCGTTTCAAGGTGGCGTCGCTGCCATTCACCAGGGCGACCACGATCTCGCCATCGCGCGCCACATTCGTCTTCTCCACCAGAACATAGTCGCCATCCACGATGTGCTCGTCCTGCATACTCTCTCCCTTTACCTGTAGCACATACACATCCTTGGAGCGGGTGAAGTCGGCGAGGGAAATGGACTCGGGGTTCTCCATCGCCTCCAGCGGACGGCCGGCGGCGATGCGTCCCATCAGCGGCAGGCTCATGCCGCTCTCCGCCGCCGCGGCCGCAGCCACCGCCAGCGACTGCTTCATGCGTCCCCGCGGTTTCAGCAGATCGATGGAGCGGCTGCGGTTGTAATCGCGGCGCAACAATCCCTTCTGCTCCAGGTTGGTAATGTGCTTGTGCACGGTCGCCAGCGAGCTGAGGCCGAGTCCCTCGGCGATCTCCTCGAACGATGGCGAATAGCCGTGCCGGTCCACGAATGCGGAGAGAAAGTCGTACACCTGTTTCTGACGGCGTGTGAGTGCCATGGCTGGGCGCGCACCTCGGCTTATATTGTTAGCGAATAAAAGGCGAATGTCAACGAAAGTTTGGCCACTGCGTTATTCAGTTGGTTTCTTCCGGGGACGACTTCCAGAACGGGATTGCCACAGGAAGGGTGGCGCGATGTTCAGCATCCCAAGAATTTGCGTTACGCAGGATTCGCAATCCAATGCGTTGGCTCGCTTGGAGCGGCCCTTTTCTGCAGAAAACACGGCCTGTCAGTTCAATCGCGCTCGCCCATTTGCAGGCTCGATACTTTCGGCTGCGGCGGTGCTTCCTGATGCTGCTTCTGCCAATCCGCTTCGCTGAGGGCTTGAATGGGCTCCAGTTTCTTCTGTTCCAGCGCGCTATTGATGGAGGGCAGTTGGCCCACGAGCTGCTCCTGGACCCTCTTGATAACGTCCTCCAGTTCGCGGCCCAACACTTCCGTGCGCTCGACCTGCGGAGCGGTTGGAGGCCCGTAGTAGCCATTCACGTCGCCATAAACCGTGGTCAGGAATTCGCGCAGCCGTTCCTCGCCGGTGATGGCGCCGCCTTCTTTGGTGGCTACAATCTCCGAACGGATCTTGTCCGCTGAAGCGGCAAGCTGGGTGAGACGCTGGCGCAGAGGATCGTTTGCCGGCAGCGTGCCGGCCCGTTGGGTGGCGGCATCGCGAATTGCGATGATCGAATCGACCGCCCAGCTCATGTGGTCCAGCATGTTGTACAGCTTCATCGTCAGATCGAATTGGGCCTGGCGCTCCGCCATCGTGTACTTGGTCCGAGGATCCTCGACGACCTTCAGCTCGGTGGTGTACACTTCATCGCCTTTGGTCATTTTCACGGTGTAGGCGCCGGGCAAAACAAGCGGGCCTTCGATGGCGCCGAATGCGGCGGACGCCGCCGGCGGCACGGTGGGAGATTTCAGCCGCATCGACCAGGTGGCGCGGTTCAGGCCACGATGCTTGCTGCCGCTGATGGTGTCGAGCAGCTTGCCCTGCTGGTCGAAGACTTCGATCTTCATGTCGCCGTAAATGTGGCGGCTTCGCTGGTAGTAAGTGATGAGCGCGTCGGTCGGACGGCTGGGACCGATGAAAGTCTCGTCGCCCTCCGGCCATCCGGCATTGGCGTCGATGTACTGTGTAGCCGGCCTGCTGGTGATGAAGGCCGCGGTTTTCGGCAGCAGGTCGGGAGTCAAAGCGCGCAAGGGCGAAATGTCGTCGATGATCCAGATGCCGCGGCCGTGAGTCGCCAGCACCAGATCGGACTCGCGCGGCTGCACCACGATGTCGCGCACCGCAACCGCTGGGAAGTCGCTGCCTTTGTACTGCGCCCACTTGTTGCCGCCGTCGGCTGAGATCCACAGGCCGAATTCAGTGCCTAGAAACAGGATGTTCGGGCTGACCGTGTCTTCCGTGATGACGTGAGCGTACCCGCGCACTCCGTTGTCCTGCGCCGGCAAAGCCGTCCAGCTCTTGCCGTAGTCGGTGGTCTTGTAGACGTACGGCTGCATGTCGCCGAAGGTATGACGATCGAAGGTGACGTAAGCGGTGCCCTCATCGAAGCGGCTGGCCGCGACCGTGGATACCCATGAGGATTTCGCCACGCCGACGTTGCCAACCACGTTGGTCCAGGTCTTGCCGCCATCGCGCGTGATCTGCAAATTGCCGTCGTCGGTGCCAACCCAGATGATGTTTCCATTCTTGGGCGACTCGCTGATGGAGTAGATGGTAGTGTGCATTTCGGCGGCAGAGTTATCCACGGTGACGCCGCCGGACTCTTCCTGCTTCTGCTTCTCGGGATCGTTGGTGGTCAGGTCAGGCGAGATGCGCTCCCAGGATTGTCCGTGATCGCGCGACCGGAACAGGAACTGTGCACCCATGTAGATCGTGCCTTTTTCGTTGGGACTCATGGCGATGGGCGTGTTCCAGTTGAAGCGCAGTTTCTTCTCGCCGTATTCGGGATAGGGCGTGATGACGCGGGTTTCATGAGAGTAGCGATTCACTCGGCCTATGGCGCCGCCCTGCAATTCCGCATAGATGTAAGCCGGGTCGGCGGGGTCCTCAAACATCCAGAAGCCGTCACCGTTGTACATGTTTTCCCAGCGTGAGTTGCTGACGCCACCGGGATAGGACGAATCGCCCACCCAGGCGCTGTTGTCCTGCAAGCCGCCATAGACGTGATACGGGTCCGCGTTGTCCACGCTGACGTGATAGAACTGCGAGACCGGCAGGTTCATCTGGTGCTTCCATCGCGTGCCGCCATCTTCGCTGCGCCACAAGCCACCGTCGTCGCCGGCGTACACAATGTTGGAATTCGCCGCATCGATCCAAACCGCGTGAAAGTCGCCGTGCGCTGCGTTGGAGACCCCGCTGAAACTGCGACCGCCATTCACGCTGAGCAACAGCATGAGATCAGGCTTGAAAATCTTGTTCTCATCCTTGGGATCGACGATGAGGTTGGCGAAGTAAAACGGGCGCCACACCATGAACTGGCTGGCATCCAGCTTGGCCCACGTCTTGCCGCCGTCGTCGGAACGGAAGAGTGCGCTGTTTGCCGATTCGATCATGGCATAGACGACCTGCGGCTTGGAGGGCGCCACCGCCAGCGCGATTCGGCCGTAAGGTTTCGCGGGAAGGCCCTTGCTGTTGGCGTCGGTGAGTTCCGTCCAGTGCTCGCCGCCGTCGCTGGACTTGTAGAGGCCGCTGCCCGGACCGCCGGAGCGGAAGGTCCAACCCTGGCGGCGAAAATCCCACATCGAGGTAAAGATCGTATTCGGTTCCAGCGGGCTCATGGACAACATGCCGCAGCCCGTCGAAGCATTGCTGCCCCCTAATACTTTGCGCCAGGTTTTACCGCCATCGCTGGTCTTGTAAACGCCGCGCTCGCTATTGTCATTCCAAAGATGGCCGGTGGCACACGCGTAAACGCTGTTGGAATCTTTCGGGTCCACCAGGATGCGGGCGATATGCTCGGAATCTTTCAGCCCGACATTGGTCCAGTTCTCGCCACCGTCGGTCGATTTGTAAATCCCGTCGCCCACCGAGACGCTGTTGCGAGTCCAAGCCTCGCCACTGCCCACCCACACGATGCGCGGGTTGGAGGGGTCGATGGTGACGGCCCCAATCGACTGCACGTCAGGCTTGTCGAACACCGACTTGAAGGTGGTGCCCCCGTTGATCGACTTCCACACGCCGCCGCTGGCCGAAGCAGCGAAGACTGTCAGCCGTCCCTTGTCGTAGATCGCATCCACCGCGGCGATGCGCCCACTCATCCTGGCGGAGCCGATATTGCGGGCAGACAAGCCGGAGATGGTGGAGGAATCGAACTTGACCGGCGCTTGTGCCGCCGCCGTAATCGCGCACAACGACGAAAATGCGCACGACAAAGACAGAACTCGTACGGTTTTCTTAACCCAGGAAGCAGTAATCATTTCGCTCAAATCCTCTTATTCGAAGATCGTGCAGCCCAATCGGGCAGGTGATATCTACCGGTATCGTTATTTCTTGGCGGCCGGCATCTTGAACTGCGCATCGTCGATGGGAACGTTGACTTCAATGTTTTCGACGGTGATAACTACGTGCTGGCTGGGATCGTTCTTCGCGCCCACCTCAATGGAGTAAGGATAGTAAACGCCCGCCACCTGTTTGTAGGATCCCAGCAGCTCGTCGCTTTCATGCACGGAACCCCGGATGAACTGCTGTTTTTCAAGCTTGATTTCCAGATAGGTGTCGGGATCGAGGTAGTAATAAATGACGTCCCCGTTTTTCAGGGTGACCTTGAGTTCGTAAACGTCGTCCCCATCAACCGTGTCGTGGCCGAGGTACTCGACTTTATTGCCCTTGGCTTGGTAATCGACCAGCGCTCCCTCGATGTCGGACTCTTCCATCAAGTCGCGCGTATCGTCTTCGCCCATCAATTCCGGGTCCTTGCGGCCACCGAAGGGTTGAATCTGCCAACCGGAAGAGCCATCGTAGGCCTGGACCTGGGTCATGCCTTGGAGGGTGACGCCTTGGCGCAGCAAATTGCCGCGCTTTTTTTCCACCTCGATCCCGGCGTAAAAGCCAGCAACGTAAATCTTGCCGGTCATGCGGATGGTGTTTATCGCCTTGATTTTTTCCAGGCCGCCATGGGCTTGAATATTCTTGGCCACCAGTTCCTCGGCCGTCTGGGCTGAAGCCAGGGCGGTGAGACAAAGGATTCCGAGCGCTACCTTCAGGGCTACGCGCATGTAGTTCGCTCCTCTTTTTTTAACGCAACTAAACTGCTGACTCTCGCGGGGCCGGGTATGCTCATTCGACGTGCCGCAGGGTGTTTCGTGAGTTTCGGCATGGGACCGGCCGGTTCCCGTTGCAGCGCCGATACGGCCCCCCATTGTAATGCAAAGGGCTGGCGGTGAACTTCAGTTCGCGGCAGAGGATGAGATGCTACCAGATTGCAGGAGCTGGAGGAGAGCGGCCCAGCCTACCATCCTGAGGGTGCCCCACCCGGCACCGGCGCGCGGTTCACCGCGTCAGGGCACGACCTTGGTCGTGCCGCCGCTGATCGGGCGTGCAGCGGTCAATGAGTTCTAGTTGCAACCGATGGTGCTCGGCGCGCTCGAGAAGGTTGCACCTTCCGGGCTGGCGGTGGGCATTCTGATTGGAACGAGACCAGGGCCTGCATCCGCTGCCTTATCGCCGCCTGAATAAAGGACACCTCCAGGCTGAGCATGTCCGTGGCTTGCCGGCAGAGAACGGGCTGTTCCCGCATCAGGCGAAGGAACCGGTCGCGCGTTACGCGCAGCACTACAGAGTTGGTGACAGCGATGGCCGTAAGGCTGTATGGACTTCCGGCGAATGTTGCTGGCAAGCCCAGCAGCGACCCCGCTGGAAATACTCGATCCAATCGAGGCAAGCCCTCGACCCGAAGACCTACTTTTCCCTTGCGCACCAGAAATACGCCGAGGTTTTCATCGCTGGTCTCGAACAGGACATCTCCGGCTGGAATTTGTTGCGCTTGACCGAGCGCTTCCAGGGAACTCTTCAATTCCGACGACGCATTGAGGATGTTAGAACCGTTACCCACATTCTTCATTGTGTTCTTATGCCAGAGTGCGGGCAGAAGACGCGGTGACCAGCATCACACATCGCTGTGAAGTAGAACCGGTCGTTCGCGGTCGCAAGACCACCCGTTCGGGCAAAAAACACATCCTGTGGATTTTTCCCCCGCCAAATACGGGCAGTTGAGGGGGCGGTTGGCTGGGCGCCGATGCGACAAAGTTGGCAATTCCGACAAAAAAAGTCGCGCCGTTAGGCATCGGGCGGAACAGGGGGTCTGGTTCGCCCGACAACGAAGACGGCGCGACCATCGGGTGCGTACAACGCCTTTATCGTAGCTTCAGCGCGGGGAAAATGCAGGGACCAAGGTCACGCTTCAACGTGCGATATTAACCAGGCAAGTGTGTTCTGCGTCGCCGGGCGATGTGCGCTCGGGACTCCGGTTACAAGGGAGGTTGCAACCCGATCAGGAGGGGCGCAGATGCGTTATGCAGTACCACCTGTCATGCCCCTGGTGTTTAAGCAGCAAAAAGGCCGCGGTGCACACCGCAGCCCTAGTGTTGGAGGGTTTGCCTTAGCGGCGCTTGCGGCCCTTCTTGGCGGCTTTCTTCTTCGCTCCGCCCGCAGACCTCTTCGCGGCTTTCTTGGCCGATTTCTTTATTGGTTTCTTCGCGGCTTTCTTGGCCGACTTCTTTGCCGGTTTCTTCGCGGCTTTCTTAACAGCCTTTTTTGCCGCCTTCTTCGCCGGCTTCTTGGCGGCTTTCTTCACCGCCTTTTTCGCTGCCTTCTTAGGTGCTTTCTTGGCGGACTTCTTGGGAGCGCCCTCCCGCGGCTGACCCGCGACTGGCGCCCGTGATTCCGTGGTGACTTCCGGCTCCGCTTCCTCCACGTCAACCTCTTCCACTACCACCGAAACGGATTCCGGTTCCTCTTCTTCTTCCTCTTCCTCTTCGTATTCCTCGTCTTCGAGGGAATCGCCGTAGGAGCCGTCTCCGTAATCATCCATTTCGTCGTCTCGACCGTAGAGCGTCTCATCGAAAAAAGTCATGTGTCCTCCTGATTTTGCTCGACCCCGCAGAACTAAACGGAGCAGCTCGTAAGGCTTAATTCAGATTTATACCAGAAAAAATACTGCCGCAATAGGCGCGCGATTATAGCACAGCAGGACTCTCGATCCGGTCATGATCGCGCCGCCCCAAAAAATCGTAACGGGCTTGTTGTAACAGAACATCCGCGCAAAGGGAAGAGAGCAAATTGGAAAATGATGGCGAATGGCACAGGAGCAACACAACGGCCACTACCTACTTGCGAATGACCAGCACCTCGCCGGCGCGCAGAGTGGCGGCCAGCTTGGGGTTGTCGCGCTTCAGAGCGGCCACCGAGGTGTGATTGGATTCGGCGATGCTGCTCAGGGTCTCGCCTTTCTGAACTTTGTGGTACTTGGCAGCCGCAGGACCCGGCGGCGGGGATGCGGACTTGCCTGTCTTGGCGGCTTTGACCGGAACGCTACCGCTGCCTGATGACGCCTCTTCTGAGCTGCCGCCAGCCAGCGGCTTGTAGATAACCAGCATTCGTCCTGGAACCACCGCCGTTCCCCGTAGATGGTTCCATTTCCGTAACTTATCGACCGGAACCTCGAAATCGTCGGCGATGGAATACAGGGTGTCTCCCTTGCGCACTTTGTAATGCGTAGCGTGGCGCGAATAGGAGGCGTTTTCGGTGTTCGAGCGGCCCGGAGCAACCGGAATGATGAGCTTCGAGCCTACCTTGACCTCGCCGGCAGTTAAGCCATTGGCTTCCGCGATTGACGAGGACGAGGTGTGGTACTTGTGGGTGATCGACGCCAGGGTATCCCCATATTCGACATGGTGATAGCGCCACCACGTCCGCATGTCAGGCGGGATCGCGGTCATGGCGTTCTCATATTTCTCGCGCGATCCGGCGGGAAGATTGAGGGTAAAACTCTGGTCCTTGGGAGTGGTCATCCGCAGCAGGCTGGGGTTCAACTCCTGGAGGTAGTTCACCGACGTATCCACGCACTCAGCGACGAGACGCAAGTCCACGGGATAGTCGATGGTTACCTGGTCCATCTGCGGCGCCGGGTCAGGCGCGACGCGCTGCAGCCCATACTGCTCCGGATTCTTGGCCATGATGGTCTCAGCCAGGATGATGGGCACGTAGTTACGGGTCTCCTGGGGCAGNNTGCTGCACGGTGCTGGCGCCTGAATTGTAGGCTGCCATGGCCAGGTACCAGTCGCCGAACTGGTTGTAGAGGTCTTTCAAGTGGCGGGCCGCGGCACGGGTCGCCTTTTCTGGATCCTGGCGGTCATCCACCCACCAGTTCCGTTCCAGGCCGTACAGCGCGCCCGAGCCAGCCATGAACTGCCACATGCCGCGCGCGCCCGCCCGCGAAAGCGCCAGCGGCTGAAATCCCGACTCCGCTTGCGCCAGGTAGATCAGGTCCTGGGGGACGCCCTCCTCCTTGAAAATCCGCGCGACCATCTCGCGGTAACGGCCGGAGCGGGCCCACGCGCGCTCCAGCGTAGCGCGTCCCCTGGGGCTGGAGTAATAGTTGATAAACATCGCCACCTGATCGTTGAGCACCAGCGGCAAGTCAGACTTGGTAGTCTTGATCTCGGCCTCGGCTGTGGCCCTGATGTTGGGATCGACAGGAAAGGTGATGTCGTTGGCTTCGTCGATGGGCGCCGGTTCGGAGCGCGGTTCGGTGAAGCCGTCGCCCTGCTTCAGCGCCGCCATTTCAAGCTCGTGTACGGCCTCGACGATCTTGTCGAATTCGCGCTCCAGCCGTTCGTCGTTGCGGATGTCGAGATTGCTGGACAGCAGGGTGTTGAACGCCTGGTCGAAGTTCTGCTTGGCCGCCTCCAGATGGTCGGCCCGATAGTTGGCCTGTCCGGCCGCGTATTGCTTTTCGGCCTGCGCAATCAGCGCCTCGGCCGGATCGGGCTTCGGATTCACCTGTGGCTGGACTTTGGGCTTGGGATCAGCCGGTGGGTCGGCGGGACCGGCGATCTCGGGAGCTTTGGCTTGAGCGGGAATGGAAGTGGCGGCCGGTTTGGGGTGATCGGTCTCGCATCCGGTGCCGAGCACCAGGCCTGCAAGGAGGGCCAACGGAACCATGCCGCGAAAATTTCTCATTCCTTCGAAACAGCCCTCTCTCACACCGCCGTCGGCGGGTGAATGCGATGTTACTACGCGCTGAAATTCACGGTCAACGGACGCCGAAACTTGGATCGTGTCTTGCGCGGTTTGTATTCGATGCCAAAGTCGTCAGACTTCCGCATCGCTCCCCGATCCCTTGCGAGACACATCCGCTTTCCAGCGATAGTACATCTGCCCATCGTTCGTGCTGGCGGTTACCTCGCCACGCTCCGCCAGGCGCTTCAAGATCGTGTGGATCGAAGCCAGCGGATTGGTGTAGGCGCTCAAATTGAATCCAGCCTTGGCCAGCATCTCGCGCACGGTGATCGCAGTAGCGGCTTGTCCGCGATTCGCCCGGAGAACTTTGCGCACCGAATCGGTGAACCCAGGCGGGTCGGCCACCAACTGCTCCAACTGCAGAAGCTGGTCCGCCTTTTGCTCGTCGGGGAGAAAATTCGCATTGGCAATGATGAGCTCGGAGACCCGCTCGATCTCGAGGTTGAGTTTTTCGCGCTTCGCCACCAGTTTGCGCAAGCGTACACTGCCCAGCAGGATGGTCACACGGTATCGTTTGAATCGATCTCTCATAGCTATTTTCCTTCCGAAAATAACTTATCATGTCTAAACTAAATGTCAATATAAAAGATAATCAAATTGTGAGGAGTATTTGTGGAAGCTGCGTTTGGTTGACGCGTACAAGAGGGATTGCTTACTTCGGAGCTACGATTCGGGAGGTACACAGCAGCGCAAAAAACCGGGTCGACCCTGGAGGAAGGCAATCCCGCTGGCCGCGGTTTGGCTCAGGCGCGGGCCAATGCCTGATTCAAATCGGAGATCAAGTCGCCGGCGTCCTCGATTCCCACGGACAGCCGGATGGTTGACGGCGACACCCCCAGCAAGTCCAGTCGCTTGGTGCCGAGTCCGACGTGCGACGACAGCACGGGATACGACACCGTGGATTCTACGCCCCCCAGGCTGGCTGCCAGATACCAGAGTTGCAGGCGGTCGATGCAGCGCTCGGCGGCGCGTTCGCCGCCGCGAATGTCGAACGACACCATCATCCCGAAGTCCTTCATCTGGCGACGCGCCAATTGATGCGCCTCGTGGCTCTCCAGGCCGGGATAGTACACGCGCGCGACTTTGGGATGGGCTTCGAGCGCCTCGGCAATTTGCGCGGCATTGCGGCAGGCGCGCTCCACTCGCACGTGCAGCGTCTTCAGCCCGCGCAGCAGCAGATAGGCGCAGCCCGGATCGAGGCATCCGCCGGTGAGGATCATCGTCTGGCGCGCGGCCTCCATCCACTTCTTCGAACCGGCCAGCACACCGGCGGTGAGATCGCTGTGCCCGCCCAGATACTTGGTCGCCGAATGGATGACGATGTCGGCGCCCAGCTCCAGCGGCTTTTGCAGCACCGGCGTGGCGAAGGTGTTGTCGGCCACCACGCAAGCCTTGTGCTTGCGGCCCACCTTGGCCAGCGCGGCCAGATCGACGCAGCGCACCGTCGGATTGGTGGGCGTCTCCAGAAAGAGCATTCGCGTTTTGCGGCTGAAGTAGCGATCAGCATTCCCGATGTCGTGGTACGGAATGAAGCGCGTCTTGATGCCGCAGCGCGGCAGCACCTGCTCGAACAACTTCAGCGTGCCGCCATAGATGTCGAGCATGGAGACGATCTCGTCGCCCGCCTGGCAAGTGATCAGGGCCGCAACCAGCTCCGCGGCCATCCCGCTGGAGGTGGCGAGTGCGGCTTCCGCTCCTTCCAGCGCGGCAATCTTTTCTTCGGCGGCCGCGACCGTCGGATTGCCGTAACGCGAATAAAGATAGAAGTCACGATCGCCCCCGGCGTAGCGGCGCAGCGCTTTGACATCGGGAAGAACGAAGACCGCGGTTTGCGCGATGGGCGTGGTCAAGGGCGCCGCCTGGCCGTGCCGATCTTCGCCGGAATGCACACAGCGCGTGGCGTCGGCGCTGGCTTTCCTTTTCATCCGCAATCCTTTCGAGAGCATTTCTCCAGCTCGGGAGATTCGATTGTAATTGAGACACACCCTTAGCAGATGCCGGCATGTTTTCGCCGTTAGAACCGGGCCTACGACGCGGAGAAAATCTGTCGTACTCTGGCATGCCCGCCGCATCCTTCCTCTGCTCGCAATGCGGACTACGCCGCACGCTAGTAGGCTGGGACAGTGGCGCTGGGTCGTGGACCTTGACTGAGCTCAACCCCGAATTTAATTGATATCCGGCAGTATGAGCGTAGACTCGCCCTATTCAGCAACAACGCTTGCTGTGGCTCACCGGAGTTTTTTACCTATCTTGTGATCGACACAACCATCTCGCACTATCGCATTCTGGAGAAGCTCGGCGGCGGCGGGATGGGTGTGGTCTACAAGGCCGAGGACACACGTCTCGGCCGCTTCGTCGCCCTCAAGTTTCTTCCCGACGATTTGGCTCACGACCGGCATGCGCTGGAGCGCTTCCGGCGCGAAGCTCGCGCCGCCTCGGCGCTGAACCATCCCAACATCTGCACCATCTACGACATTGACCAGGAGGACGGTCTCGCGTTCATCGCCATGGAGTTCCTCGATGGAATGACGCTGAAGCATTGCATCGGCGGCCGGCCCATGGAATCGGAACTACTGCTGACCCTGGCGATTCAGATTGCCGATGCGCTGGACGCCGCCCATCAGGCGGGCATCATTCATCGCGACATCAAGCCCGCCAATATTTTCGTGACCAAGCGCGGACAGACCAAAATTCTCGACTTCGGGCTGGCGAAGGTGAGTGTGGCAGAGCGGGCCCGGCAAGCAGCAGGTGCAGCCTCTGCCGCGACGATTACGGTCAGTGAAGAGGATCTATCCAGTCCGGGAGCCATGCTGGGGACGGTGACCTACATGTCGCCGGAACAGGTGCGAGCCAAGGAACTAGACGCGCGTACCGACCTGTTCTCGTTTGGCGCTGTGCTCTACGAGATGGCTACGGGCAAGATGCCGTTCCAGGGCGAAAGCTCGGCCGTGATTTGTTCGGAGATTCTGACGAAGAATCCGCAGCCGCCTTCGCAACTGAATCCGAGTGTGTCAGCCGAGCTGGAAGACATCATCCGTCGCGCGCTGGAGAAGGACCGGGAGCTGCGTTACCAGCACGCGGCGGACATGCGGGCGGATTTGCAGCGGCTGAAGCGGGATTCAGACTCGAATCGTTTCGCGCCCGTGTCTCGGGTGGCGCCGACTAGGAAGAGGCGGCGCTGGTGGATCGGCGCGACAGCAGTCGTAATTGTAGCCGCCGCCGTGGCGGGCTATTTCGTCTCCCGCCGTCCGGCCAAGCTCACCGATAAGGACACCATCGTCCTTGCCGACTTTGACAACAAGACCGGGGACGCCGTCTTCGACGACACGCTGAGGCAGGGACTCTCGGTACAGCTTGAGCAATCGCCCTTTCTCGACTTGGTTTCCGAGCGCAAGGTAAACGAGACATTGAAGATGATGGGCCGTCCCGCCGGTGACCGGCTGACGCCGGAGGTTACACGCGAGGTCTGCCAGCGTAGGGGCAGCAAAGCCATGCTGACCGGCTCGATTGCGGAACTGGGTAGCCAGTACGTGATTGGCTTGAAGGCGGTGAGCTGCAACACCGGGGACATGCTGGCCGAGGCGCAGGAGCAGGCAGCGGGCAAGGAAGCGGTGCTCAAGGCGCTGGACGCCGCCGCCGTCAGTTTACGAAGCAAGCTGGGCGAATCGTTAAGCTCGGTGCAGAAATATGCCACGCCACTAGCGGAAGCGACTACGCCCTCCCTGGAGGCGCTGAAAGCCTACAGCCTGGGAGGGAAGGCGAAAGGGGACACCGCCGCCCTGCCCTTCTTTAAGCGGGCCGTGGAACTCGACCCGAATTTTGCCATGTCCTACGTCAATATGTCGGTTGTCTACGGCAACCTCAACGAACTCGGGCGGGCGGCGGAGAATGCACGCAAGGCGTACGATTTGCGGGGAACGGTGAGCGAACGGGAGCGGTTCTCCATCGAGGCATACTACTACCTGACTGCGACGGGAGAGCTGGAGAAGGCAGCGCAGACCTACGAACTGTGGCAGCAGACCTACCCGAGGGACGCTGTGACCTACGGGAACCTGGGATTCATTTACGGCATCCTGGGGAACCGTGAGAAGTCATTGGAGGAAGGCCAGGAGGCAATGCGCCTGGAGCCGAACAACCAGGCCAACTACCTCAACCTCGGCAGCGACTACGGAAACCTCAACCGGCTGGATGAGGCGGAGAAGGTGTACCAGCAAGCGGAGGAGCGCAAGCTGCAAGGCGAGGGCCTGCTGCCGAACCGCTATCAGTTGGCTTTTCTGAAGGGCGACGCGGCGCAAATGGCGCAGTTGGTCTCAGCCGCTATGGGAAAGCCGGGTACGGAAGACCTGCTGCTGGCATATCAAGCGGACACGGAAGCCTGGCACGGGAAGTTGAAGAACGCACGCGAACTGACGCGGCGGGCGATGGATTCAGCCCGGCACAACGACGCCAAAGAGGCTGCCGCAACGTATCAGGCAGCGGCGGCGTTGCGCGAGGTGGAATCGGGCAACCGGACGCAGGCCCGCGCCGAAGCCGATGCGGCTGTGAAGCTGGCTCCGAACCGCGATGTACAGGCTATGGCGGCGCTGGCTCTGGCGCGGGCAGGCGATACGGCAGGGGCGGAGAAGCTGGCTACCGAACTCGACAAGACATTTCCGCTGGACACGCTGGTCCAGAGGTATTGGCTGCCCACGATTCGGGCGGCTGTCGCCTTGCAGCGCAGAGACCCGAACCGGGCAGTCGAACTATTGAAGATGGCGAGCGCGATTGACCTGGGCCAGCCCACGCAAGCCAACGTAGATCTATGTCCGGTCTATTTGCGGGGAGAAGCCTATCTTATGCTGCACGACGGCAACGCAGCAGCGGCGGAATTTCAGAAGTTCATCGACCACCGGGGAGTGGTGGTTAACTTTCAATGGGGAGCCCTGGCCCGCCTCGGCCTGGCTCGCGCTTACGCGCTCGACGCGGCCAAAGACCCTGCCGCCCGCGATAAGGCCCGCACCGCGTATCAGAATTTCCTCACCCTCTGGAAAGACGCCGATCCTGATATACCTATCCTAAAAGAAGCCAAGGCAGAGTACGCGAAACTGCAGTAGTCCACGAAACTGGCATCAGGATCGCTTCGCATAACCCATCAGGATTGCGTACCCAGTACGCCATTCAGAAACGAGTACTCGGGAAAAGTCTCGCCACTCGCATTTCGGTTAGAGCCACGATTTCGACAACTCCCGTATCGTCGGCAATCCGGAAGTTAGCCGGTGCGTGCCGGCCTTCGGGACTCGCTTGTGAGTCTGAGGAGGCTTTTGTTGCATGCTCTAAGAATTTGTGTTGTCCGGCGCTAAAGAGGCTGCGGAAGAAGTCGACGCGATGAAAGAACCCGCCGATACCTCGCGGGCTGAAGAGACTGTGTCGCTACCTCTGCCGTCCCTACTGAGGGTAGGAGGGGGAAACCGATCCGAGTCCCACTACCCTCGATTTCCGCGAGTTGAGGTTTGTCCGGTTGCAGCGGCGGACTGCAGCCCTGATACGCCCCCGCTGATCGATAATGCTTCTACATGAGAGCATCGTGATTGCGTGGCTTCGCTACCTCAAAAAACCTTCCAGACGTAATGACCTAGAAAAACCAGCAGCAGCAAGCATCCTACGCACATCCAAATGACAAAATGCGCGGTCAGTTTTGGGGAATTGATCTCCTTCTTGTCCATGAATGAAGATTACTCCTACCAGTGCGGTGTGGAGGCATGATCCCTCCCCCGTTAGTATTTCAAGTGTCGATGGCTGCCGCTAGTACGTCTCTGTCCAGTCTCCTCGTGGCGGCCCATGAATTGTCAGCGAGTGGCCAAAATTGGACAGCCCGGATGAGGATAGTTCTGCCACACTACAGCCATGACAACTAGAACGATTCCGGAATACCTTGAGGACGAGCGCCGAAACCGTGAAGACACTCAGCTGCGGACGGAAGAAGAAGCCGCGCGCATCCAGCCGCTGCACCATGGCCACCATCGCACTCCGAAACCGCCGCAGCCGGAATTGCCGGCTCCGGTT
>PLBW01000136.1 GCA_003135475.1 Acidobacteriaceae bacterium
ATCCTCGACGCCGACAAAGAAGGGTTCCTGCGTTCGGCGGGCTCGTTGATCCAGACCATCGGCCGTTGCGCGCGCCACCTGAGCGGCCGCGCCATTCTTTATGCCGACAAGATGACCGACTCCATGCAGAAAGCGCTGGACGAGACCAACCGCCGGCGCGCCATTCAACGCGCCTACAACGAGGAGCACGGCATCACGCCGGAGAGCATCGTGCGGCCGCTCGACATGACGCTGGTTGCCGTCGCCAACGCAGACTATGTCGATCTGACCAACGAGGCGGAAGGTCTGCCGGAGTTCCGTTCGCAGGAAGAATTAGACGCTTACATCGCCAAACTGGAGAGTGACATGCGCGAAGCGGCCAAGCGCTTCGAGTTCGAGCAAGCTGCCCGGCTGCGCGATACCATTCGCGATCTGCGCACCAAAGAATTCATGTTCACGTAGCGATACTTCACTGCGTCACTACCATCATCGGCTGCTGCAGCGCGCAGGAAGCGGTACAAGCAGGGTCCTGTGCAGGCGCCGATATCGTCGCCGACACGGTGTCGTTCACGGTCTGGATGATGCTGGTAGAGAAGCTGCCCGGGTTGGCCACGTAAACCTTGGTCGATCCGGGATCGGCAGCAACGAAGATGGGGCCAACTCCCACGGCAACTGTCTTCAGCACCGCGAAGCTGGTGGCGCTCACGACCGTCACATCACTGGAGCCGGAATTGGCCACGTAGAAGCGTGTCCCGTCCTTCAGCGCGACAATTCCCGCGGGCGCCGTACCCACGGCCACCGGCGGAGACAGCGACGGGATGGGCGGCGAATTGGCAACATTGACATTCGAGGCGTCGAAGACACTGACCGTGTTGTCACTCTTGTTGGTGACGTAGAGCCGGTTGAGATGCGGGTCGAGGTAGGAATACGTCGGCTTCACGCCCAGCGGAACCGATGCGGCCACCGCTGGGGTGGTACCCGGCGTAAGGATGTCGAGCGCACCGGGATGGACCCCGTCGCCCTGGGCCACGACGAAGATGTAACTGCCATCGACACTGGAGGTCGCGTAGACGGGATTCAGCCCCAGCCCGTCCCCCGGGTTTAAGGTCTTCACCAAATCCAGCGTCGTCGGATCCAAAACAGTGACCGAGCCCTGGCCCATGTTGTCGCCCTGGTTCAGGACGAAGATTTGCCCGCCGCTGGCCGCCTGGACCATATTGATCGGGCCCAGTCCCACGCACGCGGTATTCGTAACCGACGCTGTGATCGTCGAGATGGAGCTGACCGATCCGGTGGTCGGACAGGTCGAATTGAAGCCCGAATTGAGTACGTACATGGTGCCATTTTTAGTGGACGTCAGGAAGAGGGGATGCGATCCCGCCAGCAGCCCGATGGTGGTGACCGCGCCGCTGCTGTAAGCCGGGAAATCACTCACCGTGTCATTGCCGCTGTTGGCGATGAAAAGCCCGTTCAAAGAGAGCAAATCCTCGTAGACGGAACCGACGCCCATGGGTTGCAGCCAACTGACGGAGTCGCCGGAAACATCGATCGTAGTGGTTGAGCCGTCGCCGTTGAGGTTGTAATTCACTACGTAGGCGAAGTGCACGTTCTGCGGCTGGCCGCCGGGACCGACAATGGGATTGGCGACCGGACGGTATTGATCGCCACAGCCCAGCTCTGCCAACAGTATGAGAGCAGCCAACAGCAAAAAAATGGTTCCGCGGGAAAGCTTCATCCACACTCCTGACGGTGAACTGCCACTCCTGCCCGAATGCCAAACAGGAAAATACATTGTATAGGGCGCGCCCGCTGAGGTATAGAGCACCTGCCCACGCAATCTGGAACCCGAGTGGGCTGCAAGGGTTGCGGTTATGCAGTTCTTCGGCGCAAGACGAAAACGGCCGCAGCGGCGGAGACTTAGAGTAAGTGCGCCTCGACGCCGGCCTGAAGGCCGGCTCTGCTGATGGGATACACCAACGTTGGAATCGCTTAGAGACTACCGCGCAAAAGCAAAACCCTGTCGCCGCGGACAGGGCCGTGGAAATGCGACGCGCAATTAGACGCTGAAGGAAGATCCGCAGCCGCAGGTGCTCTTGACGTTGGGATTGTCGAACTTGAAGCCGGCGCCTTCGAGGGTCTCGATGTAATCGACGTTGATGCCCTTCAGATACATCAGCGAGGTCGCGTCAACGTAGACCTTCAGGCCTTCGAAGTCGAAGGTCTTGTCCATCATGCCGGCGCCGTTCTCGAATGACATCGAGTACGAGAAGCCGGAGCATCCGCCGCCGACCACTCCCACGCGCAGTCCCGCCGGAACTGGGTTCTGTTGCGCCATGATCTCTTTCACCTTGGCGATCGCCGTCGGGGTGAGATTGAGCGGCTTCGTTGCCACAGTGGGTGCGGTGGTGGTGTTCGGTGCGGTCGTTGTGGTGGCCATGATCTCTCCTCTGAAACTAGCGGGATTATAGCAAACTACGGCAGATTTGTGGTCAGCTGCCCGCAAGCCGGGCGCTGCCGCAAAGATGCCTGCATTTTGGATGCAGCGGAACGGCTCTCCGTCGCAAGAGTTATAGCGTTGTTTTGCCTGTCGAGATCCGGATTGGCAGCCTGCGCGAGGGCGGCGGGGAGTCTATTCAGGGCCCGGCTACTGACTTGCAAATAATTGCGCTTGTCCGTCCCAAGCCGGAGATATAATGTACTGAAGTGAGGGCCCCCGTCCGGTCGGGCGTCACCACTGCGGTGGACGCGGGACCGGTTCCTGGTGAGCCGAGGTGGCCGATGTCAATGATGATGATGTTGCTGATCGCGTGGGGTGTTCTGACGGGGGCGCTGGTTCTGCTCCTGATCTACCGTAGCACCCTAACCCTGCACGAGGACGATCAACTCTTCTTGGACGAGGCCAGTGCCAACCTCCGGAGGGAACAGGAGGAGCTGCAGCTTCGGATGAAGAGAGTGACCCCGTACGTGCGCATACTGGGGGCGGCGTCGGGACTGTTGATCTTGTTTATCGCCGGCATGGCCGTATGGCAGCAGATGAACAGGGTGTACTAGTCCTTGGTGCTGAACGCCGGCCCACCCCGGCGAAATTGGGCAGGCAATTCGTCCCACGAGTAAAGCTGCGGGGACGAGAATGTGCTTGGGCCTGAAAAATACGAATCCAACAACGCGCAGCGTCCCCGTTGCGCGTTTGTCGTTGTGGGGTGGTTGAGGAACGGCACAGTTCTCACACGCCCTCAGGCGGTCAGAACTCAGCGTCAATGTTCTGAAAGAAGAAGCGATTCGTCATGGTGCGCATCTTTAAGATAAGCGGAGAAATAGTCGGAGATTGAGTCTTCGCAACATCGAAGCTGAATGCCTGCGCCCGGAGCGCAGCCATCAGCTCGCAGATCGCAGAGGTCAACGTGGCAACGCAGGAAGTCAACAATCGAGTACTGGAGTTTCCGTTGCAGCCGGAAGTGGATACGGAAGAGGAAGTCGCGGAATGGTTGGAAGCTTTCGATCAGGTGGTCGAAAACCAAGGCACAACCCGCGGATGCGAACTTCTGCAAGCGCTGATTGAGCGGGCGCGCGACTCGGGAGTCGAGATTCCCGTGCAGTTAAACACGCCCTACGTCAACACCATTCCGCTGAGCGAGGAAGTTCCCTATCCCGGCGATCGCATGCTGGAGCGGCGTCTGAAAAGCTTGACTCGCTGGAACGCGATGGCGATGGTGCATCGGCAAAACAAGAAGGACCCGGGCATCGGCGGCCATATCTCGACTTACTCTTCTCTGGCGACCTTGCTGGAAGTGGGTTTCAATCACTTCTTTCACGCCCGCTACGGAGATCAACCGGGCGACTTCCTTTACTTCCAGGGCCACGCCTCGCCGGGAGTGTACGCACGCGCCTACCTGCTGGGACGAATCAGCGAGGAGCACGTGCAAAATTTCCGTCATGAGTTGCGCGGCCTTCCGGCGCTGTCGTCGTACCCGCATCCCTGGCTGATGCCCGACTTCTGGCGGTTTCCCACGGTTTCGATGGGGCTGGGACCGCTCAACTCCATTTACCAGGCGCGCTTCATGCGTTACCTGGAGCACCGCAGCCTCATCCCCAAGACCCCGCGCAAGGTTTGGGCGTTCGTCGGCGATGGCGAGACCGATGAGCCGGAGTCGATGGGCTCGCTGACTTTGGCTTCGCGCGAGAAGCTCGACAACTTGATCTTCGTCATCAACTGCAACCTGCAACGTCTGGACGGGCCGGTGCGCGGCAATGGCAAAATCATCCAGGAGTTGGAAGCGGCCTTCCGCGGCGCAGGCTGGAACGTCATTAAGGTGATCTGGGGCTGTGATTGGGACCGCCTGTTCGCGCGCGACAAGTCCGGGCTGCTGGTAAAGCGCCTGGGCGAGGTGGTGGATGGTGAGTACCAGACCTACAAGGTGAAAGGCGGCGAGTATATTCGCCGCGAATTCTTCGGCAAACATCCTGAGCTGCTGGAGATGGTCTCGGACATGAGCGACGAGGAGTTGCACCACCTTACCCGCGGCGGCCACGATCCGCAGAAGGTTTACAACGCTTACAAGCGCGCGGTTGAACATGAGGGCGCGCCCACCGTGATTCTGGCGCACACCGTGAAGGGCTATGGCCTGGGATCGGCGGAGGCGCGCAACGCCACCCATCAAGAGAAGAAGCTTGCCGACCAGGCGCTGACTGCATTCCGCTCACGCTTTGCCATCCCGATACCTGAGGAGGCGGCACGAGAAGGACGCTTGTATCGGCCGCCCGATGACAGTCCGGAGATTGTTTACGCGCGCCAGCGCCGCGAGGAACTCGGTGGATTCGTGCTGACCCGGGAAGTCCCTCCACCCAGCTTCCAGCCTCCGCCGCTCGCGGAATTCGCCGACTCGCTGGCCGGTTCCAAGGGACGCGCCGTCTCCACCACGATGGGCTTCGTCAGCATGTTGCGGCAACTCATGAAAGATAAGGAAATCGGCAAGCTGATTGTCCCCATTGTTCCCGACGAGGGGCGCACCTTCGGCATGGAATCCATCATTCGGCAGGTGGGTATCTACGCCAGCCAGGGACAGCTTTATAAGCCGCACGATCAGGACATGCTGCTCTATTACCGGGAAAACAAGGACGGGCAGATTCTGGAAGAGGGAATCACCGAGGCCGGTTCCATGGCTTCGTTCACCGCCGCCGGCACGGCATACGCGAACTACAAAGTGCCGACCATTCCCTTCTTCACCTATTACTCGATGTTCGGGTTCCAGCGCATCGGCGATCTGGTCTGGGCGTTTGCCGATTCCCGCGGCAAGGGATTCATGATGGGCGGCACGGCGGGAAGGACCACGCTTGCCGGTGAAGGCTTGCAGCATCAGGACGGCCACAGCCTGGTGCTCTCCAGTACCGTCCCCACCTGCCACAGCTACGATCCCGCTTACGTGTACGAGATTGCCGTGATCATTCAAGACGGCATACGGCGCATGTACCAGGAGCTGGAGGACCGCTTTTACTACATCACCTTGTACAACGAAGATTATCCCATGCCGGAAATGCCGCCGGGCTGCGAGGAAGGGATCTTGCGGGGCATCTACAAATACAAATCGGCGTCCGGCGGCAAAGCCGCAATGCAATTGTTTGGCAGCGGGTCCATTCTGAATGAAGCCCTGCGCGCGCAAAACCTTCTGGCTGAAAAGTATGGTGTGCAGGCCGACGTCTGGAGCGTAACCAGTTACAACGAACTGCGGCGCGACGCCCTGGCCATTGAGCGCTGGAACCGCCTGCATCCCGCCGAGCCGGAGAAACGGCCGCACATCCTGACGGCCCTTGAGGGATCTGAAGGGCCGATCGTCGCCGCCACCGACTTCATGAAGGTGGTGCCCGACCAGCTGTCGCCGTGGCTGGGCCGGCGGCTGGTAACGCTGGGCACGGATGGTTTCGGACGCAGCGATAACCGCGAGCACTTGCGGCGGCACTTCGAGGTGAATGCCGAGTCGATCGTCGCGGCAGCGCTGTCGCGGCTGGCGCGCGACGGAAACTTCGATGTGCAGCGTGCCCAAAAAGCGTTTGCGGAACTCGGTGTGGATAATGAGAAGATCGACCCGGCGATTGCGTGAAGTTCCTCGGTTCCGAGACTTTGCAGCTTCAGATCGCGGCTCTATGAACTACGTTCCGACAAGTCCCTTCGATCTTCTGTGGTGGGAGTGGCTGCTTTGGGCCGCGGGATGCTGGAGTGTGGCCGCGGCCGCAAAGTTCATCCTGCACGACTTCTTAGGAGACCTGGCCGGGCTTTTATCTTTTGTAAGCATAACAGCAGGAGTTTTTTGTGCCCTCATAGGGATCGCCCGGTTAATCCAATTGGTTTAGGTCGGATGACCTACGCCTTTGCTTGGTCCCACCAAGCCTTAAACTTTCCACTGTAGT
>PLBW01000078.1 GCA_003135475.1 Acidobacteriaceae bacterium
AAATTGCGATCGCGGCTGTGGATCTTCGCGCGACTCTGCGCCACTGCGATGCCATGCTGCTCCGCGTAGTCGAGACAGTCCTCACGCGATTGCAGCGTCCATTCCCGCCACGGGGCAATCACCTTCAACTCGGGCGCCAGTGCCTGGTAGGCATGCTCGAAGCGCACCTGATCGTTGCCCTTGCCGGTGCAGCCGTGCGCCACGGCGGTCGCGCCTCCCCGCAACGCGGCCGCGACCTGGTACTTGGCAATGATCGGTCGCGCCAGCGATGTGCCCAGCAGGTACTTGTGCTCATACACTGCGCCCGCCTGGATCGCAGGAAAGACGTAGTCGGTCAGGAACTCGTGACGCAAGTCTTCCACGATCACTTTGCTTGCGCCCGTTGCGTACGCTTTCTCGACCACCGCGTCCAGGTCATCGCCTTGCCCTACGTCGGCGACATAAGCGATGACATCGCAGTCATGGTTTTCTTTCAGCCACGGGATGATGATGGAGGTATCGAGCCCTCCGGAATACGCCAGTACGACTTTCTCACGCATAGGAACTCCTCGGCGGAAAGCGATGAACGCCGCCTTCCAGCAACAAAACCATGATGGCTTTTTGAACGTGCAGGCGGTTTTCCGCCTGGTCGAACACCACCGACCGCGGCGAATCGATCACCGCCGCCGCCACTTCATCTGCACGATGCGCCGGAAGGCAGTGCATGAACAGCGCATGCTTCGCGGCATAAGAGAACAGCTTCGGGTCCACCTGGAAGGGCAGGAATATCTCGCGCCGCTCGGCGGCTTCGTCTTCCTGGCCCATGCTGGCCCACACGTCGGTGTACACCGCGTCGGCCCCGGCAATCGCCTCAATGGGATCGTTGACCACCTGCACCCCCCCGCCCGAAGCCGCCGCTAACTCTTGCGCCGCGCTCAACACGGCTTCGCTCGGCTCATATCCTTTGGGCGTTCCCACCGAGATGGTCGCTCCCAGACTGGCCGCTGCCAGCATCAGCGAGTGCGCGACGTTGTTGCCATCGCCAACATAGGCGAGATGCACGTTGCGCAGGTCGCCGAAATGTTCCTGAAGCGTCAGCATGTCGGCCAGCGCCTGGCAAGGATGCTCCAATTCGCTCAGGGCGTTGATCACCGGGATCGACGCGTGCCTGGCCATGGTCGTGACGGTCTCATGGGCGAACGTCCGCAGCACCACACCGTCAACCCAGCGCTCCAGGTTATGGGCCACGTCGCTGAGGCTCTCACGAGCGCCCAGCCGCGACCGCGTTTGATCGACGAAAAATGACGCGCCGCCGAGACTGTTGATGCCAGCCTCAAACGTCAGGCGGGTGCGCAGCGAAGGTTTCTCGAAGAACAGCACAATCTGCTTGCCCGCCAGAGTGCCGCGATAGTCCGCCGGGCGCGCTTTCATCGCCGCTGCCAGTTCCAGCGCGCAGGCGAGTTCTTCCGGCGTGAAATCCTGGATCGAGATCAGGTCGCGTTCGGGAACGCTCCGCCGCGTATACGGCTGGGGGCTTAGGCCCGCGGGAACTGAAGTAGCAATCATGTTGTGCCTCCGTTAGCAACTAGCACTTAGCAATTGGCACTTAGCAATTAGCAACTGAAAGCCCGTACTACCCGTACAGGTCTTGCTAGCTGCTCGCAATAACTTCCGTGCCGCATTCAATCGGATCGCTGAAGAAACCGGGCAACACTTCCGCGTGTTCCGCGGGCAGGATGCGAACTCGCGCGACGCCCCGCTTCAGCGCCTTGATGCAAGCTTCCAGTTTGGGCAACATGCCGCCGCTGACCGTCGCCTGCTGCACCATGGCCGCAATCGATTTCACGTCGAGCCAGCGAATGACGGCGCCTTCGGCATCTTTGACGCCGGCAACATCGGTGAGATAGATCAACGCATCCGCGCCGCAAGCCACGGCGCAGGCCGACGCCATGTGATCGGCGTTGATGTTGTAGTACTCATCGTCAACGCCCAGCGCCAGGCTCGACACTACCGGAACGATGCCGGCGTTCCACAATCGCTCGATCCACTGCGCGTCAACCGAGCAGATTTCGCCGACATAGCCGAGATCCGGTTGCTGTTTTTTGGTTGCACGAAACATGTGCAAGTCTCCGCCGCAAAGTCCGAGCGACGGCTGTCCGGCCGCGCCGATCGAGGCCACCAGCCGCTTGTTGAGCTGTCCGGCCAGCACCATCACCGCCACATCGCGCGTCTGCGCATCGGTGACCCGCAAGCCGTCGATGAAAGTAGTTTCGCAACCGAGCTGCTTCAGGGTCCGGCTGAGCGCCGCTCCTCCTCCGTGAACAATCACCAGTTTGTGACCTTCGCGCCAGAGGCTGGGGATTGTCCTGGCAAACTTCTTGACCAGCTCTTTGTCGTCAAGGGCTGCGCCGCCAATTTTGATCACCAGTTTCACTGCAATCCTTCTCTCTCGTCGAAACCGAACATGAGGTTCATGTTCTGCACGGCCTGGCCGGCAGCGCCCTTCAACAGGTTGTCGAGGCACGACACCACGACCGCGCGCTTGCCATCAGGCGAGAGCGAAAATCCGATGTCACAGAAGTTGGTGTTGCGCGAAAACTTGATCTGCGGCAACCGCGCCGCTCCGAAGACGCGCACCCAGGGCTTGCCGGCGTAGAACTCGCGCAGGCATTGCTCCAATTCCGCTGCCGGCACAACCTTCGCCAGCTTCACATAGATGGTGGAGAGAATGCCGCGCGGAATTGGCAGTAAATGCGGCGTGAACTGCAGCGATCCATCTTCGAGCCCAAGTTGCTCCAGCATCTCGCCGGTATGCCGGTGTCCAAAGACGCTGTAGGCGCTGAAGTCGCCATCGACTTCCACGAAGTGCGTCTTCGCCGACGGCGTCTTCCCTGCCCCCGAAACTCCAGACTTGGAGTCGCATATAATGCCGTGCTCAACGTCCACATATCCGGCGCGAATCCACGGAGCCAGGGCCAGAATGACCGACGTCGGATAACATCCCGGATTCGCCAGCAAGGCGGCGTCTTTGATCGCCGCAGCGTGCAATTCGGGCAATCCGTACACCGCGACTTTGTCGAGAAGCGATGCGTCGTGTGCGTTGGCATCGCAGAATCCGTACACTTCCCGATTCGCCGGTTGCTTCAAACGCCACGCCCCGCTCAGATCGATCACGCGCAAGCCGCGCCCAATCGCCTCCGGGACCCACTCGCGCGAGAACTCGTGCGGCGTCGCCAGGAACATGACATCCACCCCGGCATCCTTCATCCGCTGCCACGAGAAGGCCTCGAACGGAAATCCGCCATTGCCCGCCAGTTGCGGATACACTTCGCTCAAATCGGCGTACCCTCCACTGTCGCCGTTGCGCTGCTGGAAGAAGAGCAGCGGCTTTTTGACTCCTTGATGATGCGCGAGTAAACGCACCAGCTCCAAGCCGGAGTAACCGGTCGCGCCAAAGACCGCGGGTTGTACTGTGGCATTCATGGTTTCAATCTGCTAATCCGACTGTTACGCGAAATATCCGCGAATACGCCTGGCCAGTTTTTCCGCAACCTTGGCGTCATGCGCGATGACCAGAATGGTGTCATCGCCACCGATGGTGCCCACGACCTCGTCCCACTCCTCGGCGTCGACGGCCGCCGATACCGGCTGCGCGCTGCCGGCGCTGGTTTTCACCACCACCAGGTTTTGCGCGGTCTTCACCTCGTAAACAAACTCGTGAATGAGCCGCTCGATGGACGGCAGAAAGGCCTCGGCAACCTCGCCCTGGGGCAGCTTGTAGCCTTCCGCGGTCTTCACCAGCCGCAATTCATGGATGTCGCGCGACAGGGTCGCCTGGGTCACCCGGTGCCCGCCCTTGTAAAGCAGCCGCCGCAGCTCTTCCTGGCTGGCCACCTCGCGGTTGACAACCAGATCGCAAATGGCGGTATGGCGTGAGAGTTTCGACATAGCATAAATATACAGACATATGCATATTTATAATATTGGGCACGGGATGTCAAGGGATAGTGCGGCCCTGGGCTGGGCCGGCCGGCTGGGGAGGCTGGCAGCAGAAGCATGACGCGCCCGGGCCCGAAGCAACACGCCTCAGGCCGGCCGCCTCCAATACCTAGTCCGGTCCGCCTACCGTGTTATCGTCGCCTGAAAGCAAACGGGCACCGCGAAAGACACGCTGTCGTAGAATACCCTCTGCTCGCGAATCCACAAAGGGACCTGGGGCGGAATGAACTGGCTGCGCTTCGTCGATGTCGGTATCTACCTCACACTGGCAGTGGTGACAGCCCAGCACTGGCAGAACGATCGCCATCACTGGATTGGCGCTGCCATTTCACTGCCGGCGTTTGTTTTGTGGATGCTGGCCCGTTATCAGCTTTGCTCATCCTTCGCGGTGCGGGCCGAGGCCAGGAAACTGGTCACCCACGGAATCTATTCCAAGATCCGCAATCCGATTTATCTCTTCGCCTTCTTCGCATTCCTGGGAGAGTTCGTGGCGATGCGCTGGTACGCAGGGATAGTGGTTTTGGTGATCATTCACTGGGGCCAGTACCTTCGTGTTAAGCGCGAGGAGCAGGTGCTCGAAGCGGCATTCGCTGATGACTATCGCGCTTACAAAGCCAAAACTTGGTTCTGATTTTGCATGGACGAGCCGCTCCAAGCCCGAGTTATTGTTGGCCCGTTGCGGCACGTCTGAAGCCGTACCCTGATACAAATGAGATAGCTTGTAGCCGTTTGGGATACAGTTGGAATTGCCCGCATCATGAATATCGCTGAAGCCATTCGTGTGGCCCTGCTGTCGCTTTGGGCCAACAAACTGCGCTCCGTGCTGACGCTCCTGGGAGTGGTCATCGGAGTGGCGGCGGTGATTGCCGTGGTCACATTCGTCAACGGCATCAACGGATATGTTGCCGAGAAAATCTTCAATCTCGGGACCGACGTGTTCATCATGGGCAAGACGCCCAATGTGGTCACGGATGTCGACCAGTTCATCGAAGGGCAGAAGCGCAAAGACCTGACGATGGAGCAGTACCAGGCAGTCGCGGATGGCTGCGATGCCTGCAAGATCGTGGGCGCTTCCATACGCCAGTTCAATGGCAAGGTGGTTTACGGCACTCAGAGCAGCACGGACACCTGGGTTCGCGGCTGGACACCTACCATGGCGCCCATCTATGACCTCGATCTGGTGGCCGGACGGATGCTCAACAACTCGGACGAGAACACGACTTCGGCCGTGGTCATCATCGGACAGGACATCCGCGAAAATTTGCTGGGCGACACCGATCCGCTGGGCAAAGAAATCCGGGTGGATGGCAAGCTGTTCCGGGTAGTCGGCGTAGGCAAGAAAGAAGGCAAGACCCTGGGCATGACCCGCGACAACTATGTGATCATGCCCATCGCAACGTGGCTCAAAAACTACGGGACCCACAACAGCATCCTCATCTGGGGAAAAGCCGACGACGTCGGGACGTCGTTCGAACAAGCCATCGATCAGGCGCGGGTGATACTGCGCTCGCGAAGACACGACCGGGTTGGCGAAAAGGACAGCTTTGTGGTCGAGACCAACGCCAGTTTCCTTTCCATTTGGTCCGACCTGAGCAGCACGTTTTTCATCGTGATGATCGTGATCGCCTCCATTTCGCTCATCGTCGGCGGCATCGTGATCATGAATATCATGCTGGTGTCGGTGACGGAGCGCACGCGGGAAATCGGCATTCGCAAAGCCCTGGGAGCGCGGCCGCGCGACGTGCTGCGGCAATTCCTGATCGAGTCCATCACCATGGCGCTGATTGGCGGACTGATCGGCGTGGCGGGCGGCGTTGGCATCGCAAAGCTGGTGACCCTGGCGATCGGGATGCCATCCGCCATCAAGTTATGGGCCGTCTTCGCCGGGCTGGCGGTTGCGGCCAGCGTGGGAGTTTTCTTCGGCGTGTATCCGGCGCGCAAGGCCGCCAAACTGGACCCGATTGCGGCCCTGCGGTTCGAACTCTAGAGTGCGGTGTCTCGGACAGTGACGTGATGAACAATCCCGATGGGTCCGCTTCGGCTCGCTGACGGCTCGTGGGACTGAAAGACCTTAGGTGTCGCTGTATCATGGGCCAAGGAGAAAGCGCATGATTCAAATTGAATTGCAACCCGAGGTTGAGGCAGAACTGGCGGCCCAGGCCCAAGCCCATGGCATGGATGTACCAGCTTACGTCGAGAGTCTGCTTAACCAAGCCTTGGGGGTTAAGAACGCTTCTGGATGGCGCCAGCCGACAACCGCAGAGACCGCCGTCTTCTTTGAAACCATGGCAGCCAAGTCAGAAAAGATTCCTCAACTGCCCGATGAAGCTTTTCGCCGCGAGAGCTTTTATCAGGACCACGACTAATGGCGAACGGGCCGAGATACCTCGTTGATACGAACATTCTTCTCCGACTCTCCAAAGAAGACGACCCACACTATGCTGTTGTGCAGTCCGCTACTCAGGTCCTCATAAAAAGCCGGGCACACCTGTGCTACGCTGCCCAGAATATAAGTGAGTTTTGGAACGTATGTACACGCCCAGCCAGGCACAACGGTTTTGGTTTGTCGATTGAGGAAACGGATGCGCGTGTCAACGCGATTGAGCGCATCATGACCCTGCTTCCAGACAACGAACAAGTCTATTGGGTCTGGCGAGATCTGGTTGTGGGCAATAGTGTCCGCGGGGTACAAGTCCACGATGCGCGACTTGCGGCCGCCATGCAGGTTCACGCGGTTTCTCATATTCTTACCTTGAACCAGTCGGATTTTGCGCGCTACACAAACATCAAGGTTGTACATCCTCGAGATGTCCCTGTCTGACTGTCGGCTGAGCAAGGCGAAGAGTTAGAACTGAATTAAGCGGTAATTTATGCGGCGAAGCGATTACAAAGAAATCCTGCGCATGGCGCTGGAGACCATCGCCAAGAACAAGATGCGATCCGGCCTGACCGTGCTGGGCATCGTGATCGGCGTCATGATGGTCATTGTCATCTCGTCGGTGGTGCGCGGATTGAACTCCAACGTCGAAGGCATGTTGAAGGACATGGGCTCCGACCAGGTCTTCGCCTATCACTTTTCGCCGTTCACCTTCGGCCGGCCGACCACCGAGATGCTGGCCCGCAAAGAGTTGACCCTCGAGGATGGACTGGCCATGCGCGACCTGCCCCATGTGAAGGCGGCCACCGCCAGCCTGCGCATCATGATCCCGGAGTTCGGAGCGGGGACCTTCTCGGTGAAATATGAGGGACGCAGGAGCAAGAACACCATCCTCGACGGCGACCTGCCTGCCACCATCCAGACGGACGACCTCAAGATCGTTCGCGGACGCTGGTTCACGGAAACCGAAAATGAACATCGCAGCCAGGTGGCCGTCCTGGGCAGCGACACCGCCGACAAGCTCTTCGAAGATCAGGACCCAATCGGCAAGGAAGTGAACATCGAAGGCGAGCTGTTCCAGATAATCGGCGTGATGGCCAAGCGCAAAGCGGCCTTGGGCAACGGTTCCAATCCGGAAGACAACATTGTGCGCATGCCCATCGCCACCCTGCACAAATTGCATCCCGAGCAAAAACAGTACTGGATCACGGTGAAGTCCACGTCGCACGCCGACATGGACACCACCATGGACGAGATGCGCGCGCTGCTGCGGCGCCGGCGCCACCTCGGTCCCGATCAGCCCGATAACTTCGCCGTCTTCAGCCAGGACGCGCTCAGCGATACCTGGAACCAGCTCACCGGAGGGATCTTTATCTTCATGTTTGCGGTGTCGAGCGTGGCGCTGATCGTGGGCGGCGTCGGCGTGATGAACATCATGCTGGTGTCGGTGACCGAGCGCACGCGCGAGATCGGGGTGCGCAAGGCCATCGGGGCGCGCCGCCGCGATGTCCTGCTGCAGTTCACGCTGGAAGCTATTACCCTCACCGGGATAGGCGGCATTCTTGGGATCGTCATTGGAGGCGCGTTGACGGCACTGGTCCCCCTGGTGTTTCCTTCCCTGCCCGCGAGTATGTCGTTGTCGTGGGTGCTCACCGCAACCTTGGCTTCGATCATGATCGGTCTGGTATTCGGAATTTATCCTGCCTGGAAAGCCGCAAATCTCGACCCCATCGAAGCCCTACGCTACGAATAAGAAGCCGCCTGCCGCATTATTGCAGCACGTGGCACGAGTACGTCTTGACCACCAGCCACACTCGCGCCCCTGGCTTGAGTTGCAGCGACTCTCGCGCACCCAGCGTGAGATGCACTTCAAAGTCAGGTCCGCAAGTCACGATAGCGATCACTTTCATATCGCGCTGCTCGAGCGAGGCGATCGTGCCGTCAAGCACGTTGCGGGCACTGAGTCCCTGTGGTTTGGACGACGCCAGCAAAATGTCGCCCGCGCGAATCCCAACGCGCAGCGGCAAGGAAGAATTCACGCGTACCAACGGAACTTCGAGGTCAAGGGTCGAACCCGCAATGCGGCAGGTCATGGTTCCGTACTCCGGATGCGAGCCGGTCACCGAACCATCGAAGATGTTCTCGAAGCCGGCAAGCTGCGCAACGGTTTCCGATTGCGGCCGGTGCAAGACTTCGTGCGGCGAGCCCCGCGCAAGGATGTGGCCTTCCTCCAGCACAATTGCGCTTTCGCCCAGCGCGAAAACTTCTTCGCGGTCGTGCGTGACATAAAGGATTGGAATGCGATGCCGGCGGTTCCAGGCGCGTAAATCGTCCAGGATTCGCGCCTTCGTGACCGCATCCAGCGCCGTGAGCGGTTCGTCCAGCAGCAGCACTCGCGGACGCGTCACCAGCGCGCGCGCCAACGCAACTCGCTGGCGTTCCCCCGCAGAAATTTCGCTGGGACGCCGCTCGACCAGCGCGGCGATGCGGAACGATTCCAACACCTCCCCGCTGCGAGCGTCGCGATCTCTCTGGTTGAGCGCGGCCAGGCCGTATTGCACATTCTGCTCGACCGTCATGTGCGGAAATAGCGCCAGCGATTGCAGCAGATATGCGACGGCGCGGCGGCGCGAGGGAAGATTCACGCGCGATTCGGAATCGAAGAGAAGGGCTTGGCCAACCGCAATCGTTCCCTCGTCGGGCGTTTGCAGCCCGGCAATGCAATCGAGCAGCGTCGTCTTCCCTGCCCCGGAGGCCCCGAACAGAATGGTGAAGCCGGCGGCCACCGCCAACTCGACGTCGAGCGTGAACAGGGAGCCGCTTTCGCCGCGAAAGCATTTCGTAAGGCGGACCGTCAGTTGCTCAGCGAGTGGCGAGGTAGTCGCACCGCTCATCTCCACTCCCACACATTCCATGCGCCACGGCGGCGCAGGCCGTAAAGTATTGCCAGCATGGTGAAGCAGAGCACTAAAAGAATGAGAGCAGTGCGGTTCGCGGTGGCGTAATCGAGCGCTTGCACCTGGTCGTAAATCAGAATTGAGACGGTCTGGGTTGCGCCGGGAATGTTGCCGCCGATCATGAGTACCACGCCGAACTCGCCCAAGGTATGCGCGAAGCTCAGCACCAGGCCGGTCAGCACGCCCGGCAGACCCAGCGGCAACACGATGCGCCAGAACGTGCGCCAGTGGGAGGCGCCCAGGAGCGCGGATGCATCCAGCAATTTTTGGTCAACCGCGGCAAAGGAAGTCGCCATCGGCTGCACCGCAAAGGGCAGGCTGTACAAAACCGATCCGATGACGAGACCCTCAAAGGTAAAAGCGAGAGTGTGGCCGGTGAGCATCTGATACCAGCGTCCTACTGGGCTGAGAGGGCCGAGAGCAACCAGAACGTAAAAGCCCAAAACCGTCGGAGGCAGCACGATGGGCAGCGAGACCGTCGCTTCCACCAGAAACTTCCATCGCCGGCGCGAAAACGCCAGCCAGTACGCCAGTGGAACGCCGATGACCAACAGGATGGCCGAGACCATGATGGCCAAGCGCAGCGTAAGCGTGAGTGCCTGAACGATCATTTGCTTGCAGGTACGCGAAAGCCGTACTGCTCCAGCACCGCCGCGCCTTCCGCGGAAAGCAGGTAATCCACAAAGGCCTTTGCGGCTGGCTTGTGCTTCGAGGCCGAGAGCAGCGCGACTCCCTGTTGCAACTCGGGATAGGAATCGGTTGGCAGCTCCCAGTAGCGCCCGGAGTCCTTCATCGCCGGAGACACGGCCAGCGACAGCGCGATCAGTCCGGCCTGAGCGTTGCCCGATTGCACAAACTGCGCCGCCTGGCTGATGTTTTCGCCGAAGACCAGTTTGCCGGCCACTTTGTCTTTCAACCCGAAATGCTCGAGCGCAGCCATCGCAGACCGGCCATAAGGCGCATGTGCGGGATTGGCGATGGCGATGCGTTGCACCGAAGACTGCAGCAGCAAATCCATCTTAAGCTTTTGCGGATCGAAGCTGGAACCGTTGCGGACCCACAGCACCAGGTGGCCGATGGCGTAGGTGCGCAGCGACGAACTCTCGACCAGGCCAGGGCTGGCCAGCTTCTGCGGATACGCGATGTCGGCGGAGAAGAACAAATCGTAAGGGGCGCCGCCCTGAATCTGCGAATATAAGTTTCCCGAGGAACCGAATGAAAGAGTTATCTTGTCGCCGGTCTTTTTCTCGAAGCGCGAAGCCAAGTCTTTCAGCGCGTAATTCAGGTCAGAGGCAGCCGCAACCGTGATCTCCTGGGCGTGGGCCGCGGAACACAAGATCGTCGTGAGGAGAAGCAGTGGCAGTATCGTCCGCATTCGTCGATTAGCTTACATTAAATCGGGAACCAGCGACGATTTTATACGATTGCGGGAGCAGGCGATGCCTGTCGTTCTCGCGAGCGGAGTCGCCACTCTGCGGCTACCATCCGATCAGCGGCGCAGGCGAACGTGCCGTCCCTAACGGGACTCGGATTCATTTTCCAGTGCCCCCAGCACTCCGCCTGCGGCTCCGTGCTGAGCTAAACTCTTTCGCCCTAAGGGGCTCGATTTTGCACAACCCTTTCACCGTGCCAACGCCGACCAGCAACATGCGGATTCCCAAAGTGCACGCATCGCTATGCGAGACGAACCTCCCCCTTCCGCCACGAACATGCCGGGTTATGTCACAGTTTTGTGTATTCTCGCTTGACCCGATTGAGCTTTTCTGTAAGAGTAACCGAGCGCCATTCCTATTGGAGACCTGCCATGGAGCAGCCCAGCTGTTTTCCAACGGTGGAGTTCGATCGCAGCAAACTGATGATACGCATTGAGGTCACGCTCAACGCCGATCCCACGGCCATCGGTCCCGTGGTGGAAGGCATCATGGAAATGGCGCGCCGCCTGGAATGCGCCGCCGGCAAGGAATTCGAGATCGAAACCGCCCTGCGCGAGGCTCTCGCCAACGCCATTATTCACGGTTGCAAAAACGATCCCACCAAAAAAGTCCAGTGCTGTGTAGGCTGCGAGGAAGAGCGCGGCATGCTGATCGTGGTGCGCGATCCGGGCAGCGGCTTCGATCCTTTTGCCATCCCCGATCCTTGTCGCGGGGAAAATATATTTTCCAGCCACGGCCGCGGCATCTATCTCATCAATCAACTGATGGACGAAGTGAAGTTCGAGCGCAACGGCACCGAAATCCACATGCGCAAGTACTGACTAGCCGTTAGCAATTAGCCATTAGCGCGGCGATTTCATTTGCAGCAGGTTATGCCAAAGTAGAATGGGCGCAACCAGCGCGCCGTTCAGCTCAAGGTGATTGTTATTCTGGTTCCCACGGCTGGATTTTACCCACAATTCATGCGGCATTGACCTGCCCATCACTCTCTTGCACCAAAATTGATGCAGGGAAGTGATCGACATGGACATCACTGGCGCAGGTTGGTAGCGATGGCCACGATTCGCAGTGAGGCGTAGCTGGCATCCATCGCTCCGCCAGAGCGCCTTTCCGTGGAGGAACTCCCCTTTTGCCGCAACCGACGCGACCGCCGGTAGCCTATCGGAATACGAGGTTAGCCGTCGACGAGCTAGAACGGGTTGACCTGGGGAAAATGAATCTTCAGCTTATAGCAAATGAAGAGCACCAGGATCGCGCCCAGTGTGGAGAAAATGAGGCCGGCGGGATGATATCGTTCGTTTGTCGGGCGCGAAAACATGTGGGTAACGCTGCCGCCGATGATCGATCCGATGATGCCGAGCACGATCGTCCAGAACATCGTTAAATGCACGTGCATCACCGATTTCGCGATAATCCCCGAGATTAGCCCGATAAGAACGTACCAGATTAAGTGAAACATACTTCCTCCTCCAGCGTTTGCCTTTAGAACGTCGTCGAGTATAACCCAGGGTTTGGCAATTAAGCTAAGCAATCAGCAATTAGCCATAAGCGCCAACCAATCCACAGGCCGTTGCCGCGCGGCGTCTTCCCTTCCGCATCAACTTCGTATTCGCAGACGCCGGACTCCGTTCACCGGCCACAGAGTAGCCGATGCCTGCCGCGCTCGCAACAGCACGACGTGACCTACGTCACCGACACCCAGCGGACCATTCGCTAGCCTGAATAGGGAAGCTGGTGATCGTGCCAACACTGCTAGCCAAAACCGCAGAGCCGTCGCACGTCGGCGACAGCTTTGTCGTGGAACGAGAGCATCTGGAGCAACTGCTCCAAGCATTGGTCAGCCGGGGCTATGAGGTTGTCGGACCAACCCTGCGCGACGGCGCAATCGTCTACGACCACCTGACTTCGACCGCAGACCTCCCTTCGGGTTGGACCGACGAGCAGTCGGGCGGAACGTATCGTCTGAAACGCCGCCAAGACCAAGCCCTATTTGGCTATGCTGTCGGCCCGCACTCCTGGAAGAAGTTCCTGTGTCCGCCCCTGCAGCGGCTGTGGCAGGCGGCGCGCAACGGAAAAGGGCTGCGAATCCTGCCGGAAGAAGAACGAGCCGCGCCAAAATATGCTTTCTTCGGGGTGCGCGCCTGCGAACTGAACGCGATTGCAATCCAGGACAAGGTCTTTCTCGAGGGTCAGTTCGTCGATCCCGGCTACAAAGCGCGGCGCGAGGACCTGTCCGTTGTGGCGGTCAATTGCGGGCGGGCCGGCGGCACCTGCTTCTGCGCTTCGATGAATGCGGGACCGAAGGCGGCTTCCGGCTTCGATCTTGCTCTCACCGAATTGTTACAAGACGGGCGGCACTACTTCCTGGTGGAACTGGGATCGACGCGCGGCGCCGAGATTTTGTCAAGGGTCCCGCATCAACCGGCCAACGAAGCTGATAAGCAGCACGCCGAGCGCATTCTGGACCACACGACGCGCCACATGGGCCGCCAATTGGAGACGCTCGGAATCAAGGAGCTCCTCTACCGCAACTACGAGCATCCACGGTGGGACAACGTTACGCAGCGGTGTCTGACGTGCGCCAACTGCACCATCGTCTGTCCTACCTGCTTCTGCACCACAGTGGAAGACGTGACCGACCTGACCGGCGAACACGCCGAACGCTGGCGGCGATGGGATTCCTGCTTCACTGTGGACTTTTCCTACATCCACGGCGGAAGCGTGCGCGCATCCCCAAGATCGCGCTATCGCCAATGGATGACGCACAAGCTTGCCACCTGGATTGACCAGTTTGGCGTTTCCGGCTGCGTGGGTTGTGGCCGCTGCATCACGTGGTGTCCGGTGGGAATCGATATTACAGTCGAGGCTGGCGCCATCCGCGCAAGCGATTCTATTAAGGCGCCGGCCGACCAGAGCGAGGACTCGCCATGATACAGACACTTGAACCGATTCTCCGAGAGCATCCCTTCTTTCAAGGGATGGAGGAGCAACACATCCGCTTGATCGCCGGATGTTCCAAGAACGTGCGCTTCGGCGAAGGAGAAGTCATCTTCCGGGAAGGTGATCCAGCGGATCATTTTTATCTCATCCGCGAAGGCCTGGTGTCGGTGCAGTTCGTGATTCCGCACGATGGCCTCACAACGGTGCAAACTGTCGGTAGCGGCGAAGTCTTGGGATGGTCGTGGCTATTCCCTCCGTACCGCTGGCATTTTGACGCAAGGGCGCAGCAGCCTACACATGCGCTGGCCTTTGACGGCAAGTGTCTTCGCGCCAAGTGCGATGAGGACCATGACCTCGGCTACGAAATTTACAAGCGGTTTATGCAAGTCATCACCGAGCGCCTGGAGGCAACCCGATTGCAGTTGTTGGATATGTATGGTGCCCATGCTTGAGCAAACCGAGGTTGTAACCGCGGGTCTGGTCCCAGACCCAATGCTTCCCTTGCCTTACCGCATTCAGCGCGTAAAGCAGGAGACCGCCGACACCTTCACGCTGGAGATTCTTCCCGAAGATTCCAGCCAGCGGTTCTCGTTTGCGCCGGGCCAGTTCAACATGCTGTACGTCTTCGGCGTGGGAGAAGTGCCGATCTCCATCAGCAGCGACCCCGGCAATGTTCCTTTGCTCAAGCACACCACTCGCGTGGTCGGCACGGTAACCAAGGCCATGCGGCAGCTCAAGCGCGGCGAGGTCATGGGGATTCGCGGTCCCTTCGGAAGCCATTGGCCTGTGGAAGAGGCAACTGGGCGCGATGTCGTGATTGTGGCAGGCGGAATCGGGCTTGCTCCCTTGCGGCCTGCGCTCTACCGCCTGATGGCGGAACGCGATAAGTTTCGCAGGATCGTTCTGTTGTATGGCACGCGCACTCCCGAGGACATGCTGTACCGTCACGAACTGGAACGGTGGCGTGGCAAGTTCGACCTGGAAATTCAGGTGACGGTCGATCGCGCCGCCAGCAACTGGCGGGGCAACGTCGGGGTGGTGACGACGATGATTGGGCGTGCTCCTTTCGATCCTTCCAATACCTTGGCAATGCTCTGCGGACCTGAGATCATGATGCGCTTTACCGTGATGGAGCTGCTGAAGCGCGGCGTGGCGGCGGAGCGCGTTTACCTGTCGGCGGAGCGCAACATGAAATGCGGCATCGGCTTTTGCGGCCATTGCCAGTACGGCCCCACCTTTGTCTGCAAGGACGGTCCGGTGTTCGCTTTGCCTAGCATCGCGGCCATTCTTGGCAAGTCGGAGATCTGATATGGCCTTACGCAAACCCAAGCTGGCAGTCTGGAAGTTCTCCTCGTGCGACGGTTGCCAGTTGAGCCTGCTGGATTGCGAGGACGAACTGCTGGCGGTCGCCGACGCGGTGGAGATCGCGAATTTTCCCGAGGCCTCGCGCGCTGTGGTCAAAGGCCCCTACGACCTTTCGCTGGTGGAAGGCTCCATCACCACGCCGCATGATGCCGAACGGATCCACGGCATTCGCCGCACCTCGAAATTCCTGGTGACCATTGGCGCCTGCGCCACCGCCGGTGGTATCCAGGCGCTACGCAATTTCAAGGACGTGAAGGAATTTATTTCCATCGTGTACGCCCGGCCCGACTATATCGAAACTCTCAAGAAGTCCACGCCGATCACCGATCATGTGTTTGTCGATTTCGAGCTGCGCGGCTGCCCCATCAACAAGTATCAGTTGGTGGAGGTGCTCAGCGCGTTTCTGAATGGTCGCAAGCCGAACACCCCGCCGCATAGTGTCTGCGTGGAGTGCAAACAGCGCGGCACGGTCTGCGTGATGGTCGCGCATGGCACACCCTGTCTCGGTCCAGTGACTCAGGTTGGCTGCGGCGCTCTGTGTCCGGCATACGCACGCGGATGTTATGGATGCTTTGGGCCGAAAGAAACGCCAAACACCGCGTCGCTGAGCGCGTGGTGGAGCGGGCTCGGTGCGAGCGAGCGGGATTTGATGCGGGCCTTCCGCGGGTTCAACGCCTACGCTGAGCCTTTCCGCAGAGAGAGCGAAGCGCATGAAAAGTAGGACGATAAAAGTCGACTACCTGGCGCGTGTCGAAGGCGAAGGCGCCCTGCTAGTGAAGATCAAGGGCGAGCAGGTGACGGACGTCAAGTTGAAGATCTTCGAGCCACCGCGCTTCTTCGAAGCGTTTCTACGTGGCCGAAAATTTGATGAGGCACCCGACATCGCCGCCCGCATCTGCGGCATCTGCCCCATTGCGTATCAGATGAGCGCGTGTCATGCCATCGAGGACGCATTCGGAATCAAAATCACCGGCCCCATCCGCGACCTGCGCAGGTTGATTTATTGCGGCGAATGGATCGAGAGTCATGCGCTGCACGTTTATCTGCTGCACGCACCCGACTTCCTCGGTTACGAGGACGCCATCCGCATGGCCAAGAACCATCCCGACGAGGTGAAGCGCGGCCTGCGATTGAAAAAAGCCGGCAACGAAATCGTGCGCCTGCTCGGCGGTCGCGAAATCCACCCCATCAATGTGCGGGTTGGCGGCTTCTACAAGACGCCGGTCAAGCGGGACTTCTCCGCGCTCGCCGAGGAGCTTAAGTGGGCACGCGACACCGCCCTTGCCACCGTGCGCTGGGTGGCGACCTTCGCGTTCCCTGATTTCGACCGCGATTACGAGTTTGTCGCCCTGCGGCATCCTGACGAATATCCTTTCAACGAAGGCCGACTGGTCTCCAACCAAGGGCTGGACATCGCGGTTCGCGAATACGACCAGCACTTTGTCGAGGACCATGTCGCCCATTCCAACGCGCTGCAATCGCGGCTCACGGAGCGAAATTCCTACTTCGTCGGTCCGCTGGCGCGCTACAACCTGAACTTCGACAAGCTCTCACCCCTGGCGCAGGAAGCCGCCCGCAGCGCGGGGTTGGGGCCTGTGTGCCGCAATCCCTTTCAGAGCATCATCGTGCGCAGCGTGGAAATGGTGTACGCCTGCGATGAGGCACTGCGCATCATCGAGCACTATGAGATGCCCGACAAGCCGGCGGTCAACGTCGAGCCGCGCGTCGGCACCGGGTACGGCTGCACCGAAGCGCCTCGCGGAATCTGCTATCACCGCTATCGCATCGATGACCGCGGCATCATCGTGGATTGCAAGATTGTTCCGCCCACCTCGCAGAACCAGAAGACCATCGAGAGCGATCTCCGGCAGTTTGTCCAGACCAACCTTCTCCTGCCAAAGGACAAGCTGCAGTGGCAGTGCGAGCAGGCGATTCGCAATTACGATCCTTGCATCTCGTGCGCCACCCACTTCCTGAAACTGTACATTGAATCCGAATGACCGCCGCGCAGCCAGGCATCGTCATCATCGGTGTGGGCAACGAATATCGCAGCGATGACGGAGCCGGAATTGCCGTCGCCCGTCTCCTTCGCGCGCTATTTCCCGCCGGGGTCACCATCCTGGAGGAAAGCGGCGAGGGTGCAGCGTTGATCCAGGCATGGCAAGGGGCAGCGTGGGTGATGCTGGCGGATGCCGTTCGTTCGGGCGCATCCCCGGGAACGATTCATCGCCTCGACGCGCGGGCTGCGCCAATGCCAACGGGATTCTTCCACTACTCCACTCACGCATTCAGCGTGGCCGAAGCGGTCGAACTGGCCCGTTCTCTGGACCAACTGCCTCCGCATCTGGTCCTGTACGGCATCGAGGGCGCCAACTTTGCCGCGGGCGTCGAGCTGTCCCCGGCAGTTCAGCAGGCTGTGGAAGCGGCGGTCGAGCGGCTAGCGCAGGAAGTACGGGACGTGCTGATGCAGGCGTAGCGGGAAGCCGTTTATTCTTGTCATCCCGAGCAACGAGCGCACCCGGCTTCTATTAACTACTCGATAACATTTCATCCACAAGTCGCGCGGTTCCCGTTTCAGGACGATGTTATCGATTGGTTACTCCCATCCCCCTCCCTAGGTGTCCGCAAAATATTGAAAACACAGGGTTGGAGTTAAGAAATCCTTGCAAAGGTAATTATCCCTTGACAATACGTACACAAATCTTACATACTCGGAAGCGATGGGTGACCCGCCACTCTTCGCGTGGCATACCATATTCTGTCTGGGAGACCCCCGTGGCGCAGGTAGACCCCGAGTATCTTAATTGCGTCGTCTACATTTACAAGTCAGAGCGAGATGCTCGCGCATGTGAGCAATTTGGCGGCAGTGGTTTCCTTGTTGCGAAACCTTTTCGGGAGAATCCAGAGCATTACGCTGTATATGCCGTGACGAATAATCACGTAATCAACAAGTGTCCCCAAACTGTTGCGATTCGGCTGAACACGATTGACGGAAATGCAGACGTGATTGCGACCAACCCCAACGATTGGATGCGGCACCCTTCCGCTGCCGACGTTCGCGTTATCCCCATCAGACCGTCCGGTGTCCACCGCTACAGCATGATCCCGTCAGCCATGTTCTTATCGAAGGAGATGATGCGAGATTTCAACATCGGATTAGGCGATGATACATTCATGGTTGGAAGGTTTGTTAATCACGACGGTAAGCAACGGAATGCGCCCGCTTTAAGGTTTGGCAATATTGCGATGATGCCAACTGAGCCGATCAAAGATCGGTACGGCATAGATCAAGAAAGTTTCCTCGTGGAATGCCGCTCAATTCCCGGCTACAGTGGCTCGCCTGTTTTCGTCAAGCTCGCCAAGCCACCTGTTCTGGCGGAGGCGACTGGGCCTTACGGCTATATCGAGCCGTCCGCTTATATCCAACCGTCCGGTATCGGGCCGCTCGGTCCTTGGCTCTTGGGTATTGACTGGTGCCACCTTCCGAACGAAGAACCGATATTCAATGTTCAGGGTAGCGGGCGAGTCCGGCGCGAGGATATGGTGGCACAATCCAATACAGCAATGGCGGGAGTTGTCCCGGCTTGGCTGTTGGCCGACCTGCTAGACGAGGAGGAACTCGTGCGTCAACGAGATGAAGAGGATGCCGCCATCACCGCCCGGAAGCGGCAGAGTGTAGTAGTCGAGGATTTTGCCGAGAAGCCAGCGGCGACCCAGGTGACGCCAGCCGGTGCAGAGATTCCGATCCCGACCAAAGAACAGTTCCTTGACGATCTGACGAAGGCGAGTCGGAAGATCAAGCCGGAGTAGCCGACTGATGATAGGTTGCTGACCTTTTCAGGCATTCAGTAGCCGTATGAGAATGTTTCGGAATCCTGGAGGGACTTGGCAACGCGGGTTCATGCTGCCCCGGTGATCATCGACCCACTCGATTGTGAGCAAGCCCGCCCTTACACATTCATTAGCCAGAGGCATAATTTCGTCGGAGCGCAGATCCTTGATATTAAGCTGCCGCGGATCGAACACATCGTGCAGAGCGGCAATACGCAAAAAACTCCTGGCTTTGTCGCTGGTCTTTGCGAGCAACATCTTAACATGTTCAGTAAGGGCTTGATCTGGAATCGCTAATTGTTTACTGAGGTCATCGATTGTCGCTTGCCGCTCGGAGATTTGCGCTTGGGAATTAGTAATCTTTTCTTCCCATTCAACGTTTAGGGAGGCGATGCTGGTCTGATGTTCGGCGCGCAGCGATTGCTCCATTTCGAACGGGGCACGCCATACCGTTCTCCACAAAAGCACCGCGATGAACCCGAGAAGGCCGCCCGCTACGGAGCAGATCGCCAGCTTCAGATTGTCCACAGCGGTTTGTGTGCCCAGCCAAATCCGTGCTATCCCGAAAGCTCCAACAAGTCCTATGGTGGTACTCACAGCCCCCTCCCGCTTATTTCCCGTGAGAGAGCGCCAGCCCCATCGCAGTGCAGACCACCAATACCTGCCTGCGCCCGTAGCGGCCTTGTAAACAGCCATCGCACGCACCTCCGCCCCACGCAAATTAAGCGTTGACTCTGGGGCGGAGGGGCATCAGAATTGTGTCTAGACAATTTCGACACGGCGCGCACCGACGCCCCAAAGCTAGACCCGCTTGCAGGCGGGTCTTCTTGTTTGAGTCAATATTACTCTGGCTCTTTCCGCAAAGCAGCAGTGGCGATATGCGTACCGCGATTCCATTCAGAACGGCTCAACCTCAACCGGAGCACGGCGGACAACAACATCCCGCTTTTCGATCTGGTGCATGAATGTAGTGAACATCGGCTGCGTATCGAAGCGGTGATTGTACCGGAAGCTGTATTCGTCGAGGTAAGTTTGTAGGTAGTGACGGCCAACGGAGTGGTAAACGCCCCGCAGCCCGTTTTTTACGAGCGACCAAAATCCCTCAATAGTATTCGTATGTGTCTCGCCGACTACATAGACCCTTTCGCTGTGGTTGATTCTGCGGTGCTGGTAGCCCCGCGAATCGAAACAGTCATAGGACGGAAAGTCATCGGTAAAGACAAGGGACTGAGGCAGAACATGCTCTTTAACCAACCCAAGCAGCGTATCAGCCTTAACGTCAGCCGCAACCACGGCCCTGACTTGGCTCTTACGTTGAACCATGCCGACAACAGTTGTTTTGCCGTACCGATCACCGACCATTGGACGGCCCGCATTGCCCTTGCGCTTGCCGCCGTAGAACATCTCGTCCATCTCGACTTTGCGATTGAATCCGCCAATCGGCCCAGGACTTTCAGGGTTGAGCATGGAGCGAATCTGTTTGAACATGCGCCACGCAGTTTTGTACGTTACGCCCGTCTCGCGCTCGATTTGCTTTGCGGAGATTCCGCAGCGAGTAGCAGACATGAGATACATCGCATAGAACCAAGTGGTAAGCGGGGTCGGAGACTTGTGGAAGATGGTGTCAGCCGTGGGGTGAACGTGATCGCCGCAATGCTCGCAGGAATAGGACGGGCTGCTCTTGAGGCGATAGTGCTTCGTGACCTGCTCGCAGTTCTCACAGTAGATGCCGTCGGGATAGAGGCGGTTCTTGAGCCACTCTAGGCATGTGGCTTCATCCGGGAACTGGCGGTCAAAATCTTTCTTGGTGTACCGCTCCATCTTTGGCTTGGGTTCTTGGCGATGGTGACTCTTTGTTTTCATGTGCGTACCTACCGTCAAGGGAAACTGTAGCAGAATAGTTACGTACTGTCAAGGGATAATTACCCTTGCAAAATATTCCTGCGCAAAGGGTTAGATACCAAAATATTGGTAAATAAAGACTTAGGAGCGCGATTTTACCTCAGGTATCGCCCAGTCCGGAGACTCGTGTTGGCGAATTGAATAATGAGGCGACCCTCTCTGCCGCTGCTGAGGTGGGGGATTCGGTTTTCAAAGAGCACTGGGTTGAGCCGGCGTGCAGTGCACGTTTCAGCCCGCCCATTGGGCGCACTGAACCCAATCTACAAGCGTAGCTCGAATCCCATCGCCGTCAAGTTACGAAAGTGCATGTGGGGGTGAAACGCACGCGGTGTAATTGCGCGTTTGACAACTTCACATAATGTGAAGTACGGTGGAGAGGTGCACATCGTTACCCGTCGCCATCTGAGCGAGGCCATGGGACAGTACCCGGATGCGGCGAGCGAGATCAAAGCATGGGTGGGTATCGTTGCGGCTGTGCGGTGGCACAATTTCGCCGAAGTTCGCAGCCGGTTTAAGGATGCCGATTATGTGGATGGCTACGTGATCTTCAACCTCCGGCAAAACAGGTATAGGCTTATCACCGTCATCCACTACGCAAAGACGACGTTGGAGACGCAGACCGACGGGCACGTTTACATCCGGTCGTTTCTGACTCACAAGGAATATGACAATCCCGGCAACTGGGATAAGAGGTTCGGCGCAAAATGAGCACAGTCCTTGCCAACCCTGCGAAAATGATAGCGCACGGCGCTCCTCACGTTATCCACAATGACGAGGAGCTGGAAGTCTATACGGCTGCACTCTTCCAACTGACAGCTTTGGAAAAGCCCTCCGCCTCTGAAACCGAGGCCATCGAACTGCTGACCCTTCTGGTGGAGCGCTACGAACAGAAGCATTACCCGATTGCGGCCGCCAATCCGGTCTCGGTTGTGCGGTTCCTCATGGAACAGCAGGGCCTTAAGCAGCGCGATCTGGTTCCCCAATTCGGATCCGAGAGCGCGGTTTCCATGTTCCTCGCCGGACAACGGAAGCTGACCATGGAGCAGGTGCGAAAATTGCGCGCCCGGTTCAAGCTCCCTGCCGATGTTTTCATCGCCAAGAGATAATGGGGCGGCCCCTCGCGATACTAGGCTGGGCCGCCCGCCGACGTTAGGATCGCGCACCCGGCCGATCTCTGATTCAGGGCTTTCTGGCTGCGATATCAGATCGGATCACATTCAAGTAGTCGCGGGCGGATTCGAGAGCTTGTTCGGCATCGTGCTGAGAAACAAACCCAGTGTCGTCATAGAGGGCCAGATTGCGCTTCCGGCGGAGACGATCAAAGACAGCCAGCAGCCCGGCATGTTTCTTGTCGATACGCGACTGCACAAAAGCGATGATGGCGATGTGGTGCCCTGGCTGGCTTCTTGCCCGGAATCCGTGGCTGAACATGAAACCCAGCGAAGCTTTGAGCATTGCTTCGTAGGCTTGTTGAAGACAAGCTTCTTCGTCAAAAGCGAGAATCTTGCGGGCCGAGGTCAGCTTCTTTTCCGCGCTCGCGACGAAGCGGTCGATTTGCCCCCAGTCAACGGCGTGCGGTTTTAGCTTCTTCATCTGTACCTATGAGCGGAACACGCTTATTGTGCCAGACGTTTTCCAGAAAGGCATCCTTTCGAGCACGGCGGGACTTGAATTCCTTCGGCGTAAGCACCATATAGTTGATTTCGCGTCCGAGTTGCCGCTCCAGCCTTCGCATGGCCTGCGCTAAGACTTCTTCGCGAGGGGCCCCGATCACGAGCACGTCTATATCGCTGGCAGCGTCTTGTTGGTTACTTGCAAACGAGCCGTACAGATAAGCTTCGTCTATTCCCTCAATTCTCTGGAGGGATTGGGTGATCACGGGCGCCGCACCAATCGTTTTCGCAACGATCTTGCGCACTTCATTAAAAAGCGGATATTCCCGGTCCAGTTGAAAATACTTTTGGCGACCACTCACTTCCGACCGAAACAGACCCTCGCGCTCCAGGCGTCCCAACTCTTTCGATAGGTTAGATGGATCGATGGCCAGCCGCGCCGCCAAGTCCCGCAGATGGTGGCGGGCAGCCGGGTTCGTGAAATAGTAGGCCAGCAGTCGCTGGCGCGCCTTGGAGCGAAAGCCAAGCATGTGGTATAAGTCTACCACACATGTGGTATTAGCTGACTACATTGGATGTGAGGAAGATTACCCCGACTGACACTCCTCCAGTAAATTCTGCGCTATTCAAGGATGGTTGCCTGGCGGCCCAGGTTCGCCCTTCTGTTCACGTGGGGCACCCGGCGATACTAGTCTAGATCCTGATGTCAGCGAACTCTTGAGTATGCACTGCTCCTGGTGCGTTTTGGATTGTGGCGAGGCACAAGTAGCGGGGAGCTACTGCTTCACCGTTGGGGTCGTAGTTTTGGTAGGAGCGCGAAAACCAGAAAATTCATCGGAGCGGTACAGTGTACAGCGATTAGTCTCTGGGCGGCCAGGGAAACCCGAGCACATCAAAAGCAACGAAACATCTTTCTTTGTCTCCACCGTATCTGATCCCTTATGGCCGGGGTCGAAAAGCCATTTCGACAACTGGCTGGATATGTCATTGCTCATTCGCTTACTAGGCGGATAGTCCACCGAAACATTGGCCACGGTTCCATCCCGACGCACTGTGATCGATGCATGTACCTGCTGCATCGAAGACGGCCCCGCATTGTCCGGGACTATTCCCTCGACATGACACTCCACACAGCCATCCGCGAAATATTCATTGCGGGCGTTGAGGTAGATGATCCCGCTTGGCCGCTCAGGTTTGTCCGCAGGTTTTTCTGTGACAGTGGCGCGACCACATTTCAGAGTGCTGTCGCTAACCGTGCATCCTGTGCCCTCGGCAATAGCCCACTTTTTGCCCAGCGAGCCGTCCTGCGGGAGAGCCCAAAACTGTTCGCGTTCACCATAGAGGACCTCTACTGCACCGTCCCACATATAACAGCCCTGAGAACTGCACGAGTCGAATTCCTTCGGTCCCGCGACCCCATGCGTCCAGGTCTCACCGTCTTTCGAATGTAGTGTTAGAGGCACGCCATAACCACCACCTTTTTCACGGTGGACTAACTCGTGGCCGAATGCCCAATACTCACCTTGATGAACAAAAACCATCCGAGGCAGCACTCGGTTAGTGGCGTCATTTTGCGGATGCACGACCTTCCACGACTTTCCGCCGTCTTTTGTAACCAAAAAGACATCCTCGACTTCGGGCTGGCGTCGGAGCATGAGGAAATGGGAACTGTCGAGTGCCGCGATGGAGAGTGTTTGAACGAATGGTCGCAGTTCCTCCGAATTAATGGCAGCTATATCCTCCCAGTGTTCGCCCCCGTCATGAGTGATTTTGACAGTTCCCTCAACGGGGGCCGCTTGGTCAGACGATGAAACTCTGGGACTAGGGTGCCCTTCGCCAACGACAGCAATGCCGTTTATAGCGTCCGCGAACGAGAAGGCGCGCACAGCGCCGGGCGTGACGTGGCTCTTCCAGGTCTGGCCGCCGTTATCGGTCGAGAGCAAAAGCCCGCCTGTGCCCGCAGCGTGGCCAACCTTCTCATTCACAAAAGAAATATCCAACAACACTTCGCCGTCGAGATTTTGATGTTTCGTTTCCCATACTGCCCCACCATCCTTGGAGCTTAAGATCATCTCGTCCACTCCGCATACCCAGATTGTTGCTCCCTGCGCTGTAATGTTCACGGGACGAAAAGGCGAGGCAACAACATTCCAATTGTTGGTGGCGGTAGGAGGTTGATCCCCGGCGAAACACGAAACACAAAGCAAGAAGACGGTAAATACGCATAGCAGTCGGAAGGGCGATCTCATTTTTGCTCCTGCGGGGCGCTCCTCAAGTTGGATTTTCGGCAACCATTTGAAAAATTAAGGCTCGAATCTCTTTGCTCACCGGCTTGCGACCTCCCCTCGACCTGGCTCGTGAAAGCCATTTCCAATACAGCCGAAAGCCGGCACGATGCCAGTCGACAACGGTTCTGGGTGTTGCCGAGTGCTCTACCCAAGCCTCCTCTGGTTGGTTGGAATTTCCTTTTGCACTCGCCGTTGCCGGGAAGCCGCTCTTCCCTACCACGTCGTGAACAGGTGCCCCATCTTTTCTTTCTTGGTGCGCAGGTAGTTCTCGGAGTGCTCGTAGCGCTCGACGTCGGCGGGCACGCGTTCCACGACTTTGATTCCGGCATTCTCCACGGCCGCGACTTTCTCCGGATTGTTGGAGATCAGGCGAACTTCCTTCACCCCAAGCTGCCCCAGGATCTCCGCCGGCAGCTTGTACTCTCGATAATCATTGTCGTAGCCGAGTTCGACATTGGCCTCGACGGTGTCAAGACCCTGGTCCTGCAACTCGTAGGCCTGCAACTTGGCCATCAGGCCGATGCCGCGGCCTTCCTGCTGCTCGTAAATGAGGACGCCTGCGCCAGCTTCGGCAATCATGGAAAGCGCCAGCTCAAGCTGCTGACGGCAATCGCAGCGCATGGAATGGAAAACGTCGCCGGTGAGACACTGCGAGTGAATGCGCACCAGCGGCGGCGCGGAGTGGATGTCGCCCATCACCAGGGCAATGGCGCCCTCTTTGCGGCGCTCCGCCTTGCCTTCGCGCGCCAGGCGGTCAGCCTCTTCAGGAGAGACGCTGTCGAGCAAGTTCTCAAAAGCGCCTTCAAAGCCGTAGATTCGGAACTGGCCCCATCGGGTGGGGAAATTGGCCTCGGCTATCTTCTTGACTGTCTGCGCAGTGGGACGATTCACACTTCGATTATAAGCTGCGGGGCGCATTCGACCATGTTCAGCCGTCACAAGCGAGGCAGTCGGAGAACACAGAAATTATGGCCTTGAGGCACAACAAAAGGGCGGCCCTTGCAGGCCGCCCCGTGCTGAAGGCGCTTCCTCAAACCATGTTAGCGATGTCCGCCGCCTCCGCTGTGCCCGCCACCACCACCACCGGAATGGCCGCCACCGCCACCGCCGCCTCCGCCGCGGTAGCCACCACCACCGCCGCCGGAGCGATAGCCTCCGCCTCCGCCACTATAGGCGCGCGGCGCCGAGTAGGAGCCCGCCGAGCCGTAGCTGCGAGCAGAGTAGGTCGGGTTAGATCCATAGCTGCGCGCCGCGCCGTAGCCGGAAGCTGACGGATACGATCCGCGGCTGTTCCCTCCCGCGTAGCTGCTTGCTGAGCCAGCCGATCCATATCGCGAAGAAGGCGAGTAGGCTGGCGCTGCGTGATACGCGTACCCCTCCGGCGGCCTTGGCGCCGACCCTGAGGCGCGAGACCCCGCGCCGGAGTTGTTGTAAGCACTGCCGCCGCTATGAGGGTTGTTGCCTTGCGAGCCTCCCCGCGAATTGCCTTGCGGAGCTGCATGTTGTGACGGCGCCGCTTGATGCGACGGAGCCGACCGCTGTGGCGTTCCGCTGGGCGGGCGATAGGTGTAGTTCGCGGGCGGCCGTGGCACCTGGGAGTTGTGCGCCGTCGCCGCTCCTTGTGGACCGCGGTTCGTCGCCGGGCCTTGCGGACTGCGGTTCATCGTCGAGCCGTTGTTCGCGCCATTTGCATTGCCTCGCGCGAAGCTGTTGTTGCTTGCGGGCGGCCGAGGCACGTTGTGCGCGGCATTTCCCTGATTCGCGCTGGCCGTTGCACCGGGTCCGTGCGCGACGCTCCGATTGCCCTGCGTCGAAGCAGCACCGTTCCCTCTTGCCGTCGCGGATTGATTCCCGTTGAAGTGGGCCGGAGGAGTCGCGTGGGTCACGACGCTGCGGTTGGTCGCCGAAGCCGGGGGAATTCCATGGGTCAGCGGCGTGTGTCCGCCAAGAACGGATTGTCTGGTCGGAGCCACATTGGCCGTGCCGACAAGCTGTCCCTTGCCGAGTGCTGACTTGGGAACGACTGTGCCCACCCGGTTGATCGCGGCTCCGGAAGTAAATGCAGATTTTGGAGCGGCCGTGACCGCGCCAGCCCGGTTACGGAAGGCGTAATTCGTCCCGGCAAAATTGTTGTTGTGGTAGTTGTTGGCAATGTGGTTGAAATTGGAAATGTGCGTATTGGTGACGTTGACATTGCGCAGATAGCCGTTGCTTACGGATCCGCCGCCCCAGCCTCCGCGTCCGCCGCGTCCCCATCCACCACGTCCCCATCCACCACGTCCCCAGCCACCGTATCCCCATCCACCTCCCCATCCACAATAGAAGGGATAGAACGGTTCACCCCAGCCCAGTGGGAACCAGCCAAAGCCGCCGCCTATGCCCCAGCCTCCGCCGAATCCAAAGCCGACCCCGAAGCCGCCGCCTCCGATCCAGCCCACCAAAGCCGGAGCGTAGTAGGGATTCCAGTACCCGAGGGATCCGGGGGCCCAGCCCCAGCCGCCGTTCCAATCGACCCAGCGTCCATAGTGGGAAGGCGCAAATCCCCAGGGAGCATCATCCACCCAAGTCCATCCCCAGGGTTCGATCCACGCCCAGTGACCATCGCGGTAAGGCGCCCAACCAGCGGGAACTGAATTAGGTGTCCACACAGCACCGTATTGGGGAGAGTTCTGCCACGTGCCATTGTTATCGAGGTCCTGATAACCAATCACGCCCGGCGAAACATAACGTGCCGACACAGAATTTTCGAGCCGCTTATCCCGCACCTGCGCCCAGTCGTCAAAACCATCACGCGCCGGCGCGCCCTGTGCTGTGTGCGTCAAGGAATTGCCGCCGCTGAAGCGGACCTGCTGCCCGGAGTTGACCCGCACCGCACTTCCCTTGCCCGTGGCCTCGCCGTATCCGCTTCTGACGGTGACCAGGGTCTGGTCGCCATTGGGATCAACGTCGAAACGATAGACGCCCGACTTCATGAGCGTGAAGGCGAGGTTGGGGGTGTCAATTTCGTAGATTTCTCCGCGTTCCAGGTGGCGAACCGTGACTTCCAGAACACCCTGATCAAGTTCGACCTGGATCGTGTTGTCGCCAACGTTGGTGAGGGTCACGCTGGTCTCGGAATTCATGCGCAGGAAACCATCGCCCACGTTCAATTCGGCACGCGAACTCTTGTCCGTCCAAACTCGGTCAGCGGTTGTGAGTGGCCGGTTCATGCTGGCCGCAACCCAATCGTTCACTCCGCCGGGCTGCATAGAGACTTCGCCCGACATATATTGCACCCGCGCCACGCGGCTGGGAACGTCCTGCACTTGCTGTGCGGGGGCATTGTCCTGCCCCGGAGCGCTGTTGTCGTACGGCGCATTGCTATCGTACGGCCCAGAAGCGTTGTTGTCGGGAGCATTGTTCTGCACCGATTCGTTGACCGGTAGCTGAGCACTCTGCTGGTCCTGGTCCTGCGCCAGAATTGTGCCCATCGGACTCGTAACCAGGAATAGTGCCGCGAGTATCCATCCAAGCCGCCGTGATTTCATTTTGAAACTCCTTCCGCCTCCAAGCCTTGCTTCAATTTCTCATTCGGAGGCGAACTTCCTGCAAACCGCAGCACGCGAGAACTAACGTGGCTGACATCCATTTAAACCCGAAGTGTGGCCCGTTGTTTCGGAGGCTGTTAACACATTGGATGCCGCAGCCAAGTTAGCGGCACTACGATTTCCCAAGCTGAAGCCAACCTTAATAATCGGCAAGAATCGGCCGATTCTTGATGGGTTACAGGCTCGCGCTCTACGGCGTTACCGGGGTGGGCGCGGTCTTGGGAGTAGCGAGATACCCGGTGATGGTATTTTTGGCAGCGGTAAATACCACTACTTCATAGAGCATCCGGTCGCGCCCGGTATAGAACTGCAGTGGCTCGCCAATGGTGCGGTCCTTCTTCTCGATGGTACGGTCGTCGGCCATCACGTTCAGCGTGAACTTGCTCTTCTTGGGATCCACCTTCTTCAATTGCAGGCTGATGGTGGAGACGGGAGTGCGCGCGCCCTTCTGCAGCGTGAAGTCATAGTAGTTCCGGTCGCCCTTGCGCTTGAGGGCTTCGAGCTCGGATGCAGTGTGCGCGATCAGTCCGCTCTGCACTCCGAGGTCGCCAATGGTGCGCTCCAGTTTGGCATTGGTGGCGGCAAGGTCGGTCTGCGTTCTCTGGATATCGGTTTTGGCCGTGCCCACGTCTGTCTTAACTCCACTGACTTCGCCACTGACGGCTGCAATTTGCTTGCCCTGCTGGCTTTGCGCCGCGGAGAGTTTGGCGGCCGCAGCCTTCTGCTGGCGATCCAATTCGGCGGCCCGCTGNNACGTGTCCTCATGCCGTATATGAGGTACAGGGACACAATCACATAAATAACGACGATGCCGATCAGGACGTACAGGAGAATTTCGTTTCGGCGCGAGGGCGGGGGAACGTAGGTGTTTTCGGTAGTATTACTATCAGCTTCTAGGAGCATCAATAAATCCTTTCCTGCTATCGCCAATTCTCGGAGAGTAAGAAGGCCCTGTCAATGAGCATCTTGTGAACGAACCAGTGACTCTCTAAACCCACCGCCTCCTCCACTACAATCGAATCGTGAAGACCTGGGACGTTGTGGTCGTCGGCGGAGGTGTCATTGGGCTGTCGCTGGCGTGGCGCTTGCGACGTGAAGGCGCCAGCGTGTTGATCGTAGAGAAGAGCGAGCCGGCGCGCGAAGCGACCCACGCCGCAGGAGGCATGATCGCGCATTGCGATCCCCACAACCCGCCCGCACTGGCTGCGCTGATCGCCGCCAGCGCTCGCATGTATCCGGAGTTTGTCCGCGAACTGCGCGACGAATCGTTCGAGTCGCCCGATCTGCGCACCGCCGGCACCATAGCATTCCTTGGGGAGGATGAGTCGCCAGGCTGTGCGGGGGCCCGTGCCATCACAGATGAGGAGCTCGCGCGGATCGAGCCGCTTGTCAGTCTGCGTGGACGGACCTACTTGCTGCCGGAGAGCAGCGTCGATCCGCGAAAACTGGGCAGCGCGCTGGAGAAGACCTTGCGACATTCCGGCGTGGACTTTGTCACCGGCTCGCCGGTCAACGAGGTGGCTGTGCTGGCAGGCCGCGCCGCCGGGGTGCGCACCGCGAAGTCTTTCTACGCCGGCGATGCTGTCGTGAATTGCGCGGGAGCATGGGCCTCGATGATTCGACCTCTCGGCGTGCCCACTCGTCCGGTGAAAGGACAAATGGTGTGCGTGGTGCCGCCACCGGGAGTGCATCGTCCGGGGCCGCTCATCCAGCACGTCATCCGCACGCCCGAGGTGTATATCGTTCCGCGCAGCGATGGGCGCATTCTTCTGGGCGCTACCGTGGAGGAGGCTGGCTTCGACAAGCGCGTCGATCCCGACACGGTTCAGCGATTGCACCTGGCCGCTGCCAATGTCGCGCCCGCGATCGGCGAGATGCGCATCCACGAAGTCTGGGCCGGGCTGCGTCCGGGTTCGCCCGACGAGCTGCCCATCCTCGGGCCAACCGCGCTGCCAGGATACTTCGCGGCGACGGGTCACTATCGCGATGGAATCATGCTGGCGCCGATCACCGCATTAGTCATGAGCCAGCTATTGCGGGGACGCGAGCCGGAGTGTGATCTGCAAGCGTTCTCGCCGCTGCGCTTCTCGGCGAATGCCGGCGGTTAGCTATCCGCCAAATACATCATTCGTAGTGGGTCCACATGCGAAGTACCTTGACGATATGCTCTTCTTCGAGAACTTGATAGACGAGCCTATGCTGGATGTTGATGCGGCGGGAATATGCGCCTCTCAGATCGCCTAGAAGCTTCTCAAACGGCGGGGGCCTTTGGAACGGGTTATTCCCCAGCAATGTGAGCAGTTGTTCGGCCTTCGGTCGAAGACCAGCAGAGGCGAGGCGGCGGGCATCCTTCTGGGCCTGCTTCGTGAACACCACTTGCCAAGGCGTCACCAGCCGGGTTCTTTCTCGCACTCATCCACCGGAGTTGCCAGTCCTTCCCGGATGGATTCACGCATGCCCGGGATCGACAGAAGATGAAGCGTCTCCTGGATGGCGTTCCAATCTTCTTCGCCAAGCAGTACGCCATTGGAGCGCGGGCCGGTGATGAGGACCGGCTCGTGGGCGGCGGCCGTTTCATCGAGCAGCCGGTACAGCTTCTCGCGAGCCTCGCTGGCATTCATGGTGTTCATATATACGAGCGTACGCTTTTCCGTACGCTAAGGCAAGCACCCGCGCCCGGCGTCAAATACCTACCGCGCAACAGCCTTCCATTTGTTCAGGAATTGCAGCACATCCTCCGGCGCCAGGGCCCGGGCTCTCTCGAACTCCCCGCCCTTCTGGCTGAACAAGAGCTTGCCATTGCTATCCAGTACCGCGATCGCCGGAATGCCGCGCTTCATCGGGACCTGGTACTGCTGCATGAGGTCCTGATTTTTGTCGCCTTCGCCCACATCTACGTGCACCACTTCAAAGTTCTGCTGCAGCACCCCGGCGACGTCGGGGCGATGAAACGCCAGGTCGAGTACGTGGCAGTCGTAACACCAGTTCGCGCCGAAGACCACCAGCACCCGCTTGTGTCCTTTGGTAGCGAGCCCCAGCGCGTGCTTGATCTCACCGCGGGCATCAACGCCGGGAGCATAGATGACCTTGCTGATGGAGGCCGGCTGTTGCAGTTTCGTAGGTTCAGAGCGTTTCGTGCCGATTATCCGCCACTGCCCGCCTTGCATTTGCCATAGCTGAAATTCGGTTACGTAGAGCGTGCGGCCGCCCGGACTCGCGCTGGTATGGACCTCAGCCTCAAAGATCACCTGCTGCACGCCCGCCTCAGGCGATTCCGACTGGATGACATTGAGGTTCATGCGACGCGCTTTGAGGCTGGTCCAAAAGGCAACTTCCGAAGTCACGCTGGACGCACCTGCGGCGGTCGCAACCTGCGCCGGAGGACTGCTGCTGTAGAGCGCTTGCAAGGCCGTGATGTTTCCGCTGATCACTGCCGCCTTCCATTGCTCCAGAGGCGGGAACGCCGGCTGGGAAGGCGCCTGTCCCGCGCAGTACGACGAGAGGATTGCCATCACGAACATCAGTAAAGTGTGGGCGACGAGCCGCCGGTGAAACTTCATGCTCCTCCTTCTAATGTCCTCCGTGATACGGATGGCCCTTGAGGATGGTGAACCCGCGATAGAGCTGCTCCAACAGCACCACACGCGCCAGTTCATGCGGCAGCGTCACCTTCCCGAAGGACAAAATGTTAGACGCTGCGGCGCGCGTGGCGTCACTCCAGCCATCGGCAGGCCCCACCGCAAACAGCAACTCCTGGGTGTCGTGCCCCTGGTGATACTCAAGAAAGTTGGCAATCTCTTCCGAGGTGAGCTGCCGGCCCCGCGCATCCAGCAGCACCAGCACCGGCGGCTTACGGCTTGTGCTTTTTTCTACCAGCTTGAGCAGCGCGGCTTCCGACGCCAGCTCTTGCGCATCGCAGGCGGCGTAGCGCGAGAGCCGTTTCAGGTATTCCGCGGTCAGAGATTGAATGGGCGAACTGCGGGTCCGGCCAATCCATGCAATGCGAAGCTTCACGGCTCAGGAACTCTTGCGCGAGCGCGCGGTCGAGCCGCGCTTGCGAGCGACGGGCTTTGCTGTGGACTTGGCTGCGAACTTGGTTGCCGATTTTGCCGCCTTGGCGCGCTTCGCACTGGCAGCGGTCTTCTTGGCTGCGGGTTTACGGACAGGCTTCTCCAGGTCGGCGAGTTGCAGGCGCGTTGCCGTCTTCCACAGCCGCTCCAGGTCGTAGAACTTGCGCGCGTTCTCAGAAAAAATGTGCACCACGAAATCCACATAGTCGAGCAGCACCCAGTCGGCCTGGTTGTAGCCTTCGCGGTGCGAGGGTTCCACTCCGCTGGCGCTAAGCTTCTCGTCCACCTCGTCGGCGATGGCCTGCACCTGCCGCGGATTGGCGCCTGAACAAACCACAAAGTAATCGGTGAACCCGCTGGCCTGCTCATCGAGCCGCAGAATGCTGATGTTGGCGGCCTTCTTGCCCTGGCAAGCGCGCACCGCAATGGCGACTTGCGCCCTCAATTCATTTCTCTTCATAGGTTCGGCTCGGTTTGCCTCGACTCGGTTCTCTTCTTGCCGGCTGCATTCCGATACAACTGCTCCTTGTGGATGTATTCCGCTACGGCGTCGGGCACTAACCGCTTCAGCGCGCCGCCGCGCTCCACCGCCGAACGGATCTGCGTGGCCGAAACATTTTCGTGGGTCTTGGGCAGCATGTGCAGGGTAGCGCCCGGCAACACCAGCGGTCCCTCCATCTTCTGCTTGCGGAACAACTTTGTCACGGCCGCCGCCGGCCGCAACTTCGGCGGCAAGGACGAAGCAACGTCGGCCAGCGAGTACCCCGGACGGGCGGCCACAATGAAATCGCATTCCCCCAGCAGGGCCTCGACTTCGTGCCACTTGGCGATGTCCTTGAACGCATCCATGCCTATCAGGAAGTATAGGTGGTCGCTCTTGCCCAGCATCGCTTTCACGCGGCGCACCGTATCAATCGAGTAGCTCGGATGGCGGCGGCTACCGTCAGTCGCGGGATCGGGGGCTTCCAACAATGAGGGCACGAACTGCTTCTCCCCCACGAGCGCGAGCGCAACCATAGCGTAACGATGATCGAACGACAGGATCGGCGTCTTCTGCTTGTGCGGCGGTATATCGGCGGGAATGAACCACACTTGTTTCAATGCGAACTTCACGGCGGCGGCGCGCGCCACGATCACGTGTCCGCGATGAATGGGATCGAAGGTTCCGCCAAACAGTGCGATGTTCATTGCATAGCAATCAGCAGTCGGCAATCGGCCGTGCGAAATGGGTCAACCCGAAGCTTACTTGGGCGGCTGCTTGGGGTTGTCCATGGGCTGCGGGTTCTGCGGACTCTGCTTCGAATTGTCCTTCATCTGGTTGGAATTCTTGACAAAGAGCACGGTCTTCCAGATGTCGTCATCCGACAGCACGCCGTCCCAGCCCGGCATGGCGGTGTAACGTATGCCGTACTTGACGACATAGAAAAGATTGCCGTCGGGATCGTCAGGGGTGTTGCTCATTAGTTGCGGCACCGGTGGATAAAACTTCGTCCGCATCTGCGAAGTGGGATCTTTCAAGCTGCCGTGACACAAGGCGCAGTTCTTGTCGTAGGTCATGGAGCCGTCCATGATGTTGTCCGTGGTCGGCTGGAAGGGGTTGGGCTGCTTGGGAGCGTGACCTTCCACCCAGGCGTCCAGCGACTTCATGGCAGAACTGCGCTCCAAGGTGCTAGGCGTATTTCCCACCGCCCGCGTATCGAAGTGTCCCGTGGTCGCGTAGTAGTAGGCTCCGCCGAAAACGGCGAGCAGTGTAAGGATGATTCCTAAGATGAATCCGCGCATATGCCTCCTCCTGAGCTTGTGGTTCCGCTCCGTCGCCGGGGCATTCATTATCGTACTATGAGCCGGTGCGATTGCTGTTGCGCCGGGAGAACATCACAGAAATGTCATTCGTGTGTGCAACGGCGGAGCTACCTATCGAATTCCCAATGGCTCACCTAAGTGCTGCCCACCACTGGGTGCGGAAATCAACCACGGAGTCACAGAGATCCCGGAGAAAACTCCTCCCAAAACAAACTCCGGGTCCTCCGTGTCGGAGCCTGCCCTGAGCGAAGCCGAAGGGTGGTGAAATGATTTTTCGACGAAGCCTCAGTACCTCCGCAAGCGCCGCGCTTCGCGCACCACGTCTGCCACTTTGGGGAGGAAGGCTTCTTCCAGCGGCGGCGAAAACGGTACCGGGCTGTCGGCGGAGGCGATACGCACAATGGGCGCGTCCAGCGAGTCGAAACACTCTTCGTTGATAATGGCCGCCACCTCGCCGGCAATCCCGCCGGTCTTGGTGTCTTCGTGCAGCACGATTACGCGATTGGTCTTTTCCACCGTTTGACGGATGGCTTCGCGGTCCAGCGGCAGCACCGTCCGCAAATCCACCACTTCCAGCTCGATGCCTTCTTTCGCCAGGATTTCCGCGGCTTCCAGCGCGACGTAAACCATGGCGGCGTAGGTAATGACGCTGACGTCGCGGCCTTCGCGCACGGTCCTGGCTTTGCCAATCGGCACGGTGTAATCGCCGGTGGGCAGTTCCTCCTTGATGCGGCGGTAAAGAAACTTGTGCTCGAAAAACAGCACTGGGTTGTTGTCGCGGATGGCCGACTTGATAAGCCCCTTGGCGTCGTAGGCGCTTGCCGGACAGATGACTTTCAGGCCCGGCGTGTGCGCAAAGTAAGTCTCGGGATTCTGCGAGTGAAATGGACCTCCGTGGACGCCGCCACCCGAAGGGCCGCGCAGCACCACCGGAACCGGCGCGCCCCAGCGGAAATGCGCCTTGGCCAGCATGTTGTTAATTTGATTGAAGGCGCAACTGATGAAGTCCATGAACTGGAACTCGGCCACCGGCCGCATGCCGGTAAGGGCCGCGCCGAAGCTGGCGTTGACGATGGCCATCTCTGAGATCGGCGTGTCCACCACGCGCTCGGGACCAAAGCGGTCGATCAGTCCTTCCGTAACTTTGAACGCCCCGCCGTAAATACCGATGTCTTCGCCGATGCAGAAGACCGCAGGATCGCGCTCCATCTCTTCCCAGATTCCCTGGCGGATGGCCTCAAGATAGGTGACGGCTGCCATGGAAAGGAATTCTAAACTAATCGCGCAATTCACGAGGTTGGCGAATTTTCGGTGCAGCTCGATCCCAGTTAGGTGCCGTCCCTGAAGGGACTCAGTCTGTTGTAAACCCTTACCCAAGACTTACGTCCTGGGCTACGATTGTGTCGCCCTTCGGGCTGGGAGTAGACCCGCCCCGCGCTTTCGCAAGGCGTGAGAGAGCTACCCTGAGCCAGTGACCATCCTTCAACCCGTTGCGGCTCATGCGCTCACGTGTGGGAGTGTTCTAATTGCAGGACGTACCGTAAGCCCGAAGGGCGACATAATCCCAGCCCAGCACGTGAGTGCTGGGTTGGCGTTATCAAATGGAACGAGTCCGGTAGGACGGTACAGCTCCCTCTTAGGTTGCCGTCGCCCCCACGGCCTTTCCGCAATAGGGGCAGCACACGTAATCGCCGCTGATGGAGCGGCCGCAGTGACTACAGCTCGGTGCCAACGCATGGCCGCACTTCGGGCAATAGCGGAAGTCCGATCCGAGTTCGGTACCACAGTTGGGGCACGGTATCAGTAGAGGCTTGCGCAGCAGAAAGTACGCAATAAAGCCCAGGGCTTTGGGAACGAAAATCACCAGCAGCGTCCACAGCAGCGCATTCATGCCGCGACGCTTGGAGTCGGCGTTCACGTAGCCGATCATCAGGACGATGATGCCCAGGACTGCGCCCCCAACCAGGCTGATTAGCACCATAAACGGCATGGGGGGTATTTCTGAACGGTTTACAAAGTGAGGCAGGAGCACCAGCAGGCAGATCTGCATAAGCGCAAACGCCAAGACTGCAATTACCCTTGCCACCGGCGGGATTATCGCGAGTTCGCTGCGAAAGTGAGACTTTGCCCGGTTCATCGCTTTTCTCCTTCATGCTCCCTCGCCAGCGCCAGCATGAGTGAGCCTTCGAATATGGGATGTGGAAACGCCAGCAGCAAGCCGGCGATCACGATTGCCGGCAGCACCAGAAACAGCAGAATTCCCGGTTCGACGATCGCTGCTGAGAGTCCCACATGTCGCGCCACCCAGCCGCCGAATCGCCACCACAGCCACGCTGAAAGCGCCGACGACATGGCTCCGATGCAGAATGAAATCGCGATCAGAACCATGCGCGACCGCTGCTCTCGCAAATACGTCGCGCGGGCGCGCAGCCGAGCTTGGGTGGTGGCCACCAGCGCCGGGCTGGCGGTGATCGCAACCGACCGCAGAAGCTGGCCAGTGCTGTTCGCCAGTGCAGCATATTCGGCACATTGGGCGCAGGTCGCCAGGTGCGACTCCAGCCATGCCGCATCCGCAGCGGCAACGTCTTCCACGCCGCGACGGGTGATGAGGTCGAGAGCCCGCTCATGCTCGCGATTGGTCATTGGGAGCCTCCGGTCAGCGCAGGCCGTAAGGCCATCACGCCGCGATAGATTCTGGTCTTTACGGTGGCAAGGGGAATGTGAATCAATTGCGCGATCTCCTCCAGCTTCATTTGTTCCTGGAAGCGCAGCACCAGCACCTCGCGGAAAATTGCCGGCACTTGTCCCAAGGCGGCGTCGAACATCTCATGCTGTTGCTGCGCCAATACCAAGTCGAAGGGTGATGGACCGGTCGCCGGAGGCTCAAACGGGGCGCCATCTTCCGGGTCCTGAAGTTCATCCAGGCTGCGAGGATCTTTCTTGCGCAGGTAGTCAATCGCCACGTTGTGTCCGATGGACATGAGCCAGGTCACGAAGCGGCTGCGGCCGTCGTACTGATGGCCCTTTTCCAGCACGCGCAGCCAGGTCTCCTGGAACAGGTCCTCGGCGGCGGCGCGATTGCCGGTCAAGTGCAGCAGGTAGCGCAGCAGCCGGTGCTGATACTGCTCGATCAACGCGTCGAGCAGGTCAGGATCGCGACGCCGCAGCCCACGCGCAATTTGCGACTCTTCGGTTTCCATCGGAACCAGCGAACTGAAGGCGGTGGCGACCATACTAACGGGATATACGAAGCAGGGGGAGAAAAAGACTCATGGACGGCTTAACCACTAGTTCATGGCCAGGATAGGGGCCCTTCGGCTTCATGGAAAAACATTCACCACGGAGACACGGAGGACACGGAGTTTGTTTTCTAGAGAATTCTCTCAGTGATCTCAGTGCCTCCGTGGTGTACCTCATCCCTACGCGTGAGCGGCACGCCTATGGACAATCAGTAGGATGAGACCCCTGAGATCACGCGCCGCCCTCTGCTTCTTTCCGTGATTTACAATCATCTGTTTGTCTAGACGCCATCTTTCCCGGCCATCATCACCGTTCCTAAGACTGGAGCACGAACTTGCCAGAAACCATTTACGACGTAGCCATCATCGGCAGCGGGCCGGCGGGATACACTGCCGCGATTCGCGCCGGCCAGCTTGGGCTGAAGGCCGCCATCATCGAGAAAGATCCGTACCTGGGGGGCACCTGCCTGCATGTCGGTTGCATTCCAACCAAGGCGTTGCTGTTCAACGCGGAAGTGTTCGACCACGTGAAAGAAGGCATGGAACTCGGGCTGGAGAACACGGCTGGCGTCTCGCTGAACTGGGGCGCGATCCAGAAGCGCAAGCAGGGCATCGTGGACAAGCATGCCAAGGGCCTGGTGTTCCTGATGAAGAAGAACAAGGTGGACGTGGTCCGCGCATATGGCAAACTGACCGGCCCTGCGAAAGACGGCATCCACACCGTGGCGCTGGAAGGCGGCGAACTGAAGTCGATCAAGGCGAAGAACGTCATACTTTGTACCGGTTCGTCGGCCCGCATGTTGCCCGGCCTGCAACCCGACATGCAGGTCCTGACCAACATCGAGGTGCTGAGCCTGGACCAGATTCCCAAGTCGCTGATCGTGATTGGCTCGGGCGCTGTGGGTGTCGAGTTTGCCAGCATCTACAAATCGTTTGGCGCCGAGGTCACCATCCTCGAGATGCTGCCGCGATACGTGCCGTTCGAAGACGAAGAGGTCTCGAAGGAGTTGATGCGCGTCTATCGCAAGCGCGGCATCAACGGCTTTGTGAATGCCAAGGTCGAGAAGGTGGAGAAGACCAAGACGGGCGTTGCGGTCACCTTTACCGTCGATGGCAAGCCGCAGAAGTTGGAAGCCGAGAAGGTGCTGGTCGCAGTGGGCCGCGCGCCCATGACGGAGAACATCGGCATGGAAAAGACGAAGATCCAGTCTGAGCGCGGCTTTGTGAAGGTTGACGAATACATGCGCACCGCCGAGCCTGGAGTTTGCGCGATTGGAGATATTGCGCTGGGCTACCCGCTGCTGGCGCACGCCGGCGCCATGGAAGGTATTGTCGCGGTCACGCACATCGCGGGCAAACCGGCCAAGCCAATCAATCTGCTGCGCATTCCCAACGCGACCTATTGCCATCCCGAGATCGGCAGCGTGGGCCTCAGCGAAGCCAAGGCCAAGGAAAAGGGCTACACTGTGAAGGTTGGCAAGTTTCCCTTCACCGCGAACTCGCGCGCCAGCATCGTGGGGCAGCACGAAGGCTTCGTCAAGATTGTTACCGACGCCAAGTACGGCGAGATCCTGGGAGTGCACATCATCGGGCCGAATGCGACCGAACTGATCGCCGAATCGGTGCTGGCGCTGGAGATGGAATGCACTGCCGAAGAGCTGGCGAACATTATCCATGCGCATCCCACATTGTCAGAGGCGATGCTGGATGCGTCGAATGCGGTGTTTGGCATGGCGATCAATGCGTAAGGCAGCGGTTAGCTTTTAGCTCTTAGCTTTTATAGCACCCAGCCATAAGCTCCCCGATCTGTGTTCCTGAATGGCGGCAGCGGGAAGTCGCCATTCAGCCTGTATCGTAGACAGGTGAACTTTGCTAATGCGGACGACCGCCTGGTCCTGCTAAGAGCTAAAAGCTAAGGGCTAAGAGCTTATGGCAAGTAGCGTACGTGGAAGGGAATTCTAACAATCATGAGCCTCCTCAAGTGGTGTGACGAAGGCCCGGCGACGGTGTCCCTGCAAGCGACGGTGGACGATGCCATCCAGACGATGTTGGAAAAACAAGTTGGCGCAGTGGCCGTCATTGACGAGCAGGGCGTCGTGGCAGGCATGTTTACCGAACGCGACGTGCTGGCGAAGTTCGCCCTCAGCGGGCGCGATCCCAAGCGCACGCCGGTGCACGAGCTCATGAGTCCCATGGTCGAGATGGCCACCGAAGAGACCAGTCCCAGCGAAGCGCTTCAAGTCATGCTGGAACGGCACTACCGCCATATGCCAATCGTGGACGATCAGGGGAAAGTGTTGGGCATCTGCTCCATCCGCAACATCCTGGAGGCGCGGGTGGATGACCTGCTGACCCAACTGGATGCCACTCATCCCGCGGGCGCGAAGGCCTAAGTTTCCGAAACCTGGGTAGAGCGGCGCTTTAGCGCCGCGTTGCCGTGAATTCTAAAGACCGAGCCGGCTTCAGCCGACGGCACTACTGTTCAGCTGCACCAATACCTGAAGTGTTTTAGAAGCTTTCGGGCCATCTTCGCTTGCCATGCAGCACCGCCAGTACCTGAACGAATTGGTTCTCGATTCGATAAGCGACAATGTATGGCGTGTTAGGGATCACTAGCTCGCGGGTATTCGCGACTCGGCCGTCACGCCCTGCGCTTGGATACGAGCCGAGCAGTTTTACCGCTTGGGTGATCTGGAGCAGCAGCCGGTCGGCAGCCCTCGGGTTATCGGCGGCAACATAAGCGTGCGCAGCGGTGAGCTGCCTGACCGCGTCTTCCGCCCATTGGATGGTCACTTCTTGCGGCGTAGTTTTGCCACAATCTTCTCTACATCGCGGTGGTCAACCAGTTCTCCCGCGTCAGCTTGTCGAATGCCCCTTTCGATCAATTCGACGTGGTATTGCTGTAGGTCAAGATAGTTGTCTATCGCCTGGTTGAGCAGGTGACTGCGATCGCGGTCCTGCTCGGACGCAAGGGCATCCAGCGCTTTCACTTTCTTCGCATCCGTTCGAAAGCTGACCGTCTTATCCATAATACGAAATAATACACCGTAGGACGCTGCCTACAAAGCCAAGGCTCCTTGATCGTCGAAGCCTGAGGGTCGCTCACTCAGCACTCGGCGTGATTCCTATTCTAACGCTGCTATAATCAACCTCATTCATGGCACAGAAGCGTGTGATCCGCTCGACTACTGTTCTTTGTGTTCGCCGGGAAGGGAAGGTCGTGATGGCCGGAGACGGCCAAGTCACGCTCGGCGAAGGCATCATCAAGCACTCCGCGCGCAAGATCCGCCGCCTTTATCAGGACAAGATTCTCGCCGGGTTTGCCGGTTCCACCGCCGACGCATTCTCCTTGTTCGCGCGTTTCGAGTCGAAGCTGGAGCAGTATCACGGCAACATCGGCCGCGCCGCGGTCGAGCTGGCCAAGGACTGGCGCACCGACAAGATGCTGCGCTCGCTGGAGGCCCTGCTGCTGGTCGCCGACCAGAACCAGACGTTCCTCATCAGCGGGCAGGGCGACGTGATCGAGCCCGACACCGGAATCGCCGCCATCGGCAGTGGAGGCCCCTATGCCATAGCGGCCGCGACCGCCCTCTTCGAGCACACCGACCTGCCGCCCCGCCGCATCGCCGAGGAGGCGATGAAGATTGCCGGCAAGATCTGCATCTACACCAATGACAAAGTAACCATCGAAGAATTGTAAGGCTGCGCTGAACTTCGATCCGCGACCGCAGATCAATTCTTGGAGCCTCAACCAGCGCGGAAGTCTTGGATGTCTTCGCCCGTGCGCCACAGCGGGGCGGGCGGTTGGTCGCGATGCTCGGCCAGCTTCTGGTTGACGGCTTCGACGTCGCCCTTGGACCAGCCGACGGAGGAAACTTCGATCTCGCCGCTCGGAGCGACGTAGAAAATCGTGGGCACGTTGGTCAAGCCGTAAGCATTCGACACCGTGTACTTCGCCGGATTGTCGAGCGCGACGGGAAAAGTGACGCCGTATTCGCGCAGGAAATCCTTGGTGTCGCGCGCCTTGTCTTGCGAGATGCCGAGTACGGTGACGTTGGCAGCTCGATTCGCCTGGTACACGCGCTCCAGAAAAGGAAGAGCATACTGGCAAACCGGGCAGCTCACCTTGAAGAACACCAGCACAACTGGACCGTTGGCGAGCGCCTGCCGCAGCGACACCTGCCGTCCCAGCACAGTCGGCAGCGTGAAATCTGGAGCGAGTACGCCCGCGTTTAATGCAGCCATCGATCAGACCTCCGAGGAATTGCAGCTACAGTATTGGATTCGTCCGAATTCGCGCCGGACTCAGGCGGGCAAGCGGCGAAGGATTTTCCGGGCAAGCCCAGTGAGCGGCAGGCGTTCCCATTGCCGTCGCGCAAACCATTTCCCATTGACCGTCGAAGCGTGAAACATCGCGGACGCGATCGTGAATACCGACACTTCATAGTCGGTATCGGTGATGGCATGACGCAGAGTTGCCGCTGGCTCTTTGCCATTGTGCGGCGAATCGGAAGAAGCGGGCAGTTCCCACATCCCCGCCATCAGCGAAGCATCCGCCGGACGCTGCACCAGCAGCACTGAACCGTTCCGCCGGGCCAAGCCGTAGATAAGTTGCTTGCGCTTGCGTGTCGGTTGCGGCCGTGCAGGATTGGCTCCGCGTGACATGCACCAATCATGCAGCGGACACATCGGGCATTGCGGCGCTCGTGGCGTACAGACTGTGGCGCCCAACTCCATCATCGCCTGGTTGAAGTCGCCGGGGCGCTCGCGATCGAGCAGCGATTCGGCCCGCTGCCACGCCGCTTCCCTTCCCTCGACTGCTCCAAACACGCGCTCGAGCACACGCTCGACGTTGCCGTCCACGACGGCCACCGCTTCTCCGAAGGCAATGCTCGCGATCGCAGCCGCGGTGTAGCGCCCGACGCCGGGAAGCTCGCGCCACTCTTCCGCCGTGCGCGGGAAGCTTTCGTTGCGCTCACGCGCAATCACCTTCGCCGCCTGGTGCATGCGTCGCGCGCGGTGGTAGTAGCCGAGGCCGCTCCACGCCGCCAGCACAGACGCCTCGCGGGCGGCAGCCAAGGCTTGCACGGTAGGAAATCTGTGCAGGAAACGCGCGTAGTGGTCCATTACCGCCGCGACCCGCGTTTGCTGCAGCATGATCTCCGACACCCATACGCGATAGGGATGGGCGTCACGGCGCCAGGGCAGCTCGCGACGATGTTCCTCATACCACGTGAGCAATGCGTGGCGGAGTTTGCGAAGTGCGACCGGGGTCAGAAGCTGGTCCATGCGGTGGGTTGATTGTAAGCGAGAGTCAGTTGTCAGTTGTCAGTTGCCAGTAGTCAACGCCGGAGCTAGTCCCGCTGGTCAACCGCTTCGCAGCCTACTGTCCGGGCTCGGGCAATTCTTCGGGAGCGCCGTGGCGCCGCAGGATCTGCGCCAGGTTCTGCGAAAACGCCGAGCGCGGCACGACCATGTCGCATCCGGCTTCCTG
>PLBW01000036.1 GCA_003135475.1 Acidobacteriaceae bacterium
TCTACTGAGGAACGAATATCTGGTCGCAGAGAACCGGATCCTGAGAGCCCAAATCCAAGGCCGGTTGTGGTTATCCAATGCCGAAAAAGCTACGCTGGCGGAGATCGCCCACCGGCTCGGACGGAAAGCCTTGGAAGAATTGGCGGCGGTCGCGAAACCGGATACGCTGCTGGCCTGGTACCGAAAGCTCATCGCCGCCAAGTTCGACGGATCGAAGTTCCGCAAAAGCCTCCAGGGCGTACAATCTAGCGATCAACCCGGTCGTTGGCGAGTGCACAACCTGCTATCTCTCTCCATGCAACGTCGCGCTTGTTCTTAAGAACAGCCGCGAAATCTCTAATCAGCGAGGCTTGCAGGCTCGACTAGTCTCTTCGGATTGCTTGACAGCCAAGATGAGTTTCTTGACCCTACGGGGTGTACTATGGTGCCGTTTTCGAGGCCAAAAAGGAGATTCCGGCTAAGGAGAGGATTCCCAATGAAGAGACTTCCTTTCGTATTGCCGGTATCTTGGCGACATCGCATGGAAAACAATGGTGTGGATGGCAGAATGCTCCCTCAAACGTGATTCATTTCAACGGTGAACGCTTCCTCGACCTTACACGGCTGCGACCGCATATGCCTAACAAGGAGAGCTTATGGACTGCGTACGGTTTGTGACACATCGGAACCAGCGGATATTATTATTGGATTTCACGGATTGCAAAGCCGAAGAAGTGGCAACGATATGCGACCGCGTTCCGGAGATTGTGACCGGCGAGCCGGTGGGTTCCGTGTTGGTGGTAGCCGACTTCAGCGGTGCGGCGTTCAACCGCAATGCCGTCGAACGCATTAAGATTGCGACGGCGATTGATAGGCCTCACATCAAGCGAGCAGCATGGGTACTTGCCGGAAATTTACCCAAGGCTCTTTATGAATCTGTCCGCAGCTTTTCCGCTCGCGAGTTTCCCGTCTTCGACACCCGGGAAGAAGCCATGGACTATCTGGTGAGCTGACGTACGCGCCAGGAGAATCCGGAAGACGCGGCGCTGGTCCGCCGTGGGGCCTTTAATGCAATCCGCGTCATATGGATAGCTGGGTTTCAAGCGCGGACAAAATCAATGTATCCATGCTGGACATCAGTCCGCTTCAGTTTCGCGCGCAACTTGTCACCGACGTCCAGCCCCTGGTTCCCTTGCGCCAACAGGCCTTCAATGGGAGGATGCATGACGCGAACAAAAGTCCCGTGAGGCGTCACACCGGTGACGATGGCGTCGAAAGTTTCGCCGATCCGCGGGCTCATCGCGACCGCCGCCAGCCGTTTTGACATCTCGCGCTCAACTTTTCGCGCCGCATCTTCCTTTAAGGTACAGTTTCTCGCGATGCCAGCCAACTCATCGTCGGAATAAGGCCCTGCCGTCCCCGCCAGGAAGGTCTTGACCAACCTCTGTGTGACAATATCAGCAAACCTTCGGTTTGGCGCCGTGGAATGCGTGTAATCCTGAACCGCCAAACCGAAGTGCCCCTGCTCCGGATCGCCTGGACGCTCCAGCACATACTCGCCCGGCCCAATCAGCTTGATGACAGCCAGGGACAGATCCGCAAAGTGGTCCGGATCAGCGGCCTTGCGCTTAAGCAAGAAATCGTTGAGTGCCTTGGAATCAGGTTGCGCCGGCAAAGTCTCACCCCGTGCCGCCGCCAGTTGAACAATCCGGTCCCACCGCTCTGGAGTTCTTACGATGCGCCGCAGCGAAGAGACCTTCTCGAGGAGTCGCGCCACAACACCATTGGCCCCAATCATGAAATCCTCGATCAGATCCGTGGCATGATTCCTCTCCTGTTTTGCGATATCCACCACCTGCTGGTTCAGCACTACTGGAAGTACTTCATTCGTATCAATATTCAGGGCCCCGTGGAGAAAGCGCTGTCTCTTCAGCGCCTGTGCGACATCGTTCTGTAACCTGAGTTGCTCTTGCAACTCGCCAGATGCGGCCACCTTCGGCGGGGCCGCCATCGTCCCCTCCAGCCAGCTCCCCACAGCGTTGTACATGAGCTGTGCCTTATTTCGCACGAGCGCCCGATACACGGTCCCTGAGTTCACGTTGTCGTCAGCGCCCACTACAAACTCGGTGACCACCGCCAACCTGTCTTGGTTCTCAAGCAGCGACGATGCCCCGGTCGAAAGCTCCTCCGGCAGCATCGGGAAGTTGCGCACCCCGGTATAAACCGTCGTTGTCTCCTTCGCCGCATGGTCATCAATCGGAGAGGCCTTCGCCACAAACGTGTCTACGTCTGCGATGCCGACCATCACCTTGACATCCCCGCTCGCGAGCCGCTCCGCTACTTCAATCTGGTCCAGATCGCGCGAAGTGTCGTTATCAATCGACGACCAGAGCAGGTTACGCAGGTCGCGCACATCCTTGGAAGACGGAGCTGTCAACGGCGGCCGCGACTTGATAGCCGCCAGTTGCTTCTGAACCGTCGCGGAAAAATCCGGCTCAAAGCCGTGCTCCAGCATGATCTGTTTAGCCATTACCTGGAGGTCAACATGTGTCGGGTAAGAGTCATTCATGAAATCCCCGTGAGAATATCGAGTGCAAAAAGGCTAACATGTCGCACCAGATACCGCCGGATTTGAACGGGCCGACGCTAGACGCAAGCCCACGTATTGCTCTGGTACTCTTCTCCGTGGCCGAGGAGGTTCAACAATGGGCGCAGAGCGGACGATATGAGCGATAGCCCCAGCACGAGTCTTTGAACCTGTGAACACACATAGCGCAAAGGGCTGTTGAATAACCTGCTGTCCGACTCGCACCTCGCACGCCCTTTTTTGCACAGCAATACGCACCACTGTTCATAAAATCTGTGACGCACGTCACGGCTCTTCCCCTTTTGTGCTAACGATTTTCGCAAGGGGTGGTGGGGGCTCCTGCTGCGGGCGGCAAGGTGTTGTCGGGACGCTCGAAGGCCGGACCTGGCGGATGCCTGGTACGCAGTAAGGAAGTGTCTGAAACCGCTTGAGTTGCGGACAAAACTAAGAATCTAGACTTGGCAGGAAATAGCAGGGACCGCGCCGCCAAAGCTTCGAGGCTTCTTGGCGGTAAAGTACGGAATCGGTGGTGAACTAGGCTATGATCGGCAGTTGACTACTGCGCTCGCTACACCGTTGCGATGAACGACAAAGCACAAGATGTTGAATGTCCGACCTGCGGCGCTCTGCCGGGAAAACCTTGCTGCCGCGAGAACGGCAACTTGCTGTCCGACTCGCACATGGCACGAAGGGCTCTCGCCAGTGTGGGGATTGCCAAGGCGAAGAAGAAAGCGCCCCAAGCCACTCCACGGTGAGTGAAAAAAACATGGCAAGAATCTTACCGGAACGTCACCAATCGAGCTTGGTGCCAAGTCATTGATATTGCGGGTGTACGATGTTTTGATGAATGACAGGCTGAATATGCGGGTGCCTAGCACCTACCTGGTTAGAACGGCTGGGTATAGCTTCTTCCAGAATCCACAGTTGTGCTCGGAGCTTGCGTCGAAAGATCCAAGATTTTCCGGTTCGAACCGAAACACCTTGTC
>PLBW01000028.1 GCA_003135475.1 Acidobacteriaceae bacterium
GAAATCGTGATTGCCCAGCGCAAACACAAGCCCATCGGCATTCTCGCCGACCTTTCGCAGATGCACGGCGCCGACTGGGGAGCGCGCTGGGAGGAGATGCGGTTTCTGCAGAAGCACACCGACCACATCGCGCGCATGGCAGTGGTGGGCGCCGACAAGTGGGAAGAGATTGTGGCGATCGTCACTGCGGGCGCAGCGATTCTTGAGGCCGAGACGCACTATTTCGACAGCTCCGAAATCCTGCACGCCTGGGAGTGGGTACGTACCGCCAAGCACGCCGAAGACGCTCCCGTCCGCCAGATCTCGGCCGGAACGGGCATCTGGAAGGACTACCATCCGGAGTGGATGGACATCGGCACGTAGCGATTCGGTCAGGTGATTTGCAGGTTCATGCCGAGAGGACTCTCAGGGTTGTCGGTGGCATCTCGTCGTAGGTTTGTCCATCCAGCAAACGCCCAGTTCGCTTCTTGCGAACACCGCCCCACTGCTTGAAGAAGAAAGGAACTTTTGCTTTAGCGCATTGACGTTGGATACTCAGAACCCACTCAGACGCCATCGGTCGAGCACCTGCCCCACTCTCACCGCCTACAATGACCCAGTTGATACCCCCAAGCGTGAAGTCGCCGAGGTCTTCGAGCAATGGTTCAATAGACAAGAACGCCATTGCGGGATTGGCTTCGCGCAGATGGTCGACTCGCGGCAAGCCATGCTTTCGATTCTCGACGCTTACGCCCCACCAAATATGCGGCATCGCGGCGGCGAAGGCGAGCTTCGATCGCAGCAGATCGTGAAGCCGTTCGGAACGCTTTGTAAGAACCTGGTAAGTGTGCCAATTCGCCTTCACCATCACGCGAGTGACGGTCTCGATGTACGCATCGGGGACATCATGGTGGAACAGGTCGCTCATCGAGTTAACGAATACCATCTGTGGCTTCGACCAGGTGAGCGGCTCTGCCAGTTTTTCCGGCACGAGTCGCAAGTCGAACCCCTGTTCGTAGGGATGCGCTGGCACACCGCGGAAACGTTCCGCAAAAGTCTCGGCGTAGCAATGGACGCAGCCTGGACTGACCTTCGTGCAACCGCGCACGGGGTTCCAAGTGGCATCCGTCCATTCGATTTTAGACTTTGCGCTCATGACCAATCTCCGTTCTGAATATAGTGGGCGGAATGGCCGTCCCACAACTATGGAAGTGCTCGTTTCTTGAAGATTCGTAACGACTTGCGACGATTTTTACTAGGTCAATCATTCTGGTGCACCTCGTTCAGCTCGGCCCCGCGCTTCTGTGTGCGGCGAGCCCGCCTTACAGGTTCTGCCACATTTCTCATTGTTTGGCCCAGTCAGTCTCGGCCGAGACTGGCCGGAGCAGTTTCTCGTGCATTGGGGCCTTGCCGGCAGTCACGCGGGGCAGGAAGAGAAGAGATTCCTGAATGTCCGGAGCCAGGAGCGAGAGGTTAAGGATTTTGGTGACGGGGGGCTGGGTGATGTGGCCGAGGCGGGCCAATTCCACCACGTCGGAGACTTCGCCGGTCCGTAGTTGCCGGTCGAAACGGATGGCCAGCGCCATCAAGCGGGAAACCCGTGGGACGCGACCCGGTTCGACGGGCGCGGGCACGTCGGCGGCGTGGATCGAAATGCGGCGTTGGCCGTGGGTGGTGCGATGCAGCTCAACCTTGCGTTTGATGATAATCATGCGGCGTCCTCGATGTTGGCTTCGGCCAGCGCCTTGATGGCCGACGAGCGGAAGGAAATGGAGATGGTGCTGTCGACCGGATCAAATTCGACCCGAGCGACAAGGAGCCCAAGCACCTCGGCTTGTCCGGTCGCGNNCGAATCTCGCCGACCATGATCACCTCGGGGTCTTGCCGCATGAGCGAGCGGAGTCCCGTGGCGAGATCGAATCCGGCTGCCGGGTTCACTTGCGATTGGGCGACGCCGGGGATCGCAGTTTCGATCGGGTCTTCCAGTGAGGCGATGCTGCGGCCCGCGCCGGACGAGGCGACCAGCTCGCGCAGACAGGCATAGGCGGTTGTCGTCTTGCCACTCCCTGCCGGCCGGTGATGAGAATGGCCCCCGAGGTCTCGGCCAAAAGCTGCCGCAAGCGAACGGTCAATTCGCCGGGCAAACCCAAATCCTCGAGGTCGAGGAACCGCCCCACGGCAAACAAACGCACGACGGCCTTCTCGCCGTACAGCGTCAGAAATGAGCTGACCCGCATCTCGACCGCCCCGGCGGCGCGGATCCGACCCTCCTGCGGCACGTCGGTGCGATAGGTCAGTAGGTCGGCGAGCACCTTGAGCCTCGCGACGATGTTGGCCGCCATGCCCGCGGGAAACATGCCGACCGATTGCAGCACTCCGTCGAGCCGCAGCCGCAGCTCGAGCCCATCGGGCATTGGCTGCAAATGGATGTCGCTGGCCCCAAGCGTCTGGGCTGTTTCGAGCAGCAGCTCGACGAAGCGGGTCGCATATTGGCCGTCGGCCGGGTCGAGTTGACGGAAACGGACCGAAAGCTGCGCGTACGCGGTTTGGTGCATCGGAGGCTCAATGCCGGAATCGGCTCAAGACAAGCGGCGAGCGCATTGTAGCATTGGCCCCCCTCAAGAGACCAGCCGCCGGTGCAACTTCGTTCATTACCACGAGCGTGGGCGGGTGAAGGTCGCAGTCTCGATATATCCCTTTTTTAAGCTGCTCCCGATGGGCTGTCTGTAATGGACACGGCGGGCAGCAGCTATTCTGTCGAGTGGTTGTCCAAGCGTGAATTGAATCCGAAAGACCATGTGATGATTGACGACTGGCCAGCAAATCAGCCTGGTCCCGCTGCATTATCGCCGTCAAAGTAATTCAGAGATTCGCGCGGTCTACCGACCAGCAGCAAGCGAAACGCCGCGCCCGGCGGCGCGTTGATGGCGGCCCCACACCGGCCTCCGTGTCGGACCTCGACGCGAACGCGTTTGGCCTTTACGATCGGCGGCCAGCGGCTCGCCATTGATCCCAAAACAGAACACGTCGTCGACAACCCCGAAGCGATGAAGCATTTCCGGCGAGAGACGTATCGCAAGCCGTGGGTGATCGACGAATTCTCACCGTGCCAATGCCTCACTTCGCGGTGAGCGTCATGTCCTTGACCGTGACGGTTCCTTTGGCGTCGCCAAATGTCAAGCTGATGCGGTTCTTGTTCGCCGCAACATTTTCGGCCTTGAACACAAATTCCTGCTTCTGGAACTCCTGCCCAACTGAAATCGACTCGGAAAGGCCGATGGTGTGCCAGTCTTCCTGGTCAACCATCGCGGACACTGTGACGTTGCGGCTCTCGGAGGCCTTGATTTGGAACTTGAGCACGTATTCCTTGCCGGCGGTCAGGTCGAGGGCCGTTTGCAGGGCCTGCACGTGCCA
>PLBW01000081.1 GCA_003135475.1 Acidobacteriaceae bacterium
TCGATCATCACGATGGCGTCGTCCACCACGAAGCCGGTGGAAATGGTCAAGGCCATCAACGAAAGGTTGTCGAGGGAATAGCCCAGCAGGTACATCACCCCAAAGGTGCCCAGCAGCGACAGCGGCAAGGCGATGCTGGGGATGATGGTCGCCGACAAAGTACGCAAGAATACGAAGATCACCAACACCACCAGCACAATGGTGAGCATCATTTCGTACTGAACATCTTTGACGCTGGCGCGGATGGTGTTGGTGCGGTCGGTCAGGACTGTGACCTTCACCGAGGCGGGCAGGTTCGATTGCAACTGTTTCAGCCGCAGCTTGATGCTATCTACCACCTTGATGATGTTGGCGCCCGGCTGCCGCTGAATGTTCAGGATGACCGCCGGCGTGTTGTTCATCCACGCTGCTTGGTTTACATTTTCCGGACCCGTGATTACCTTGGCGACGTCGGACAAGCGCACCGGATTGCCGTTCTTGTAGGCGACGATGGTGTCGGCGTAACCCTGCGGACTCAGCAACTGGTCGTTCGCGCCGATAGTGAAGGCCTGCCGGTTGTCTTGCAACTGCCCCTTCGCCTGATCGACGTTCACCTGGGCGATCACGCTGCGCAGTTGCTCCAGGCTCATACCGTACGAAGCCAGCGCCGTTGGGTTTGCCATGATGCGAACCGCAGGTTTTTGCCCACCGCTGATGCTTACCAGGCCGACGCCAGGCAACTGAGAAATCTTTTGCGCGAAGGTCGTGTCCGCCAGATCTTCCACCTGCGGAAGCGGCATGCTGTCGGAGGTCATTGCCAGCGTCAGGATGGGCGCGTCGGCCGGATTCACTTTGCTGTAAATCGGCGGAGTCGGCAGATCGGCGGGCAGGTAGGTCTGCGCAGAATTGATAGCCGCCTGCACCTCCTGCTCGGCGACATCAATGTTTTCTTCCAGGGTGAATTGCAAAGTGACGACCGAAGCTCCGAACGAACTGCTCGAAGTCATCTGGCTGAGACCGGGAAGTTCACCGAACTGGCGCTCCAGCGGCGCCGTGATCGAAGACGCGGTCACATCGGGGCTGGCGCCCGGGTAAAAGGTCACGACCTGAATGGTCGGATAGTCCACCTGCGGAAGAGCGGAGATCGGTAGTTGCCGGTAGGCGACGATGCCCACCAGCAACAGCCCCGTCATCAGTAACGAGGTGGCGATGGGCCGAAGAATAAATGGCCGCGAAATACTCATGTCTGCGATCCGATGTTGCCGCTGCTCTGATTCTGACGGGCGGGTGCTTGCGGAGCCACGCGGCTTCCTACTTGCAGCTTTTCTTGCCCATCGGTCACAATTTTGTCGCCGGCTTGCAGGCCCGATGTGACTACCGCCGTGCTCCCTTGGGTGAGAGCGATCTGCAGCGGCCTCATTTGTACGGTATTGTTGGCGTCCACCACGTAGGCGAACGTGCCGTCGGGACCGCGTTGCAGCGCAGCGGCCGGCGCCGTGATGGCGTTTTTGCGGACCTCCAGCAACAGGTGAGCATTAACGAATTGGTTGGGCCAAAGATTGTTGTCGGGATTGTCGAAGACCGCCTTCAACTTAACCGTACCCGTCGTCGCATCGATCTGGTTGTCGATGGTCAGCAGTTTACCGGCGGACAGCTTGGTCTTGTCGTCGCTGCTATAGGCGTCCACGTCTAATGAGCCCTGGCGCATGTGGTCGCGGACTTGTTGCAACTGGTCTTGGGGAATCGTGAATATTACGGCGATGGGATGAAGCTGCGTGATCACGAGCAGTGCTGTTCCACCTGATGCGGTGACGTAATTCCCGGGATCGACTTGGCGCAGCCCGACTCGTCCGTCAATGGGAGACTTGATGTAGCAATAGGTCAGGTTCAGTTCGGCATTCTTAATGGCAGCTTTGTCGGAGGCGATGGTGCCTTCGAAGGTCCCGAACGACGCCTGTAAGGTGTCCAGGTCCTGCTTGGCGATGACCCCTTGTTCGTAGAGGACCTTGTTGCGGTCGTATTGCGCTTTGGCGTTGTTCAACTGGGCTTCGTCCTTCTGCAGGTTGGCCTGCGCCTGCGCCAAAGCCACCTCATCGGGACGCGGATCAATGACGAGCAGCAGGGCTCCTTTTTTCACGTCCTGGCCCTCGCGAAAGTTCACCTGCATGATCTGTCCGTCAATGCGGGTCTTCAGCGAAACCGTGTTGAATGCCTGAACCGAACCTAATCCGTTGAGATAGACATTAAAATCGCCCTGTTTAACGATGGCAACCCCAACCGGAATTGGCGGCGGCGGGGTACTGGCTTTCGCGTTTTTCGCCTGCTGTGAACTGCAACCGGCAAGCGCCGCACAAATCGCCAGTATCAGGCCCAGTCCCCACAATGCCCGTGTCTTCACTAACTCCTCCTGAATAGCGCGGACCCATCCTTACAGAGATGCAATCCCGCTCGCCCATACCGCATACAGGCAACTTGCCCCGTACATTGCAGTACTATTAACTCATACTATTAGACCGGATGGGGGTAAGGGGAGCCGTTAAGAGAGGGTGAAGGAAAGTTAAGTTTTGTGAAGGATACAAATACATCCCGAAACAATTCTTCACCGCACGCACGCGTGGGAAAAGGCAGAATGAATCCGGTGAATCGTCTGCTCATCGTCGATGACGACCACGGCCTGGTAAATCTGCTGAAACGCTTTCTGGAAGGCGAAGGCTTTCATGTGGATGCAGCCTACGATCAAGCCTCGGGATTGAGCGCCGCTTTGTCCAACGATCATGAGTTGATCATCCTCGACGTGATGCTGCCGGGCGGCACNNCGGGGAGAAGCGGTCGACCGAATTCTGGGCCTTGAAATCGGCGCCGATGACTACCTGGCCAAGCCTTTCGATCCGCGCGAACTGGTGGCCAGGATACGCGCCATATTTCGCAGGACGCGCGAAGCGGCGCCAGCCTCGACCGCGCGCACCGATCACGACGAAGTCCTCAGCGTGGGTGAAATCAGCATGTCGCTCGGAATGCGCACGGTCACCTGTTCAAGTACGCCGGTCGATCTCACCTCGGTGGAGTTCAACGTTTTGGAATTGCTGCTGCGCAACGCCGGCAACGTCGTCACCCGAGAGCAAATCGCCGAAGTAGCGCTGGGGCGACCTTTGAACATATTCGATCGCAGCGTTGATGTTCACGTCAGCCGGCTGCGCAAGAAGCTGGGCGCCTGTCCGGGCACCGAGGAGTTGATCCGGCCCATTCGCGGAACCGGCTATTTCCTGGCGGCCAAGACGCCCGAGAAGAGCAGGATATGAACCGGCGCCTGTTCTGGAAAATTTTCCTTCCCTTCTGGCTTGCGCAAGCGGTGCTGCTGGGAGCGCTGTATCTCCGCATTCAACACCGCATTTCTTCCGAGCATCCATGGTGGATCCAGCCCGAACGCCGCGAAATGCCGGTTTTGGCCGATTATGCAGCGAAAGTGTACGAGCAGCAAGGCCAGATCGGACTGTCACAGTTACTCGATAGTCTGTCGTTGCCGAAGCGCTCGAAATTCTGGCTGGTGGATGCCAACGGTCATGTGCTTTCGGGACAGCCGATTCCCGAACGCGTTCTTGGCGACGCCTCCGCCGCGGAGAAATCGGAAGGCCTGCACCATTCCTTTGAAGCCAACGTCCTGGCAGCTTCGACGGACACGACTCGGGGACACTACGTTCTAATCGCCGAGCTTGTCCCCCCAAAACTGTCGGAACGTGTCCCTGGAGACATCCTGTGGACCTTAAAGCTCGGCACCATCCTGTCGGC